>LNEX01000575.1 GCA_001464165.1 bacterium Ga0077546
AGCCCACCGCCTCGGCATGGTCACCATTCTCTGGTGCTACCTGCGCAACAACGCCTTCAAGGTCGACGGCAAGGACGGCAAAGCCGGTGTCGATTACCACACCGCCGCTGACCTGACCGCCCAGGCCAACCACCTTGGTGTCACCATCGGTGCCGACATCATCAAGCAGAAGCTGCCCGAAACCAACGGCGGCTTCGATGCGCTCAAGTTTGGCAAGACCGACAAGCGCGTCTACTCCGACCTCACCAGCGAGCACGCCATCGACCTGACGCGCTACCAGGTGGTGAACTGCTACATGGGTCGCCAGGGCCTGATCAACTCCGGCGGACCTTCCGGCGAAGACGATCTGGCCCAAGCGATCAAGACCGCAGTGATCAACAAGCGTGCCGGCGGCATGGGTCTGATCTCGGGGCGCAAGGCCTTTCAGAAAGACATGAAGGACGGTGTCATTCTCCTCAACGCCATCCAGGATGTCTACCTCTGCAAGGGCGTCACCATAGCCTGAAGGGACGGACAGGCAAGCGTCTGACAGACAGCAAAACAATAGTCTTGAGCTAGGGCATTGATAACAGCAAGTAACACCAGCGCTTGCTGTCGTGGTGAGCAAGGAAGGCCCAAAAGGCTTTTCTTGCTCTCACTTTTTTTTGCAGATTCTGTAACTTCATCTGTATCTAAAACCAGCAAAGCCATTACCTTCGTAGCTGTTTTTTTGTTTTCAAATCTCGAAGCTTTTGTCTTTCATTTTTTCTACTACATTTTATAATATGCTTAGTGATAGTACAAAATTAATAGACAAGGCGAGGCAGAGTCAATCGGTCCTGATTGGAGGGTTGAACAAAATTGAGCAGTGCTACTTAACAGCCGGAACAGTTCTCTTATTTGCTCTGGGAATTTGCCATTTTTGAGAATATATTGCGACAGCGATAAACCATCACTTCTAACTCCCCCTCTCAATTGCTGCAACAAGTCTGAAACAATTAGCAGTTAGTCTGAGTAAATCAAGTTACCGAGGCAAGAGGGCAAAACCATGGGCTGAGGACCTCGTCAAGATTGTGGGCCCGTAAGATACGAGACGCCCCGATTCGATTCACAGTTTGTGAATCCAAACTTTCAAAATAGTCAAGCTCAAGAAAGGCTCGACAACCGCAATTTCAATAACATGCAATACCAATATCGTGGTAATTTTCACGATCCTGGTTTCCAAATTTACGATCAATCACGAGCACCAAATCAAGGTGGAGATACCTACAGCCCACAGAGAGGGGCTGAATCGGGTCGTGTCATTTATCCGAGCGATAACAAATTTGCCAATCGCGAAAGCTATGATCGGTCGGTTTCTAAACTAACTGCCTATGATCATACGAACGCCCATGAGGCGGTCAAAAAAGCAGCGGCAGAGGGTCAGGGTGTAGCATTTATAATTGGCTCACAGTCAACTAAAGATACTGAGAAATTGCTTGATCAAATGACTAAGATGAAAGAGCAAAATCCTGGCATGCAATTCGTCTATATCGACAAAGACAAAGTCAACGAGCAGGTAAAAAACAATCCCAACTCGACGCATGCAAAAAAATGGCAAGACTGGATTCAACAAAACACCAATGGTTCTGACTTAGCATTCACCAGCCTACAGTCAGTGAAACCAGGTGAAGGAGGCAAACCAGTGGTCGACCGAGTGGTCAGCACCCATTGGGGCGGAGACATTCAAGAGAGCCTAAGCGACCAAAGTCGGTACGCCAAGAAATTCACAGGTTCGCACCAAGGTCAGTTCAAACTAACAGAGGAGACAGCCCAACAAAGTGATGCCAAAACAAGCGATGAAAAGACTGAAGCAAGCAAACAGTCAGACGCAGCTGAGAAGCCAACTTCAAGCAGTGAGAAAAAAGAGCCTGAAGTTTATGGCATGAGCGAAGCCGAAAAACAAGCTCTAAACAAAGAGCGCGAACAAGGCAACGATTCTAATTTTGACAAGAGAAACAAAAATCTATTCGACCAGGCTAGAGAGCACGCAAAAAGAACTGGCAAGCCATTAGTTATCAATTTCGAGCCAGTCAACTGTGGCCCCTGTCACAATAAACAAGCAGAGGCTCTACCTGAAATGGCCAAAGAACTCACTGGCAAAGCCACCATTTTGAATATGGATCCCAACAGCGCTGAAACTGAAAAAATGCTCGCGCAACACGGCATTTCTATGGACATATTCAAAGAGGGCTTCCCGGCTACGGGTGTATTCTCGTTCGACGGAAACAATCAAGCGACACAAAAAGGAGAACTGATCAACGGCTATTCAAGCAAGGCCTATATGGACAAATTGCAGAGAGGAAGTGATGCTTATCAAAAGGCAATGTCATACGAGAACCTGATGAAAGCTATCAAGGAGCAGCTATAAGTGAATCGTAACTTATAGCCCTAGTCCTAATACTGATAGTGGTAATAGTCATTTACCCGTATCAGCATAAATGCGGCTGATCATGGTGCTTGAGGGTATAGCCACAATGGTTGTCCGAGCATCGTCTTCAACACCTACAACCATTCCTACAACTTTGTTTTGAGCGTCTACCACAGGCGCCCCACTAGACGCAAGAGCCGTAAGTGGATAATTCAATTTGATAATCAAGCCAGTGCGACTAGCGCCAGTAATGGTGCCTCTATAGCTTGTGAGACTAGAGCTTGATTGACTCGCCTTTGACAGAATTGTCACTTTTGTTCCAGCTGGTGCCAAAGCAAACAACAAATCGAACGGCGTTAGCCTGGACGAAGAAGGCAATTCGAAAGCCATCAAGTCTCCGCTCATAGAGCCCGTGTTCTGCCCCGTAGAGGCGCCAGTTTTCAACACCGGCTTCCCTGCTGTGGCTAAGATCGAACGCATCGACAGGTCTAAAACCTGCAATTTAGCAACTCCACTAGCCAGCTCAGCAGGGCTAACAGAGTTAGGATAGCCAGACTCAGAAACCAGCAAATGAAGAGGCATCAGGAGCAGCGAACGGCCGCGATACCAGCGCACAGCAAAGGCCTTACCAGCGCAAAATTTCTCACCATTTGCTAGTTGAAACTCAGGCAAGCCCACTTGGTCTAAAGCCATCCCAGGCAATGCAGTAGTCGTAAAAAAAACGGCAAGTAGAGTGAAGTGAAAACCGCCATATTTAAAAATGCGACCATTAAATTTCATTGGCAGTGTTTTATCCGTCAGCCCATAGTTAGCAACAAAGCCTATATACCTCTCCATCAGTGCTATTAACTTGCCAAGAAATAAACACTTGCTGAGCAAGCATTTCCCTAGAAGCTTTATTAATCGAGTTTAGGTGGAATAACATTATTGAAGGATAGAAAGAATAGTTCATAGAAGTTAGATAGTGGTCACAACAATGCCCAGATTCCTAGCCAAACACAGATTGCAACTGCTAATAGTGGGCTGCCTCAGCCTACTATCGAGTACGGCGCCAGGTTTTGCACAACACAGCACTCAGCAGCTTGAGCAAATGCTCAACTCAGTTGAAAGTTCTTCTGGTTACTCGGTGGCATCCCCGCAAGGTAATGGCGGCCAGTATCAAGCGGCTCCTTTCAACCAGAGTCCGGTTATGCAGCACCCCTTCATGAACCAGGGCAACAATAACTGGCAGCCGAGCAGGTCTGTGCCCCAAATGGCCCCGACTCAGTCAATGCCAGGCATGCAAGCAACAAGTCAGAGCCCATTTGCAAAAATCAATCGTGCTCGACAGTGGATGAATGGCAGCCAAGGACAACAACAGGAGCAGCAAAGGGCGCAACAAGCGGTGCAACAAAACCGCTCTGGTCGTCCTAGCATTTTCCAAACTATGTTTGGCGATTCGGTTGACTCTAGCTCTGGCGACGCCAGAGGCAATGCCAGTCGCGCTCAAACTCAAGCCGGAATCGCCCGCAACGCTGCCTCTAGCTCTTACTATGGCGATCACTACTCGCGGTCACAAAATGCTGACACGGCTTACTATGCAGCAGCAGCAGCTCGCCGTGAAGCTGATGCCGCCTATTACAAAGCACAGTCACCCAATGCTGATGCCGCTACACGAAGTTGCTATGCCACGGCTAGAGCGGCCGCAGACAGCGCACAATATGCCGCTGACACGGCCAGAGCCAACGCTGACAGAACTTACAAATAGCGATAGCTCACCACATTCGGCACCAACAAGAGTGGCAACAAGGCCACCTAGATGATTCATCTAATTTCGGCAGATTCCTTTTGCGATCGCGCCAGATCTGCTAGAACTACTATAGTATTTGTTCGCGGCAGCCAATGGTGTTGGTTCGGCAAAAGGAGACTTCGTGGAACGAAATCCAATAAGAAACCCAAGAACAAAGGTCGCTTTAGCGCTGTTACTATCCATCTCTGGTTTATTTCACTTAGCTGCTCATGCCACACCTAACAATGACCCAGTCTGGATATTCGATTGCCAGCAGTTTGGCAGTGGCAAGTATCGTTATTTCGTTGCACCTAACGCCATCAAAATAATTAACACCTCAAATGGCGGAGTTGTAATGGCTAAAGCACCAAACTGGAAAGTCTCTTGTTTTCGTGACAGCGAAAAAATTGAATGGCAAGGCGCACTAGAGCACTTTGATCCATCATCGATGCTCTCAAACAATACCGAAACCAAAGCGAAAAAAAAAGCAAAATTTACAGTCTTAGGGCCAGAGAAACTATTAGGCCTCAATTGCCTAAAATATCAACTCAACGATGGTTCCATCGTGTGGGTAGCTGAAGGGCTAAAGACGGCCCCTCAAGTAAACGACATAGTCTCCAGATACTTTCGCACACCGGCAATTGAAGCCATACCCTTAAAGATCGTTCGAAGAGAGCAAGCAGTAGCAAAAGCAACGCCACAGAGTGAGGATAGAGCGAAACTACAGAAAGCAATTCCCTGGCTGTCGGTGAAAAACCTTCGTGGCAAACCGTCCGATAATTGCTACCAGTACCTCACCGAATGGAAAAAAATTCCTTACAAACACAGTGATTTTGATTATCCAAAGGGTTACAAGCGCACCGAAAATCTAAAAGAAGTAATAGTCTCGCAGAAGAATCGGCAGGCCCTTGAAGATCTCGTAAAAGGGCTTAGTGAATAGAAACGGACTTTGGTCAGTAAAGTCTAGCCCGTAAAAGTTTCGTTTCTGATCAAGATTCATCTCACTGGGTTTAGAAATTACAAACCATAGCCCATGACGTTTCTAACAACAGTGAACCACCTTTCGTTTTACCTTATCGGACACACTCTGTTGTCAACACTATAAAGCCGCTGATTTAATCTCAGCAAGGGTTTGGGGGAGTTCCCCTAGTGGTTGAATACCTATAGCTATATCGAACATATACACGAGCGGTTTGCGAAAGTGAATGGTCTATTGACTATTTGCAAACCTTGACTAACCGTGCGCGTAAAAAAGGGTAACGAGATGGGTCATTCAAGAGCCACCACTGACGGTGATGGCTTGACTAAGCACGATCGCAAACATTCGCTTGAAGCGAAAGAGAATGGGGACGATCAGAGAGACAAAGACACGCAAGACGGCGGCGACCCTTGGGCCAAAGTAAGCGCCTATTCTTGCACAACGAGCTATGCCGGAAGCAATGACTCAGGTTGTAAGCCAAACAAATTACCGCAGATTGAATTAGTCAATCACGAGCCCGGTTCATCTTCTAGTGACTCCACACGGCAGAAAAGCATTGAAGCACATGGCGCAGTGCGAAACGGCGAATCTGTATTGAAAAAGTTGGCAATAGCGGCCTCTCCTGATGCGGTGCTAATGGGTTCAGGCTTCCAAAGCGTCGCTTCAGCTTCTCTTCGACCAGACGGCGTCGTCGAAAAGAGTGGCAAGATTGTCTCTGCCGAAGCCTTAGTTGTCACACCAATTGCTCCAGTTACTAGAGCGGTTTACGCCCCTGCGGCCACCACTGCTGAAACAACATCATCACCAATATCAACGCCAGCAAGAGTCGAAACTACTGCAACGGCTCCGGCCAGCGGCAACAAGCCAGCCAGTGGCTTTGAAGCAGTTCCGCAGACATCAACTCGCACTGAAGTGGCGCAGACAAGCACCGTTCAAACAGTTGACAAATCTGGTGTCCCTGTCATCAGAGCCAGCGATCTTGTGGTGAAAGAAAGCACTCCTGGAGTGAAAATAGAACCAGCACCTCTGGCCGCAAGCACAACTTTGGCCAGAGATTTGAGCAGTCCAGTTGCGCCAGCAAAAGACACTGCAGCAGCAACATTAACATCAACACTCGTTGCAAAAGATGCAAATTCAGCTTCCGCTCGCATTGAGAATACTACCTCAACTCCTACACCAAACAACAAAGTTGAAGTAGCTTCAACCAGCCAAGTATCAGGCTTCCAAAGCGTCGCTTCAGCTTCTCTTCGACCAGATGGAATTGTCGAAAAGAGTGGCAAGATTGTCTCTGCCGAAGCCTTAGTTGTCACACAAATTGCTCCAGTTACTAGAGCGGTCTACGCCCCTGCGGCCACCACTGCTGAAACAACATCAACACCAATATCAACTCCAGCAAGAGTCGAAACTACTGCAACGGCTCCGGCCAGCGGCAACAAGTCAGCCAGTGGCTTTGAAGCAGTTCCGCAGAAATCAACTCGCACTGAAGTGGCGCAGACAAGCACCGTTCAAACAGTTGACAAATCTGGCGTACCTGTCATCAGAGCCAGCGATCTTGTGGTGAAAGAAAGCACTCCTGGAGCGAAAGTTGAAGTAGCTTCAACCAGCCAAGTATCAGGCTTCCAAAGCGTCGCTTCAGCTTCTCTTCGACCAGATGGAATTGTCGAAAAGAACGGAAAAACAATTTCTGCTGAGTCATTTACTGCTGCACCAATTGTTCCAGTTACAAAGGTCTCACCTTCTATTACAACGCCACTAGCAGCCTCTGCCGCGGGAGCTGACACTGTCTCAGCCCCGAACCAAATAAGCGGTACCAAGCCGGTCAGCATCATTGACTCAAATCCTCAATCCACGATTCGGACTGACGCAGCGATTGCGACAATCGCAAATATCTCTGCGGTTGCCAAAGAACTAACTGCAAAAGCAGAACCAACGATGCGCGTTTTAGACAACCTTCAGACAGCAGCGAACTCCACTGCACCGAAAGCCCTCGGAACTGAACATGGTCAGATCGGTCCAATAGGACAGATAACCCAGCTCAATCAACTCAACCAACCTACAACCGCTCTATCAGCGGCACTTGCCGCAGCCATCAATGGTCGAATGCTCGGTCATCAAACTGAAACTACCAAACCCTTCACCAACGGTCATGGCACCGCAGCAATGGTCGACACTAGTGCAATGGCTACAACCAAGGGCAGCATTATTAGTGTTGCCGCAAACACCAAAACTGAACCAGGCTCAGGAGTAGGAAACAAAGGCGAAGGGGTAGCTCCAGCCAAGGCTGATGCAGTCTCAGTTAACGCTGAAATTAGATTCCCTCTTGGTACCAAGGTCAAAAAATCAGAGACTGAAGAAGGTGATGACGACGGTAAAACAACTACCGCTACCAGTGCAAAAGTCTTTGGCGCCGGCGGCAATGGCGGTGCTGGCTCTAATTCAGGAGCAGGAACAGGAACAGGAACCAGTAACACTGCCAATGGCCAGGTTATCGACCCTAGTGTTGCCGGTATGATTGGCGGCACTATAACTCCAAAACCATTCGACCTTCCACCTCTTGAAATTACCGACAAAGAACATGAAAATGGCAGAGCAACGAAGAGCAATGGCTCCAACAACAACGCTGCCAATAATGCCGGCAACAAGGTAACCGGTGGACCCTCTCAGAAAGAAATGAGCGATGCTCTCCAAGCCCTAATTGAGAAAAGGCGCAAAGAACGCACGAGAAAACCCACCACCGGCGCAGGCAAGAAAACTTCCGTCTACAAACCAGAAAAGCAAAGACGTTGCTTGGTACTTAAGGGCGATACTCTTGATTCGCTGGCAGAGCAGTATTTGGCAGACAGAAGCCTTGCAGAGCTTATCTACGAAATCAACAAGGGCTTTTGGCGAGAGGAACGCCGAGCCGGTGTTGTCTATCTCGAATTCATCCCAGGAAGCACAATCTTCTTGCCCACAGAAGAAGAAATAGCTCTATTCCGTCGTAAAAAACTCGAAGGAGGCAAGCCCTATCTAAGCTTCAAATGTGCGCCGCCTAAGGCCGTTCGCTCCCTGCGGCAGTCGGTCAAACAAAACCAACAACAACAAGAGACAACTGTTGACCTGAAGCTGGACCTGAAGCCAGAGCCAGCTCAGTCGGTAGAGAAGGACACAAATTGCGATGTTGAATATGAATCAGAGAACGACACTCTGGCAATGGCGCAGGCCGTTCCCCCATCGATATTTACTGCCAGTGCTTCGGCTACAAACGAAAATTCCATCGAGAAGACACTAGCAGTCCAGCTTATCGCACACTTAGGGCAGGTGTCCGAAACAAGCCGCATTCTCCACCCCAATCAAGCCAAACAAGTAAGAGAGCTAGAAGAAACCAGCCGGGTGAAAGTTATTGGCGAACAGTCTGCCGTGGACGCTACAGCTTACGTCGCCAGTATTGAAGTATTGTGTGAGAACGTCTGGCAACCAGTCATGGAATATATTATTGACGGGGCTTTAGGCGACGCTACTCTGAAAATTTATAGTCTCGGCGGCAAAGTGCGCGCGGTAAATCTCGACCTGCCACTGAGCATTATTAGAGAAATGGCCTTAAATGACCTCACGACTAATCGCCTTAACTACTGCAAAAAATACCTGCTGGGTAGAAAAATCTTCTGCTAATACTGAGTTAATGAAACCCACCAGGAGGCTATGCTGGGGCGCTATTTTCGAAGTCTGATAAACATCCGCCAACCTATACACAGCAAAGCTTTTCAGCATTCCTATCAGAGCTAGCGCGAATGCCTCTTGAAAACTTAATTGAGTTATAAGACATTGCCCGCCAAAGGCTTTGAATTTCTACCATCCCGCTTGCTAGAACTAATTATCTTTTCTTCTAAAAAAACAAACAAGGCATCTCTCCCCAAAAACATCTTTCTTCAGGTCATAGCTAATAACTCTTCTCGCTTAAGCCTCGCGCTTCGGCCAGTAGATTTGTCTAGCCTGCTATCTTTAATCGTCTGGTCTGACCAACCGATCGAATATCTGAAAGGAACTCCTATGTCTCAATTCAAACTAGTCACCATGGGCTTGATCGTTCTGGCCACCAGCATCATCGCAGGCTGCGGACAAGCTGCCACCGGCTCCAACCCGAATCAGCCCGCTTCGAGCCAGAGCGCGCCGCTGAAGAACGTCGACGCCATTCTCAAGCTCGAAGAATTGACCGACAGCAACGCCGAACAGCTTCTGCTCAAGCAGGGTGACAAGGCGGTGGTCGTCGCCTATTCGAGCAAGGAAAACAGTCTGGCCCAGAAGGCGCAACTCGAGCTGATCGCCCGCGACAGCCACAACTACACCGGCGCCATCAAGTTCTATCGTCTCGACCAGGCCAAGTATCCCAAGACCTGGAGCGACATCAGCCACAACACCACCTGGGACCACGGTCCGTACTTTCTGCTGATCAACAACAACCCGCTCATGATTGGCACGGTGAAGGACCTCAAGGGCGGCGTCGAAGAAGCGGTTCATTCGATTTCGAGCGATCGCTTGCGCGCTGAAATCACTCGTTTCCTCAAGATCAAGCCGCCGGTCTACCACGTCACTGTCGGCGACGTCGACCGCCTGGTCATCCAGCCTGGTCTGCCCACCTTCATCATGGCCTATCGCAACCGCGGCCCACAGAACGTCACCACGCAGTTCCAGCGCTTCGCCTACGAGTCGCAGCTCTATGCTGGTCGCGTCAATTTTGTGCTGGTCGACCTCGACCAGGGCGACATTTCGACCAAGCTCGGCTTCACCCTGCCCAAGCAGGATGACCCGTACTACGTGGTCTACAACCCCAATGGCAAGGTTGGTCTGCTGATCAACAATCCGCTGCTGTCCGAGTCGCTGATGGAAGACGCCATCCGCAGCTACTTCGGACCCGGCCACGAACCTGCCAAAGTGATTCCGTAACCCCGACGGCTTCTATGCCTGTGCTGCAAATGAAGGGGGAGAACATATTGTTCTCTCCCTTCATTCTTTTCTTTGCTTCGCTATGCTCATTTTCACTCAAAAAAATTTGCCAAAATTACACTACAGCTTATAGTTATCAAAACCAAAAATTGAAAAGAGGGGTTGCCCCCTCTCTCCAATTCTTTTTGCCCTGCACGAAGGTTATGCTGCTGCTAGCCCTAAGAATGTTGCACAGACTGAGGGAGCTTCACTGTCTAGGGGCACTGCTTCGCCGGTGCGCAGGGGCAATCTCGTTTGCAGTCGATTGATTCCAGCTGCACTGTGCTGTGCTGAATGCTGAACTTGTGCTCCAGCAATTCGTGAATGGCCTCCAGCACTGCTGTAGACGAAACACTGTTATCGACTCTGATGTGAGCCGACAAGCTGTCGAGACCAGAGGTAATGGTCCAAACGTGCAAGTCATGCACATCGACCACGCCGGCAACAGACTTCAGCTCATCCTTGAGCTGACCCAAGTCGATGCGACTGGGTGTGCCCTCCATAAGAACATTGACCGACTCGCTCAACAGCTGCCAGGTGCGCGGCAGAATCATCAGACCAATGGCGGCACTGACCACTGCATCCACCCAGAACCAACCGGTAAACTTGATGATCAATGCAGCAACGAGCACTCCGGCGCTGGCGATCATGTCGCTGACCACTTCCAGATAAGCGCCTTTCATGTTGAGATTGTGTTCCGCCGAGCTATGCAAAACTTTTGCACAGAATGCGTTGATAACAAGCCCAGCAAGAGCGACCCAAATCATCGGCCCCGAAACTACTTCGGTAGGATCAAAGAGACGCACGCCAGCCGAGTAGAGCACCCAGAGCGAAATAACCAAGAGCATAGAAGCGTTGGCCATGCTCGCCAAAATCTCGGTGCGGTAGTAGCCGTAGCTTCGCGACAGCGAAGGAGGCTTACCAGAAAACCAGACAGCAATGAGCGCCAGCCCTATACCGGCAGCATCGCTGAACATATGGCCGGCGTCTGCAAGAAGAGCAAGACTGCCGGTGTACAATCCAGCGACGACTTCTGCGCCCATGAACGAGAGGGTGAGCAGAAGCACAATCCAGAGCTTGGTGCGATTCTGATTGCGAAAATCGTGATGAGGGCGATGAGCGTGCTTATGATCACCATGTTTATGACCATGCCCATCACCAGGCGAATGCCCGTGACCTTTGTGAAATGACATACAGACCTCTTTTCAAGATTGGCGGCGTTCAGCGCATCGACGGGAAGCGGCGCTTCATGTCGATATCTGATTGGCGGCCGTTGTGAAAGACAGAAGTGATGCCGACTGTCAGCAGCGCGACAGTAAGCACGAGCATGAACACCATCGGCGCAGACGAGGGATCAGCAGACTTGAGAATGCTTTGCAGGGGAATCAATGCCACCATGCCGACGGCATAGGTGCAAATCCCGGTCAGCCCCGTGCGCAAGCGCACTTTGTCGAGGGCCCAACGAGTCGTGTTCCATTCCTTGCTGGCGACCTCATCGGTCTTGAAGTCCGGCCGCTCAGAAGCGATGTGACGCTCTAAGGCCCGACAGGTGAAGGGATAGCGAACGGCGGCAATGGCGCCAACGAGTGAGGCCAGAGCAGCAACCGTGTACAAAAATGTGAGCAACATAAAGACGTTCCTTGTGTTTTTTTGAATTTGGAAGTTTTTTAACTGACTGGGTTCGCGGAATTTCTACGGTCCCTAACTGGTCAGAGCTGCTCTAAGCAGCCGCTGGCAACACTTCTACGACACGACGATAGGCCAGACTGCTGACCTTGAAGCGACGACCAACACGCTTGCAGTCCTTGAGGGGCTGGTCGTAGATGGCCTTGATGCGCGGGGCAATGGTCGGGTCTTCCTTGAGAGCTTCCGAGTGCACCCGTCCGAGTTCGTCGGCATGACTGGCACCAGTGACAAGGAAGAGCGGCAGCTCAGCCTTGGCGCAGGCAGCCAGCAGCCTCTCCAGGGCATACTCGAAGTAAGGCTTGGGCAGCTGGAAAAGCCAGCGGTTACCTTTCTTCTTCTTCAGCTGAATCTGATTGACGAGAATGCCGGCGGCGGTGGTGCAGACGCCCAAGGTGAGCAGATGCACGCCACCACGGCTGATGATCAAACCGAACTCGCCATCGAGCCAGGTGCCGGCAATGCGCTCACCAGTAACCGGGTCAGTGAGCTTGCCCGTGTATTCACCAGAACCACGTTTGTTGCACCAGTAGTGCGAGTGGTCGATGGTGACATCAAAGCCCTCCAGAGCGAAATCGAAGGCCTTGAAGAACTTGTGAAACTGCACCACGCGCGACCAGGGCACCTTGCTGCCTTCGCATTTGGTGTACCAGTGCCAGGCCGAGAGAGCGAGTTTGTGCGCGTAGATGTAGTGCGGATGCTTGTAGACGTCGTCGTCGATGCGGCCGGAGAAACTGCGTTCATGGATGCCGCGCACAATCTCGGCCGAAGTGAGATGACGAGAAAGCCAGGCCAGACGAAAGTCGTGAAAGCGCTCTTGCAAAAGAGCACCAAGTACCTCGAAGTCTGGTTCCGCTGCCTGCCAGGCCTTGGCTTTGTTGTGACTTTCGCCGTAGAAAGAATCGCAGTAGGCAGCGAATTTGCCAGTGGCGTAAAGCTTCTTGGCCAGAACGACACAGACGCCCTCGTCTTTTCCCGCGGCCTCCATGTCGAAGTTCAGCTCATCTTGACGCAAGCCCAGAGGGTGCTCCTTGCGAAACTGCTCCCAGGCCAAATCTATTTCGTACTCGAAGTCACGAAGGTGCGGATGGTCTTCCGGCTCGATCATGGCGAGCAGCTCAAGGAGCGGCCGCGGAGTTATATCAGGTTTGGCTTTCGCCTTTGCCGTTTTCATAGGTCACCTCCTTGAGAGTGAAGCTAATCAGTGAGAGATAGAGAGTGAAAGACGGGCGCAAGCATCGTGACAGCAGCACGCTTTACGCCTTGTGATAGTCAACGAGAGCGCAACCGGTGGACTGGTTGTCGACATTGGGCGCGCCCAAACCGGCTTCGTGGTCGCCTACGTGCACGGTGCGGAAATCAACGCTCAAGCGGGTTGCACCGCTGACGTTCTTGCAGGTCTGATGCAAGTGCGAGGCGGCGAAGAGAATGATCTCTCCGGCCTTGGCGGCAAACGGCACCATGCCTCTGCGATCAAACTTTTCGGTTGCTGCCGGGTAAACCGCGGGCACCACCGAAGAGGCGGCGCCGGTGCTCTGGAAACCGACCTGCTCAGACCACTTGTCGTAGTCGAAAGCAGCCGAATCATTGGCCACAGGCTTGTCGAAATACATGGGAAAGAAAGCAAAGGTCTCACCTTCGCTGACGTCGTAGAGTGGAATCCACCAGTTGATCTGAGCTTGTGGATTGGCATACCAGGTGTCGCGGTGAGCGCTGTAGGCCGCAGCCGCCAGAGGGTTTTCATGGCCGCCATCCGTGACCGCTCGCAAGCGGGCGGAGTCAAGAGCGTTGGCTTCTGGCTCAAATCCCTGCTCAGCCATGACAGCACGAACGAGGGCTTGCGTTTCCGCACTGGCGAAAACAGAACGACGCACCTTACCCATGCGCTGGTAAAGCTCATCAGGCGGCAGACTGAATTGCAGCTGCCGATGAGGAACAGCCGTACCAAATTCGCGGTCGAGCTGAGCCACTACATGCGACACCAAGCGAAGGGTTGCCGGTGTGGCCGCGCGACGCAAGATGGCACCTTCGTAGATGCTCTGCCGCAACTTGTCGTTGGCGGTGGGCTTGCGAGCAACAACGATGCAGCGGCCACTGTCAGCCGTGAGCGGGCTGCCATCGGTGCCGCCGAAGAGCTGCACATCGACGAAGCCCACCTGCTTGAACATTGCCACCAGGTCGCAGGGCATGTAAGCACGCAAAGTGCTATTCTGCCTCAGCTCCTTGCCATCGGGCATTGCCCAAGTCCAATGCTGCTCCATGGTGCCCTTGTAGAGGTCGAAGCTGCACTTCCTGGTCTGCACGATGTCGCCCTGCGGAGAATGCAAGGTGGTGCTCATGGAGGTCTTGAAGGCCTGCATGATCATGGGCATGTTCAAGAAATCGAGGGCGTAGTAGCCACCGGGCTTGAGAGCGGCAAAGGCCCGCGCCACCATCTTCATGTTCTGCTCGTCTTCGTCGGCGTAGCCGAAGCTGGTGTACCAGTTGAAAGCGGCATCGCAAGCGACCCTGGGCACGAAGTCGAAAGCATCGGCCACGGTGAAGGTGGCGTCGAGTTTGGCCGTTGAACTTGCAGTTTTCCGCGACTTGCCCTTAGCCGAGCCCGTCTTGACAGAGCTGGTCTTGGCAGACTTGGGGGAACTGCTCTTGCTCCCCACCGCCTGCTTGGCCATGACAATATATTTCTTGCAGAGGTCAGCCCCGAACATACGGAAGCCGCGCTCAGCCAAAGGAATGCTCATGGCACCGAAGCCACAGCATTGGTCAAAGATGGTGGCGCCAGCGGTGAGGTGAAGTTTCTCGCGCAGAAACGCGATTGACTCCTCCAACTCCGCCTCATTGCTGCGCACCATGTAGAGCTCGAATGGCGTGTCGTCGTAAAACGACTGCCACCAAGCGGGATGCTTAGTGTTACTCATAGTTATGCTCCGGGTTGGTCCAGCTAAGACCCTATGCGCAAGAACTGCGCATAGGGCCTACTGGATTTGCCTTTCGGCTTGCAAAATTAGTGTGAGAAATTACTGAGCCAGCATCTCCTGAACGGCTTTCACCGCCAGCTCCAGCCGCTCATCCCAGCCGCCCTTGATTTGGACGAAGTTGCGCTGACGCGATTCCAGTTCGAGCACACAGCGATCGAAAAACGCCGGGCTCTCCTTGGGAATGTAGCGGTGCACATCGTCAACCCAGGGCACATCGTAGTGCGTGAGCAAGTACAGGTCGTAGTGCCGTTTGTCAGCTTCGTTGCGAAGCCATTCGGGCACCGTGCCTACCAAGCGGCCGCTCCAGATGATGCTGGTGACCAAATCGGAATCGCAGAACAACACACCGTTCTTCGCTTCGCGAGCCATAGCGTCTTCAGACGCACACTGCCCGCGAGCGATTTTCAGCATGTCGCCGGCGTCGATTTCTTTGCCTTGCGCCTCGATGTAAGTCTTGGCATATTCCGGCACAGCGACGCTGCCGAAGCGCTCAGCCAGCTGCTTGGCGAGAGTGCTCTTGCCCGTTGATTCCGGACCAAAGACACAGACACGCCGCACATAGTAAGGCCGCACACAAGGAGGCAGGGCCTCCCAATGCTTGAGCGGGTTCTTGCGAATCTCCTGCTCGCTTGCAGTGAAGCCAATCAAGCTGGGGTCAACCGGAATGAAAGCGGCGCCGAGGTTTGCTGCCAGCAGCTTACCCCGCTCTTCCAGACAGAAGATATGGCCGCCGTTCTTCGGCACGATGCGCCGCAGACCTTTGACCAGACTCTCCGAAAAGTCCGCGCCATCCGATTTGTGCCAGGTGGCGCTCTTGATGCGCTTGACCGTGACACCAGGGAAAAGTTCGTTCAACCAGGCCACACGCACGGCCACTGGGATGGTGTCCTGTGCGTGCTCGTCGACGACAATTGTGAGTTGCCCCTCGTCGACGTAATGCCGGGCAAACTCGATCATGTGAATCTGAGCCTTGTTCACCGGTGAGAAGTCACCGAGAACAACGCCCTTGCGAGCTGCTTGTTTCATGATAATTTCCTCGGTGATTTGTTACCCCTTCGCCTTGTGAGCGGCGGGTTGATCGGCCCCGTACAGGCCTTTCTTGGCGATCAGCTGCTGCACATCCCAGGGCAGGCAGTAGAGCGTCGAACCACCCGAAGCCACGAGGCCGCGGATGTCGTCGCCCGAAACCGGCTGACTGGGCGCGTAGACAACTTCGATGTTGGCATTGGGAATGCGCTTGGCCCACTGCTTGGTCTGCTCGACCTGATTCCAGTCGTTGGGGAAAGCAATGAACTTGCACTCCTTGAACAACTCCTGGGCGCCCATCCACTTGCTCAAGCAGAAGGGATGCTTGGGGTCGAGATAGTCAGAGCGCAGCAGCACGAACAGCTCGACGTCTTTGCCGTAGCGGCGACGAGCTTCTTGCACAGTCTGCAAGGTGTACGAAACCTTGCCGCTGTCGATGTCGTTGCGCCAGGCGTCGAAGTAGGGGTTCTCCGCCGTCGCAGCAACCACCATGTCGTGCCGGTCTTCGGCCGTGTCGGTGATCTTGCGGTTGTTCGGCGGCGAAGCGCTGGTGACGAAGACGACGCGGTCGAGATTGTGCTCGCAACGCGCCCATTCACCACGCAGCAGGTCGCCGTAGTTGATGGGGTCGAAGGCGCCGGGGTAGATGCCGACACGCTTCAGCTCAGACACCGGTGGGGCCTCATGCTTGTAGGGCGCTTGGCCCGGCTTCATGTAGTGGCCCTTCTTGTAGATGATCTGCTGGACATTCCACGGGGTGGAATACCAGATGGAGCGACCCTGAGCCACCCACTGGCGGATCATGGTGCTGGACAGCGGCGGGCTGGGGGCATGGAGTGCCTTGATGCGCGCCTGCGGGATGAGCTTGGCCCAAGCCTCGATCTGCTTGACGGTGACGCCTTCACGCGGGAACACGAGGAAGCGCACCTGGGGAATGGCGAAGAGCTGGTCAGCGCCGATCCACTTGGGCAAGAAGTACTTGTGGTCGGGGTTGAGGTACTCGGAGCTGATCATGACAAAGAGATCGACGTCTTCGCCGTACTCATCGATGACGCCCTGCACCGTGTTGATCATGTACGAGGTGCCGTTCTGGCGGATGTCGCTGCGCGAAGCCTCGAAGAAGGGGTTGTTGGCCGTGGCCGCAACCACCATGTCGTGACGGTCGTTGGCAGAGAGCGAATCGGGCTTGTTGTTGGGCGATTCGCCGCAGGTGACGAACAGCACTTTGTCCAACTTCTCGGTCATGCGAGTCCAGTTGGCGCAGAGCAGGTGCCCGTAGTGAATGGGGTCGAATTGACCACCGTAAATGCCGAACCGGGGCTTGCGCCTCAACGGCTTGCCGTAGAGGGTGATGCCCAGGTGGCGGCGAAGATTTTCGATTTTAGCCATAGTGATATTCTCCTGTAATGGCAGCTTGCTGCCTACTGGTTGAGAGATATTGCCGCAGCGCTTTTCTTCCTGATTCCTGGTGAGGGAACGGTTGACGGGTGACGGAAAAGCAGTGCAGACATGTGACAACGCGGACAGATACAACATCGGAGATGTATTTCTGGTCGCGGGTTAAGAAGTTAGTTCAGATTGAGATACGCGCTCTAAGTTGGGTTGCGGGAAAGATAGACTTATATCTAGCAACTCCCCTTGGCATCACTCAAGCTATATAAAGCTCTATGAGTTCATTCTTCCCTTTTCTACTAGAACTCTGTTTAATGTTGACTTGATAGCTCGCGCGAAGGCTAGATTTAACTTAAACGGAGCTAAGAAAAGCAACCAAATACAAACAAGAAAGACAGCAAAAATACAGGCGCTGGAAATATAGGCCAGGCAATAGCGGTAAGATGGGAAGCAACTAGCGCGTTAACATGCAAATCGCTTTCCGCGACTAAGCGCGAGACAGTACAAACAGCACAAAGCTTCAGAGAGTAATTTTCATGGCAATAACATCAGAGAAAAACGTAAGAAGCGGAGCCCTGGTCAAAACCTATTTCAAAATTGCTGAATTGTGGAATCTTAGTGCTGAAGAACAAACAGCATTTCTCGGCATGCCACCAAATTCTGGTACTTACACCAGCTGGAAGAACATCCCTAGTTCAGCCATTCTCGACAAAGACAAACTGCTCAAGCTAACTCTCATCATGGCCATTTACAAAGACGTTCAAGAAATGTTTCCCGGTGGAACAGACTCACAAATTTGGCTGCGCAAGCCAATTAGCGAAGCACCTTTCAATGGTGTTTCACCAGTAGAATTTTTGCTGGCAGGAAAAATACCCAACCTGATTTTGGTGCGGCAGTATTTAACTGAGAAGAAAGACCCGGCCGCTCTGCTTTGATCTTTACGCCGGATACCAGATCTGGTGCTACAGCCTTAATTCTGTTTCCCCGGACCGCCTGAATCCAAACTGTGCACTACTGGTCGTCACGCCTAAAGCGAGTACGGCATTTATAAAATCGCTATTAAGACGGAATCGAGTCTGCCATCAGATACGGTACGATTTGGATATCAAGTAGTTAATTGAACAAGTCAAATAAGCAGCCGCAGTTGGCTCTTCTTTGAGGTCTGTTTCGCGTAGAAACAGGTCTATTGATGCAGCGCTCACTTGACTTATTGAGGAGCGGAAAGTGAAAGGCATAGTTCGAGCTTGTTTGATGTTATTGAGATTCTCCAGCTTCACGCTCATCCTAGCTATAGGACTCTGGTATGCTGCCGATTTCACGTCGAAACTTGTCGCCAATATTAGCAACTGGTGGATATCTTCTGCAGTAAGTTCACTTGTCTGCAGTTTCTCGCTTATTGCAGTGCTAGCAGTAGCAATGGCGATCATTGAGCTGAGCTTGAAGGCTGAGACAGTCGAGTCATCTTCGCCTGCCTCCACAACCGAGCCTGCGTCTTCAGCTGATAATCAGGATGGGCCAGGCACCTATCTGATTGCAGCATTGTGTCTAATCGCCGCGGTGATTCTCCCAGCGTTTGCGATTTTTCCAGTGCTCAATCTGATTCATTTCTATCCACATCATTGGTGGATAGCTTTACCCATGTTGTCAATCGCATGGCGGCTGGGAGTGAGTCATCTCAATCTTATACGACTAGATAAGGGCTCCGAACTGACTTCGGACTTGAGACTATCGAATCGGATTTCTTCTATGGTAGTGAACGCTGGATTGCAGGACTTTGATTTGAGAGTTCTGCATCTTCCAGACTTCTACGAAAATTGTCGAAAGAATCTTGCTAGCGCTAACATGCGTGAGTCTGCGAGCCTAAAAGTCTCGATGGCAAAGAACTGCTGTGCATACTCCTTTAGAGGAAGAAACGTAGTCTTAATGTGTCCTGTGACTATGGAGGAGCTCAACAACAAAGAAGTCGATTCGATTATTGCGCATGAAATCGGTCATCTCAAGCTTGGGCACTTTAAAGTGCAAATGGTCTTATGTGTCCTAGGCGCTCTGATCGACACGGCTCTGACACTACTTATCGTGACGAAGTTGTCGCAATTGTCTATTCTCTCTTGCGACAGAATAAACGCAGTTACCGTGCTATTCATCTACGTGACAATGACAATGTTCACGCATGCGCTCTTGCGGTTTGTCAGCAGAGAGTTTGAGCGGCGCGCTGACACATACGCGATTGAAACCACGGGTGATCCAACTGCTTTCCGGTCGGCGATGACGAAAATCTATGAATTTCGCAAGAATAAGAAAACCTTACAAGTGCGTGTATTCGACACTCATCCGCCTTATGCACAGAGAATCAGTCTGGCTGAAAATATGGCGCCGAAGGAAGCGGCTTGATTTGAGATAAAATGCTGTCACCAACGGTCAATTGCATAAGTACTCCACGGAAACTTCACTGGATGATCAAAAGGACTATCAATCTCTTTTTCTTAACTGCACTTTTGATTGTCCCGATTTCGGCCAAAGCTGAAGACCAACAGACTGACAGCAATTGCTACTACACGGCCTTTAGAAATTTGTGGTGTTCTCATATTGGAAGAGACCCATATCTTCAATTTGTCGAGCAGAGGCTTCTAAAAGATCATAGTGCCAAACTGGCCTACAAAGCTTGGCTCACAAACATGTGCACTACCCCAGGTGACGAGCAGAGCGTAACGGGCTTGCAGTCGCCCAACACAACCACCGTGTTCCACAAAACACCGATAGTTGATGGTAAGCCGATTCTTGAACAAGCTGAAACATGGCAAGTTAATGAAACTGTCAAGTCAAATCGATTCAGGCTCGCTAGCAATCTCCGAGATTATGTTCACACAGACTCAAAAGAGAACCGAGCCAAAGCAAAAGAGAACTTAATGGAAATGTGCGGAGCGGAAGCAGTTGAGCGGCTAGGCAAAGCCATGGAGGAGAACAAAGCAATAGAACAGCTGTAATTCTGTTGGCCGGAAGCCAGACCACGGCTATCAGAATCTAAACGTCAGACTAAGCTACGGACCGCTGCTATCACCCTTCCAATGCCACCGCATTTGGTTCTCACTGTCCCAACTAATGAATGGCCATCGCCCAAAGTTCGAAGCATTCCCATTGGGGGTAACGTAGCGAGACGGCAGATCTTGCGCAGGGTCGCACCAGGCTGGATACCAACCACCCAGGCCTTGCACCGAGCGTTCCGAAAAATCGATCGCATCTAAAGTGGCCACCTCCTCAAGCAATGC
>LNEX01000576.1 GCA_001464165.1 bacterium Ga0077546
AAGGCGGCAAAAGCACTGCGATGAATCGCTCGGAAAGGCGAGAATTGATTAAACTGCTGGACTGGGAAATCGCACGCCATTCAGATCAATAGCTAATCTTCGTTTTTTATTCAAGAGTTGAATAAGTGTTGAATTGAGGTACAGTCATGAAGTCAGTTGATGAATTGGGAGAAGAAACTGATATCGAGCGTGTCTTCGTTGCCAACTCGGGGCGCACTGATTTGACTGGACTGCAAGTAGGTGATTACATCGTCGACGGGCTTCTGAAGGACGGAGTATACTCTCAGATCTTCCACGGCCTCAATGTTCTCAATGGCGAATCGGTAGCTATTAAGCGGCCGGCACCGCAATTGACACTGGCGGCTCAGCAAAGCTACTCAAGCCTCGAAACGGGAGTCTTCTTGACTGGCGCCTATGCCCAAACAGTGTCTTTCTTGCCCAGTTGGAGAGTTTATCATCCTACTCTCACCCAAACATAGTTCAGCTTCTTGACTGTTCTAGGAGAGCCGGAATACGCTGGATGTCGATGCCATTCTTGGCTGCCCCTACGCTAAGAAGCTGTCTGAGTAGGCGAGCAGGCTTTGACGCTAAGAATATTGCGTGCCGACTAGCAACCGTGGTCTCGACTGCAAATCGTTCTGGCTGGCGACACCATGATCTTAAGCCAGAGAACATAATACTTTCAGCGGATGGCCTGGTACTTATTGATCCTGGTCATTTTGGACCGCTACAACTTATGTCTGGTCAGACTGTAGACGTGGCTATTACTACTCCTGCATACAATCCAGGTATTGAGCCAAACGATCTTATGGCATTTGGTCTTATCTTTTTTGAGCTAGTGACTGGTGTACTTCCTACCCGATTTGCTTCTTCGTCACATGATTCGGATGCGGGCAAGTCGCTGCTGCTGATGATCGAAGAAGCTGAGATTACAGGCAACTTCAATTACTCGGGCTTGAAGTGTTTTCAACGACCTGCCAAACTTTTTTCAGGTTGCTCTGACCAGTTAGAACGGCTTATGTTGTTTTTGCTTGGTCTTGAACTTCAAGACGATAAGATTGAGGTGAGAAACGAGCCGGTAACTTGGGTTGAAGCAATTGAAATGTTACATCAGACTACTTTTACAGGATTAACTTAGTCATGGCAAGAATTACCAGTGCTTTCTTTCTTGATAGCAACGATAGACCTGTTACCGAATCTATTGAGATAGTTCGCAAGTGGGAGGAGTTCAATTACGCTTTTGTTGCACTAAAGTCACCGAGTGATGGCAAAATTTATGAGTTTTGTCTGCTCGGAGAGCGAGAAGAGAGCAACATTCAGTTTGTTTTTCTCTCCTTGCCGCCGCGTTTTGGAGATGGAAGAAGTGATGATTTGATCGTTTACAAATACCTTGACGAAGCAAAGCTTGTAAGCCTGAGCAAGGAAGAGTTAGCCTGCGCCAGTCGCCTCTGGAATGACTGAATTGTGCGTCGTACTGCATCTCTTAAGGTGAATCATTAACGGCCGTTGACCAAATACTTTCGGCTGTTTCTAGGACTCAAGAAGAAAAGGCAGAGACTGCAGTTCAGGACCGAAGTATTGCTGCTCTTGTATATTAGCTGGTTGATGTTCGTCATTATTTGCGAGCAGCGGCACAGTGAAGCTAATAGTCGTGCCTATGCCGAGCTTCGAATGCAATACAATTTCACCACCATGTGCTTCTACAATCTTTTTGCATATGGTAAGCCCTAAGCCCGAACTTCGCCACGGATAACTTTCAGCTTTGTGCGCTTGGCGAAATGGTTCAAACACTTTTTCTTGGTCTGAGTCCGCAATGCCGCAGCCGTTATCAATTACTTCAATTTTCGCGTATTCTGTAATTGTATGGGCTTTGACCAAAACCGAGCTGCCCGGTGGCGAGAACTTAATGGCATTTGCAATAGTGTTTGTCAGAACCCTCAGTATCAAAGGCTTATCCACTTCGATTACTATTTCGTTCTGGGCGATTTGATATCGCAAAGAAATTTTCTTGCCACAGGCAATGACAGCTAGCTTGTCATTTACCTCACGGAGAAGTTCTTTAACGCTTGTTCTTGAGAGAGACAGCACTAAACAACCAGAGTCAATTTTGTCTACATCAAGGAGGTCAGAAACTAAACCGATAACTTCGCTCAGATTGCGCGAAGCTTGTCTTGCAGCCGCTTCCAATTGTTTGGAATGCTCCCCGTAGGCACCGGCAGCCAAGAGCTGAAAGTAGCCACTGACAGAAGTGAGTGGTGTGCGTAAATCGTGCGTTAGCATTTGCAAAAGTTCATTGCGCATTTCTTGCATTTTGAGTCTTTCGCTAATATCAAATATGGTGCAAAGAATTGCCTCTCCAGACGTTAGAGAGACGACATCGGTAGAAATTTCTACCGGCAATGGTTTCTTTCCGTTTCGCAATAGAGCTGTCTTTAGGAGCTCTTTAGGTTGTACTGTTAATGACTCTAAGCCAAGATCTAGTGTGTGCTCGATGAAGTTGAATATTGAGTGATTCTCAAGATCGCAGAGGCTACATTGGAGCAAGTCTATGAACTTTTCGTTGTGGGAAATTATATGTCCACTCTCGTTAACGAGTACCAGCCCTACTGGTATAGTTTCAATTATGGCCCTGATGCGCTGCTCGTTTTGCTTGAGTAGATTTTCTGTGCGCTTTCTTTCGGAAATATCATGGGCTATACAAAACATTGAATCTTCTTCTCTGCCCCAATTGAATGACCAAAGAGTGTCCACTTCTCCTCGATTTGCTGTGACAACCTTGCACTCCAGTGCTTTCGCTCCTGCAGTTAGTCTTATATGTCGTACCGTTTCTACAAAGGAAGCTCTATCGGATTCTGCTATCAGATCTACCACTTGGTGCCCAACCAGTTGTTCTGAATTGTAGCCCCAGCAAATTTGCACTGCACGACTAATTGAACTAATTTGGCCAAAGGTGTTAAATGATAGAATAACGTCAGTTGCGTATTCCAAATCACCTCTTTCTTGATGCAAAACCGTTGTTATTGTCTGGGTCATATTTCCCAGCCTTTCATCCCAAAGAACATAGTCGTTTTTGCATAGAAGCACGTCAGTTACTCTCTGCTCTCTTGCTAAATTCGTGTTTTTTGAGTTCACTTTGTTAGCAGACACCTTTATGGCCGTAGACTTAATTGACAAGCCTGCAGAGACTAGAAGAAAACTAAGCTTCGAGAGTAAGCTCGCCAAGAGTGAGCGCGCAGAAGAGGCTATTGAAATTTTAGATAACAAAATTTGTTCTCCTCCGTCACGTTCGAGGAAGCATTTGGGTTTTAGTTTTGTAGTAAAGAAAAGAATTTTTCACTGCAAGTTCGACTGTTTGTCATGAGAGCATCAACAGTAGTCCATTGCAGTCAGGCTAAGGAAGAGCTGACTACAAGTGTAGTTCTTTGATTGTGACAAAGCCATACTGAAAAACGGAAATAGGCTTAGTTGCCGAAGTCGCGACTAAGCCTATTTGTTCTCATTTGTAGAAGTCTAAGCTGTGGCAGGTGGATTGAAAGCCTTTAACGTATTCCAATCGTAGCGAGATTTCTTTAGGTAATTATCGAGCGGAACGGCGTTGTCGTTATAGGCATAAAGCTGACCATCTTTGCCCTTGCCTATAACTGCGATATCCCCGTAGTTCGGACAGTTGCCTCGCTTAGCTCGCTCTTGTGCGTATACCTCTGGAGTCCAGTAAACATGAACAATTTGACCAACTTTCAAATCTTTGCTTGATGCTTCACTAAACCCATGGCTAGGAAGCGTTTCGCGCATGTCGTTAGCATTGCCGTAGATAGCTTTGCCAGTTGTTCTCTCTATAGCAGCACTGACGCCTTTCGCACAGTAGCCTGAGCCACTCATTTCATCCGCCACTTGAGAGGCCTTGTCAGCAAGCTTTGCCCCGGTAGAATTTACTGCGTCAGCCGATAGCGAAGCAGTACCACCACTCAGTGCTTTTGTTTGCGGAAATTCGTTTACCAAGTTAGGTAGACTATCTTTCAGGCTAGCAAGCATCGGATCACCAGATTTTTCCAGCATTTGCAACTTAGCAAGATCAATCTTGCCGTCAGCTCCCGAAATTTTCTTGTATAGCTCTGGGAACAGCCTTTTGAATTTCTCTGGATCGGCCGTGAACCACTCCATCAAGACTTCCGACATGCTTGCCTCGTTCACCTCATTGGTAGCCGGGCTATACGAGTTGCTGGAGGAATAGTCACCACCATAGTCAGAGCTGCGACTAGAAGAAATTGAACTAGGGTAACTGCTGCTATATGATTGATCACTACCAGAATTCGAGCGTTGGCTCGCTTCAACTCTTGGGCTGCCGACTTTTTCTTGATCGACATTGACTGAGGGCTGCGGTACTTCTGGCGTCTTTACCTCTTTCTCAGCAACTGAATCTGGCGTATGTACAGTAAACTCTTTGTCTTTCTCTTTTACATAGACCATGAGCTTCTGCAATGCTTCAACCTGCTCTTTGCTAAGGTCTTGAGTCGATGTGTCTTTTTGCTCGAATGCAATCGTTAGGTTTTGACTATCGGGCTTTTGTGGATCCATATTGAGGTTGTGAACAATTTTTCCATCTGGTTTAATCACAACGTCTGAATTATCGCTGCCAGCTGAAGGCATCTTAACAATTACTTTTGATGCTTTATCAACGGCCGATTTCAGTTCAGTGGTCAGGGCACCATTCTCAGCTTTTTCCGCTTGAGTAGTGATGTCAGCTTTATCGGGAGACTTCACTGCTTCCCGCTTGGCTATCTCTGGCTTAGTTGATTCTTGCTTAATTGCTTCTGGTTTTACTGACTCTTGTTTCACCGAATCTGGTTTCACTTCGGGGCGAGTTTCAGTAACAGTAATTGCCTTGTTGGGTTTCGACGACAATTCTAAAGTCGCCTCGCTTTGCAGCGGCTTTGCTGTTGGCGATTCCACTGGTACGGGTTTCTGTGGATGGTCCTGCGATCTAGCTGTTTCCATTGTCATAACCTATGGTTTCCAATACGGGGAAAATCCTAGTCTTCAATGTGACTTATTTGCTGTGACAATTCCATATGAAGCAAGGTCGATTCTGATAATTTCGATTTGCGTTGCTTTTATTTAGATTTAAGCAAGGCGAGTGAGTAGCAAAACAAAACCCTGCCTCAGAGGAACTTGTGGAGGCAGGGTTTTGTTTTTGTTGACCTAAAGCTTTGGTCGGAAGCTGTAGATCAATGCTTTGTTTTCTTTGACCTACAACTTTGTTCGGAAGCTGTAGAGCAATGTTTTGTTTCCTTTGGTATACAACTTTGTTCGGAAGCTGCAAACCATCGTTTTGTTCGTTTTGCAGTAGACATTCGATGGTGTGTGAATCGAATGCTTACTACTCTAATAATCTATGCGATTTTCTGTGACAAAACCATACGTTTATAGTGGTATGGATAACTCTTGTTAACCGGTTGGAGGTTAAAGTTTTATCGTCTTATTTGTGATTTTGAGGAATTGAGTTGGAAACAGAATTAGTCAAACAAGTAGATGGTTCTTCTTACCGGTTGGCCTCTCAAATTGGCCAGAGAACAAAACTAGTTATTACTGACGTTGACGGAACTCTAGCCTCGTTTTGGGACTATTTCGTTCCAGCCTTGCGAGACTTCTTGAGGGAGGCGAGCTTAAGGCTAAGTATGCCTTTGCCTCAATTGGCTGAAGATATCGGCCGAGTAATTGAACGTCGCGGCACTCACGAGTATCCATGGCTTTTGGAGGAAACAGGTTTTGCTTGGAGCTATTATGCTGCTCATCCAAAGACCTTCGTGAATGAGTTCGTTGAGCCATTTTGGGAAGCTATGGATTCCAATCGATCAAAGTATCTTCGCCCTTATCCTCTGGTTTTGGAGACTTTGCAAGAACTCAAGAGCAGAGGCATAAAGATAGTGGCGTTGAGCGATGCACCAGATTACATGGCGAGAATTAGAAACAAGCAAATTTTTGATGGCATGCTCGATGCCATATATGCTCTTGAGACGACTGAGCCAGATGGCGATGATCAATTTCAACCACTTACGTTAGAGCATGGACGTATGCGGCTTCGTACCCTGACTCATGCAACTAGTAATTTGAAAACGAAGTTAATTGTTCTGCCGAAGCACTACGAAAAACCATGTTCTGCTGGCCTTGACCAAGTGCTCAAAGATTTTGATGTGTCCCCCTATGAAACCATTTTCATTGGGGATAGCTTGCGCAAGGATGGACTCGCTGCAGCGTCTCGTGGTATCCGGTTTATTTGGGCTCATTATGGTCAGTCACTGCCAGCGGAGTACGAAGAGTTGGTGCATCATTCCCTTAAGGCTGACCCGCGGCCAGAGTCAGCAGATATTTGTCGGCCACCAATTGTAGAGGCCGTAGCTGCTCGATATAGCGAACTGTTGAATCATATTTGATAAGCCATTTAATACTTAGCTTAGAGCTCAAGTGAATGCTTGAAATTCACTTGAGCTCCTTTTGCTCTTTTTTGATACCTATGGTCTAGCGGATGTTGGTGGCTTTGGTGGCGGAGGTGTGATTGTCTTCAGTAGATCTCTCGGTACAGAAGTATTGGCGCTTCTATTGCCTACATTGTTGCCATTGCCGCCATTGCGAGCTGGTGGTCTTGGGGTGAATCTTTCATCACTTCTCACATCTTGAACATACTTGCGACTTAGATTCGGTTTTGCATACTGCCCAGGATTGTCACGCTCCGCCTCGTAGTAGCTTTGCATCACTTGTTGAGCTGTATATATGTCAGAGGCGGACATGTTTCTTTCCCAGCGCGGATCGGTGTCAACTAACTGCTGCATAGTGAAGACGTCTTCTTTCGTGACGTTGTTTGCTCCCATTATAGATGCTGCGTTGGCAACGTAAGGCAGAGAGTTTTTGTCCTCTGCGTAACACTCCATAGCTGTTTGCAAGAATTGCGGTTCTCTAAACTGGCTTGGGTTGACTCTGTAGTTGTCAATTAAGTTGCCAATCACCATGCCAGATACAGCTTCGGGTGAAGATGAATTGACTGCGTTGACAAAGTTCGAACCTGGGTTGTAGCCTCCCTGTGAATAAAGCTGTCTAACTTGTTCTGCGCCACGTGCAACAGCCTGATAGTTATTAGCGTAGTCATCTTCTTTCCATTCTGGCTTGGACATCGCTGCTACGGTATCAATTACCTGCCAGTTCTGGCAGCTCTCATAACCTAGCTCAGCTCCAACTGCGTTGTTAGTGCGCAGTACAGAAGTTGGAACGGAAGCCACCTGGGAACTTGCGTACGTGTCTCTTTGATCCATCGGCACTCCAACCGATTCTGCTTTGGCCATGAGGTAAGCGGCGTTGGTTTCGAAGGCAACCCGTTTGCGAGCTGGGTGCATGCCTACGAGGTAAGGAGTTTGACCGAGCTCTCGTTTTGTGGCGAATGCATCGAATGTTGTACCGCTAGCGAATACATCGGTATTGTTTTTGCTGTACGAGTGGTTGAATGGCGAGTCGGCTCTTTCGTCGTTGCTGAGATAGCCAGCCAGTTCGTCGCGCATTTCTTCATTGACTGGTTGATAACGAGTAGAGAGGTAATCAGTGTATTCGTTGCCTTCTTTGCCTGCATACCACGCTCTTGCCCCTTCGTGGGCGGCGTGAACAACTTGTTGATTGATGCGGTGCTTAGCGATGTTAGTTTCTGCAAAAGATTGACCGCGAGTAGCTAAGAACATCGCTGCCATTTTTTCTTTGAAGCCAACAGGGTTAAGAGCCCCGGAACTCACTGCTGCCTGACGGGCCGCGTCATAGCCACCGGCGTCAGTGAACAAGAGTTTAGTTGCTGCGGCTGTTGCAATTTGTTCAGCGGTCTCATGGGCGTTCATATTATCGCTGTAGCCGAGAACTACTGTGCCATCTTTGGTGTCGAACTGCGTGAATGCTGGTTGGTCTTGTGAGCTGACGAACTTGACTTTATCAGCAGCTCTAGCAGATGCAGCAAAGTTTCGGAAGGTCGGTTGGAAGGGATACCAGAATTTGCTGGCTTTGTGACTGTCTGAATCTGATGATGCTCCGCCACCGCCCCCTCCACCGCCGGAACCACCAGAGCCGCCGCTGAAGTTTC
>LNEX01000577.1 GCA_001464165.1 bacterium Ga0077546
GCCGCTGAAGTTTCCACCGCCGACCGACTGAGATTGATTGAAATTACCGCCGTTAATTAACCGGCCGATGACGCTACCACTAGCTGTGCCAGTACCGTTGCTACCACCGAAGTCAGGGCCGATAACTGATTGACCAGTGCTGTAACCCGAATCAACTCCTTGAGTCTGTGAACCTGTTGTGAATGTGGCGCTAGGGTTTGAGTAGCCAATCGGTTCTGGTGAGTCTAACGGACTAAACGACTCTTCATTCGACATGCTTCTGACCGTAGTTGGATCGGTTGTGCCAATTTCTGCCATTTGCGCTCTCGCGTTTATCAGGTTTGAACTATTGGCTAATGTTACGCGCGGGAATGCCTGACTTGGGGGCATGATGCCAATGTTGTTGGCGAGTCCAGCTAGCCCGTTGTTTGAGGCGATTACGTTCGGAATCACGGAGCCTTGAGAGTAGTTTGTACTATTCAAGTTATCGTGTTGAGATGCGATTGCCCAAGGCGATTCGTTTGCAGCGCTTGCGATGTCGTAACTCGTGCCTGAGAAATCAGTTTGATTGTTCTCTGGGTAGCTATAATCAATGCCATTGCCTGAATTGTTCAAGTGAATATAGTTTGAACCCTGATCTGAGCTTGCATAGTTAGGCGTATCCTGAATGAATGAATTCTGGCTGCTAGATTGAGCCGACGGCTGGAAGTTTACCGCACCAGCTGACAAGTTTCCGGATGACGCGTAGCTTGGCGGCGAGATGGAACCACTGGCAGTTCCGAATGTACCTGGGATAATAGTAGAGCTGCCTGAAGCGGCAGAACTAGTGCTTACGGAACCATCTAGAGAAGTAGGTTGTGATATATCGGTATGAGTTCCACTGCTGGGCACGAAGTTAGCTGAAGCGTCAGCGCTATTAGGTTGTTGGATAGCACCATGAACGCTTGAACTGCTGCTTGAGCCGCCGTCCAGTTGACCGAGATTATTCATGGTGGCAGCGGTATTGGTGATCATACTCTCAATGTTGTGTGCAACTGCTCCCAAACCAGTAGCACCAGGATGGAAGGAATTCTGATTGCTTTGACCATAGATATGAGCAGCAGTCTGGAAGTTGTTAGCACCAGTAGAGCTGCGGCCTGGTAGTGCAGGAGCGATGGAACTACCGGCAGAGCCGAATGTACCTGGAATAATAGTAGAGCTGCCTGGTGTCGTTGAACCAGTGGTGTTGGAACCAGTTTGAGAACCAGCAAGAGAAGCAGGTTGCGATATATCGGTGTGAGCTGTAGTGCCTGGCACGAAGTTAACTGAAGCTTCAGTGCCACTAGGTTGTTGGATAGCACCATGAACGGTTGAGCTGCTGCCGGAAGCACCAGCCAGTTGGCCAAGATTATTGATTGCAGCAGCGCTAGCGGTACCGGTGACAATACTTTCTAGACCGGGGGTGACAGCTCCCAAACCAGATGTACTAGGATTGAATGAATTCTGGCCCTGAGCATGAGCAGCAGTCTGGAAGTTGTTAGCACCAGTTGAGCTGCTTCCTGGCAGTGCAGGAGTGATGGAACCACCGGCAGAGCCGAATGTACCTGGAATAATAGTTGAGCTGCTTGGTGTCGTTGAGCCTGTGGTGACGGAACCAGTTTGAGAACCAGTTTGAGAAGCAGGTTGTGATATATCGGTGTGAGCTGCAGTGCCTGGCACGAAGTTAGCCGAAGCTTCAGCGCTACTAGGTTGTTGGATAGCACCATGAACGATTGAACTGCTGCCGGACGCACCAGCTAGTTGGCCAAGATTATTGATTGCAGCAGCGCCAGTGGTGATGTTGGCAATGCCCTCGAGACCAGGTGTGACAGCACCTAGACCGGTGGCACCAGGGTTGAATGAATTCTGATTATTCTGGCCCTGAGCATGAGCAGCAGTCTGGAAGTTATTTGCACCAGCTGAGCTGCGGCCTGGCAGTGCAGGAGTGATGGAACCACCGGCAGAGCCGAATGTACCTGGAATAATAGCAGAGCTGCTTGGTGTCGTTGAGCCTGTGGTGCCGGAACCAGTTTTAGAAGCAGGTTGTGAAATATCGGTGTGAGCGGCAGTGCCTGGCACGAAGTTAGCCGAAGTGTCGGCGCCACCAGGTTGTTGGATTGCACCATGAACGGTTGCATTGCTGCCGGAAGCACCAGCTAGTTGGCCGAGATTATTGATTGCAGCAGCGCCAGTGGTTATGGTGGCAATGCCCTCGAGACCAGGCGTGACAGCACCTAGACCGGTGGCACCAGTGTTGAATGAATTTTGACCCTGAGCATGAGCGGCAGTCTGGAAGTTGTTAGCACCAGTGGCGCTGCGACATGTACCTGGGATAATGGTTGAGTTGCTTGGTGTCGTTGAGCCGATGGTGCCGGAGCCAGTTTGAGAGCCAGTTTGAGAAGCAGGTTGTGATATATCGGTGTGAGCTGTAGTGCCTGGCACGAAGTTAGCCGAAGCATCAGCGCTACTAGGTTGTTGGATAGCACCATGAACGGTTGAACTGCTGCCGGAAGCACTAGCTAGTTGTCCGAGATTATTGATTGCTGCAGCGCCAGTGGTGATGTTGGCAATGCCCTCGAGACCCTGCGTGACAGCACCTAGACCGGTGGCACCAGTGTTGAATGAATTTTGACCCTGAGCATGAGCGGCAGTCTGGAAGTTGTTAGCACCAGTGGCGCTGCGAC
>LNEX01000578.1 GCA_001464165.1 bacterium Ga0077546
CTGAACCGTGTCAAGCAGGCCAACCGCAAGGGCACTGCCCTCGGCTCCGACAACCAGATGGCCCTTCTCGGCCAGCTCTGCCACGCCGAAGTCGTCGGCACGTGGAAGGAGTACATCGACTACGACAACAAGTTCGACGCCGTCACACCACAGATGGTGCGCGACGTTGCCGCTCGCTACTTCAGCGAGAACAACCGCACTGTCGGTACGTTCATTCCCCAGGTCACCCCGGTGGCTGCTGCCGCTCCTGCTGGCCAGGTGCACGACCTCACGGCCGTGCCTCAGGCTGACGGCGACGACGGTGCCAGCTACGAAGAGGCGGCCGAAACCAAGGAGGAAACCGTGTCTTTCAAGTCCCAGACCAGTGAAAAGGTCTTCGCCAACGGTGTCGCCGTGCAGGTGATGCCGATGACTGGCGCCAAGACCGTGGCCGTCACCCTCAAAGTGCGCGCCGGCGACTGCTACAGCCCTGAGGGCAAGTCGCTCGTTGCTACGCTCGCCGCCATGCTGCTCAACAAGGGCAGCGCCAAGGCGAGCAAGTCGCAGATTGCCGAGATGCTCGAAGAGATGAGCGCTCGCATGGAATTCGGCAGCGACACCTACAACTCGAACCTGAGCGGCAAGGTGGTGACCTCCGACTTCGGCGTCTACATCGCCCTCGTCGGTGACGCGCTGCGCAACCCGCTCTTCCCCGAAGCCGAGCTGGAGCAGGCCAAACTGCAGCTGCAGTCGTACTTCGAAGAGGCGATGTCCGATACGGACGAACTGGCCTCGCAGAAGCTCTCGGCAGCACTCTACCCCGCTGGCGCCGTGCATCACGCCAAGCCGCACGAGCAGATGCTCGCTGAGCTGGCGACGATCACCATGGACGACATCAAGGCCTTCCATGCCCAGTACTACAGCCCGAAGAGCACGATCATCACCATTGCTGGTGGCATCGCCGCTGACGAGGCCTTCCGTCTGGTCGACCTGGCTTTCGGCAGCTGGGCTCCGGTCAACGCCCTCGAGCCCCAGGCCATCCCTGTGGTCGCAGCGGTGACACCGGAGAAGGCCATCAAGCAGGTGGTGCATGTTCCTGACATGACCAGCGTCTCCATCCTCATCGGTCTGCCCAGCACGGTGAAGTTCGGCACCCCTGAGTTCTACACCGCCAAGGTGGCCAACGCTGCCCTGGGTGAATCGACTCTGTCTTCCCGCCTGGGCGACGTGCTGCGCAAGGAGCACGGCCTCACCTATGGCATCCGCTCGGGCTTCAACAACCCGATGTTCGGCGACGGCCACTTCGAGATCAGCATCACGGTCAACCCTGCCAACGTCGACAAGGCTCTCAAGCTGATCGACGAGGTGGTGGCCAAGTACGTGGCTGAAGGCATCAACGACCGCGAATTCGACGAAGCGATCAAGGGTGCCGTCGGCGCCTTTGTCGTCCGCCTCGACTCGCCCAATGTCATCGCCAGCACGATCAGCACCTACACCTTCGCCGGTGTCGGTGTCGAGCTGATGGACAAGCAGGCTGCCAACTACCAGGCGGTCACCAAGGAAGCGGTCAACGCTTTCATCCGCGCCAACTTCGACCTGTCGAAGGCAGTGACGGTGGTGGTCGGCACGGTCTAAGCCTGGATGTGCTGCCAGAGAAAGCCACTCGTCTGAGCAATCAGACGGGAGGCGACCCAATAGCTAAGGGCTACCCTCAGAAATGGGGGTAGCTCTTGCTCGGTCCGATTTCTATTCAGGATGCTTTTCAGCACTTCCACCATTGCTACTGCTGCTTAATTTTGGCTTGGCGCTTTGCACTTTGTCAGAGTTCCAGAGATGAAACCTCATTACCAAGAGGTTCCTTTCTGATGCCAAGCAAACTAAAATTCAGTAAGGAGATTTCAAATGAACAAAACCCCCTACAAACTCACTGCCTCCCCGAGACCAACTCTCGCCCCCGACTTCTTCGCCGGCCGGCGCAAGGAATTTCTCAAGCGTCTGCCCTTGGGTTCAGTGGCGGTGATTGTCACCAACCCTGAGCGCACTCGCAGCAACGACACCGAGTATGCCTACCGGCCCTCTTCGGACATGCTCTATTTGAGCAACTTCCCCGAGCCGGAAGCAGTGCTCGTCTTCGTCAAGACGAAGGGCAAGAACCGCTTCATCATGTTCGTTCGCCCCAAGGATCGCACCCGCGAAATCTGGACTGGCGTTCGCTTCGGACCGGAAGGCGCGGTCAATCAGTTCGGCGCCGACGAAGCTCACACTATCGACGAGTTCGACAGTGTCATGCGTCCGCTGTTGGCTGAAGCCGACCAGGTCTACTACCGCTTCGACCGCAACGAACACTTCGACCAGCAGTTCCGCGCTCTGTGGGGCAAGTCCCAGAAGCCGCTGGTCAGCCCCGAAGAGATCATCCACGAGATGCGTCTGTTCAAGTCACCAGCCGAGATTGCCATCATGCGTCATGCTGGTGCGATCTCGGCGGCCGCTCACATCGAAGCCATGCGTCACACCCGCCCGGGCATGATGGAGTACCAGGTGCAAGCTTCGCTCGAAGCCGTCTTCAAGTGGAACGGCGCCAGCTATCCGGCCTACACCAGCATCGTCGGCGGTGGCAGCAACGCCACTTGCTTGCACTACATCGAGAACAAAGCCGCGCTCAACGACGGCGACCTGCTCTTGATCGACGCCGCTTGCGAATTCGACGGCTTCGCCTCCGACATCACCCGCACCTTCCCGGTCAACGGCAAGTTCAGCCCAGCTCAGCGCGAACTCTACGAGATCGTGCTTGCCGCTGAAAAGGCCGGCATCGCCATGGCTCGCCCTGGTGTCTGCCTTGCCGATGTACACGAGACTGCCTGCAACACGCTGCGCGCTGGTCTGGTGCGATTGGGCATCCTGCCCAAAACCCACCTCACCGCCGCTGGCGAGAAAAAGGTGGTCGAGGCCTGGACCAAGAAGAACGAGAAAGCCAAGACCGCAAGCAAAGACTTGAGCAAGAAGGCAAGCAAGAAGGCCAACGCCGACAAGCCGCTTACTCTGTTCGACTTCTTCATGCACGGCACCAGTCACTGGATTGGTCTCGATGTGCACGACGTCGGCACCTATGGCACTCGCAGCCAGGTGGGCAAAAAGCGTCCGCTGCAAGTGGGCATGGCCTTCACCGTCGAGCCCGGCATCTATGTCATGGCCGACGAGACCCGCGTGCCAGCGAAGTACCGCGGCATCGGCATCCGCATCGAAGACGATGTGGTGATCACGGCCAAGGGCAATGAAGTGCTCACGGCTGGCGTCGCCAAAGAAGTGGACGAAATCGAAGCGATCATGGCCGCCGGCCGTGCTCACAACGAAGCCGTCGAACAGCACTTCGCCCAGCTCAACACTGCCACCACGGCAAAACCCGCGGCCCGGGCCAGCAAGCGGAAAACCAAGTAAGCTCATCGCCAAGCGAGAGGCTCAAAGGTAGCAAACGCTGCTTGCTGTATATGACTAACGAAGGGGGTCTACGATGTAGCCCCCCTTTCTAATTTCAACCCAGAGGTGTGCGGCAACGCACTCCTCGCTTTGTTAATGGAAAAAGCTATGCCAGTTACAGCTCTGCTCCAAGACTTGCTAATAGTCTTCGGGCTGGGGGTAGCGATGGTGGTGATTTTTCACCGCTTCAACCTACCTTCAGTCTTAGGTTTTCTCATCACCGGTGTGGTCTTAGGACCGCACGCCTTCGCCCTTGTCAGCGAAACCCATGCCATCGAAGTATTGGCAGAAATCGGCTTGGTGCTGCTTCTTTTTGAGGCTGGCATCGAGTTCTCGGTCAAGACCTTCCTGCGCCTGAAGAAGTTTCTGCTTATCGCCGGAACAGCCCAGATTGGCCTGACGATCGCCGCCTCAGCCGCACTAGTGAACAGCATAGGCATGCCGCTCAACACAGCCATCTTCATCGGCATGCTGGTTTCGCTGTCGAGCACGGCGCTCGTCATCCGCATTCTTGAGTATCGCGGCGAACTTGAGTCGACCCACGGCCGAGCAATAATGAGTATCCTGATTTTCCAGGACCTCTGCATCGTTCCCATGGTGCTGCTCACACCCTACTTGGCGGGAAGCGGCGGCAGCCTGATGGATGTCGCGCTCACCACGGGCAAGGCCCTACTCTTTGTGGCCCTGGCAGGAACGGCGGCTCGCTTTCTCATTCCCTGGTTTCTCAACCATGTTGCTAGCATCAAAAAGCGTGAAGCCTTTGTGCTCAGCATCATTCTGCTCTGCCTGGGAACAGCCTTTGCCACTTCGCACTTCGGCCTCTCCATGGCCCTTGGTGCCTTCATCGCTGGTCTGGTCATCTCTGACTCCAAGTTCAGTCACCAGGCCCTGGCTGAAGTTCTACCCATCCGCGAGATTCTCAACTGCTTGGTCTTCGTCTCCATCGGCATGCTCTTCGACTGGCGCGTGTTAGTCGAACAGCCGCTCTTGGTCTTGGGCTTGGTAGTGGCGCTGATGTCAATCAAAACACTGGTTGCTTTCGTCGCCACCTTTGCCATGGGTCACTCCTGGCGAGTGGCGCTGCTCACCGGTGTCACTTTGGCGCAAGCCAGCGAGTTCTCGTTTGTACTCTCCAAGCTCGGCTTCAGCGCTGGCATTCTCGACAGCCGGGTTAATCAACTGGTCTTGGCCGTGGCCATTCTCTCGATGTTCTTCACTCCCTCGGCAATCGCCGTGGCAGAGAAATTGCAGAAATTGCTCGACCGCGTTATTCCAGCATCGTGGGGCGCAGGCCGCATGGGAAGTGGGGCTGGAAGCAAGAAGCTTGAAGACCACACCATCGTGGTCGGATACGGCATGGCCGGCCGCAACCTGGTGCGAGCCTTGACCGCTCAGGGCATCGCCTTCATGGTTGTCGAATACGACCCGCTGGTAGTGAGGCAAGAGAAGCGCGCTGGCTTGAACATCATGTACGGAGATGCTAGCAGACCAGAGGTGCTCAATCACGCCGGTCTATCGCTAGCGCGCAACATCGTCTTCACCCTCTCTGACCCAGAGGTTTTACTAGCGGCCGTGGAAATGGCTCACCGGCTCAACCCGGCAGTCAACATCATTGCCCGCGCTCGCCGCAGTGCTCAGGTCGACGGCCTGAGAGAACGGGGGGCGCGTTCCATCATTACCGAAGAGATCTCGGGTAGCGTGGCAATCAGCGCCGAGGTCTTGACACTATATTCGGTGCCCTCTTCTGACATCGAAACGATTGTTGGAAGAATCCACAACGACAAATAAGGACAAAGCCATGAAGTGCAAGAAATGCATCGGCGCAGTCGGTCTCCCAGCCATGGGCAATTGCTCTGGCTGCGGTGCCATGATTGGCAACATGAGCGATACCTACTGCGCTCAGTGCAGCCAGGCCAAAAATGCTTGCCAGGGCTGTGGCACTCCGCTGACCCCGGCCAATAGCCAGAATGGTGACACTGCTGGCAACACCGGCAATGAGGGCGAAGACTCGTAAGGGCTTTGCTCCTGGCTGAAGAATTCGAGAACCGCCCAGTGCCATGAAGGGCTGGGCGGTTCTTTTCTGGCGAGCCTACCAAGAACCTCTCTAAACCCAATTTTTCCCCATACAACAAGGAAACCCTATGAGAATCACCATCGACCCGAAGAACCCGCCCAAGCGCGAAACCATCAGCTCAGGCGAACTACGGCAGCGCATTGCTGACCGCTTGATCGTCATGTCTGACGCTGAATTTCGCAATCTCTGCGACGACACCGGCATCACGGCAGCAGCCTTCTTCGACCGCAACCGCTGCGACGTCAAGCAGAATGCCGACGGCAGCTACGAGCTCATCACCTACCATCCGGCGCCACAGTGACGACTGTTCGGCTCAAGCCTACGCAGTAAGTCGACACTCCCAATGCCACCACGACACATATCCGCGCTGCGTGGTTGGCCGTCTTTTTAACCAGTAAAAGGTAATTGAATATGTCTACACTACAACCTCTGATCGGAATCGCGGCCATTATTGGTCTGGCCTACCTCCTCTCCAATAACCGCAAGGCTATCGTCTGGCGCTCCACCTTCGCCGGGCTGGTCACCACTGTGGTGGTCTGCCTCCTCATTCTCAAAGTGCCCGGCACTCGCGATGCTTTCGCTCTGCTCGGCCAAGGCATCAACAAACTGCTCGACTACGCAGTTGACGGTGCCGCTTTCGTGGTCGGCGATGAACTTGCCCACGGCAAGTTTCTCTTCGTCATCCGCGTTGGCTCTAGCATCATCTTCATCTCTGCTCTCAGTTCGCTGCTCTTCTACTGGGGCATCTTGCAGTTCGTCATCTCCAAACTATCCAAGGTGCTGATGAAGACCATGGGCATCAGCAGCTGCGAAGCCCTCTCTAGCACAGCGGCTGTCTTCGTTGGCCAGGTCGAATCACAAACTCTGATCAAGCCCTACATGAACAAGCTCTCTTCCTCCGAGCTGTTCACGTCTATGGCCGCGGCAATGGCGACAATTTCAGGCTCTGCCCTGGTGGCCTACACTTCAATGGGCATGCCCGCGCCCTGGCTGCTTGCAGCGTCAATCATGTCGGCTCCGGCTGGCATTCTCATCGCCAAAATCATGTGGCCCGAAACGGACAAGCGCGTGCTTGCTGGCGAGGTCACTTTGAGCGAAGAAGCCAAAGCTGCCAATGCTTTTGATGCCATCGCCAAAGGTGCAATGACCGGCTGGGATATTGCCGTGCACGTCATGGTTATGGTGATGGTGGCAGTGGCCTTCGTCGCCTTGATCAACGGTGTGCTCGGTGCCACCCTCTCTTTCGGCGGTCATGCTCTGCAGATTCAAGACGTCTTCGGCTACCTCTTCATGCCGCTGGCCTGGTTGCTCGGCGTGCCCTGGCATGAGTGTTTTCATGTCGGTCGTCTGGTGGCCACCGAAATTCTCGTCAACGAATTCGTTAGTTATGGCGAACTGGCAAGTGTCATGAAAGGCACAGGCAACTATCAGCTGGCTCTTCACACCCAGCTGATTGCCACTGTCGCTCTTTGCGGCTTTGCCAACCTCAGCTCAATCGGCATCAACATCGGCGGTCTGGGCGCTATGGCACCAGAGCGTCGGGGAGAGATTGCTCGCATGGGGCTGCGCGCTCTGCTCGCCGCGAACATGGGCACCTGGCTGACGGCGGCCATCGCAGGCTTGATTGCTTAGGCCTAATCTCACAGGCCTGATTCTCATGGGCTACTAGCCCCAAAAAAATCTTCCTAAAAGGAAAATACTATGTCGCGATACATCACGGCCAGCGAATACGCGACCCGAAGAGAACGGCTATTCGCCGCTCTTCCCGCTGGTTCACTCGCCATCATCTGCTCTAACCCAGAGGTCTTGCGCAACGGCAGTGACAACACTTTCAGTTACCGGGCCTCTTCTGACATTCTTTACCTGACCGGCTTTACCGAGGCCAACTGCATGTTGGTCTTTGACAAAACCAGTCTTTCTGGCCCTGCTTCCAGCGATAAACATAACGCTGGGAAGGGCCAGAATCGCTTCATCATGTTCGTCCAGCCCCACAGCCCTGCCGAAGAAATCTGGCACGGCAAGCGCGCTGGCGTTAGCGGTGCCGAAAGTGACTTTGGCGCTGACCGGGCCTACAAAATCGGCTCAGCCAAGATGGTGCTCTCCCGCTTGGCCAAGAAAGCCAAGGCCATCTACTTCAAGAGCGGCGTCAATGCCAAGCTCGATGCCATCGTCACAAGCGCACTGGCAGACAAAAGCGCACGCCAGCGCGACCCTCTCGCCATCGTGGCAGAGCAACGCCTGGTCAAGTCGGCGGCAGAACTGGCAATCATGCGCCGTAGCGGCCAGGTCGGCAGCGTTGCCCACAGAGCTGCCATGAGCCATTGCCTGGCAGGCAGAAGCGAGTCTGCCCTAAAGGGCGTGCTCGAATTTGTCTTCGCCACCAATGGCGGTGTGGCCTCCTACGACACCATCGTCGCAGCTGGAGTCAACGGCCTGTACTTGCACTATCCGGCCGGCTTGAGCACACTCAACAACGGCGACATGGTTCTCATTGATGCCGGCAGCGAAATCGCAGGCTACGCCTCTGACATCAGCCGTACCTTCCCGGTCTCTGGGCGCTTCACTGTGGCTCAGAAAGAACTGTACGAAGTGGTTCTGGCCAGTCAATTGGCTGCCATAGCCGCCATCAAGCCCGGAGTAACCTGGGGCCAGCTCGAAAAGATCTGCGAAGATGTGCTCGTCAACGGCCTCAACTCCCTGGGCTTCCCTATGGGCAAAGGCGGCCTCAGCATGAGCGACGTCATGCCGCACGGGCTGGGCCATTGGCTTGGTCTGGACGTGCATGATGTCGGCAAGTATCGCCAGCGCAACTTCGACCAAACCAGCAAGAAGCGTGGCAAAGACGTCGACAGGCCTTTCCTTGAAGGAATGGTGCTGACAATCGAGCCGGGTGTTTACTTGTCGCTCACCGACAAGCGCATTCCCGAGCCCTACCGCGGCATCTGCATTCGCATCGAAGACAACATCGAAGTCACCGCCAACGGTGCCTACGTTCAAACCGATGCGCCTAAGTCGGTGCAAGAAATCGAAGAGTTCATGGACTACGCCCGCAACGTTCGTACCGAATGTGGTGAGAACGCCCTGGGCATTTACATCAAACTGGAAGACTAGATTAGGTGAAGGCAGGGTAGCAATAGGCACTCAGGCTCGAAACAGCTGGCATTGTCCTGGCTGCCCTGCCTCCCATCTTTAGCTCGTCTTCAGAAAGAGGTTTCAATGAAAATCTTACTAATTGAAGACAGCGTTTCGATGGGTAAAGCCATCAAAACGTTGCTCGAAACGCAAGGACACGTGGTCCAATGGATCATCGGTCTGCGCAGCGTCTCAGCGGATTCTATCAATGCCATCGGCATTGACGAAGCCGATCATGACGACCAGGTGACGCCCCAATCAATCGACGTTGCCTTTGTTGATGGACAACTAGCGGGCCAGTTTACCGGCCCCCAAGTCGTCTCTTTCCTTGCGGCCAACTCTGTGCCTTGCCTCGGCATTAGCACTCAGTCTGACCTCAATCAAGAAATGGTTAGCCTCGGCGCTAAGCTCGGCCTGAAAAAGCCGGTGGCTTTTGTCGCTCTGGTTGCCGGCCTGCTCACTCCCGAGCTTTTGCTCAACATCTTCGCTGGCAAACCGAAGTCACGCCGCAAGAAGGCCAATGCGCTCAAATTGCAGCAGCTGCTTGCTATGGAAACCAAGCTGCTCACCGCTGAGTTCGAAACAATAAGAAAGCAAGCCGATCAGTACTACCGACCCTTCCTCATGGAAGAGTTTAAGTAAGGACCTTGGCTGCACCAATAAACGGAGAGAATAAGCTTTGAGTCAGGAGCCTTTCTTAGAAACAAAATTGTGTTGGCCCCAGCCCATGCAATTTTGTTTTTCAATTTTTCTACTACATTTTATAATATGCAATTAAGTAGTAGTCTTGTTGTAAAAAAAAACCTAGCGTTCAGATTCAGTGGAGAAAAAGATGGCTCAAAAATTGAACGATAAAAAACTGAGACAAGAAGAAAGGGAAGAAGGAGCCTTGCGGCTCCTTCTTCCCAAAACAGTTTGACGCCAGCTCTATGAGACTGTCACCTTGCCAAAGCCAATGGCAACGATTCACAAATCAGAGGTCGTTAGGCGCCTTCACCAGCGGGGCGATGTCGGGGTGCGCAGCCAACAGCGAAGCGTGGTCGGCGAAATGTGCGTAAGTGATACCATGCGCACTGGGGCTGGCCACAGCCTTGGCAGTGGGGCAGCAGCTCCAGAGCAAGGTAGCCCACTGCCCATCCGGTTTGCCCCGGAAATATTTGACCGCACCGTTCATGACGCAGTAGAAGGTGGCTGATGCACCATAGCTTTCCACCCAGTAGCCCGCAGCCGGCAGACGTGCCAACTGCTTTTCACTGAATTGCTTGAGCACGCCAGACTTCTTACGCGCCGGTACGACAGCAGCTCCTGCAGCAGCAGCGGGCGAGGACTCGACCAATTTGCAACTGGCACGCAGTTCGCACCAATAGACGTGGCCCTCGTACTCGCCGCCTTCGACAGGAAACTTGACGATCACTGTGTTGATGCCGCTGCGCTTTTTGGGTGGCGCGACAATCTCGAGGCGGGTGCCAATACCGACACCTTTGCCACCATTGAGGAAACCGCCGGCTTCAGCAGTTACCTGAACATAGCCACTACTGGGATCTGACGCGGGGTCATTGCTAGCGCCAGCAACACCTTTCTTGATTTGAAACACCTCGACAATGGCGCCTTTGATCGTCTCTTCTTTCTTAAGCATGGAGGTTCCTTGACTTAGGCCGCCGCTTGGGCAGGAGCAGCAACACCACCGGCAGAGTCAATGTCAACAGTCAACCCGTTCTCCAATCCGTCCACCAAGGTGGTGCACAAGAAAGAAGCCAGCTCGGGTCCACTGCGCACATTGTTCTGGGTGGCAGAAACACCAACGACCAGATGTTCGACGCCGTGCACTTCCACCACCTGCGGTGCATAGAAGTGCTCGCGCAGATTGGGAATTGCGGCAATCAGAGTGCAGGGATCGTAGAGGTTGAAAGTCTGCACGATGTCCCAGATCGAATCGGTAGCAGCGCGGTCAGCGCCTTGACCCCCACAGAAGGCCGAACAGAACCAGGCCTTATCGCATCGAGCCGGCAGCCCCTGACGTGCAGCGGCATCGGCCGGCATGCAAGCGCGGGCCCACAGCTCTTCGATGGCCATCTTCTGAGCAGCCAGCAGGCGCACGCCGACCGGATGACCAGTGGCCGCCATGTCGTCGTAAATGGCCCGCGGCACCTTGCCGGCGACGGCCGCGTGACGAGAAAGCACCGTGATTGGAATCTGCAGATCTTGCAGTTGACGGTAGAGAAACTCGGTCGACTCCTTGTCGAAAGAGTGATTCTGAGCCGTCATGTCCGGTACCATGCGACCTTCGCTGTCGAGCACCGGCAAATCGTCTTTGCTGACGACGCCACCCATGATCACCACCCGCCGCACTTTCGAGGCGAAGAGATGCATGTGATCCTTGAGCACGGCCGCCGCATCGGTCATGCCCGAAATCAGCAGCAGCACAATGCCCTTGGGTTTGGCATCTTTCAGAGTGCGCAGAATTAGCTCTTTGCCGTCCTGAATATCGCCGGCATCAGAGAGATAGCCGACGTTGAACTGGTATTCCAGACCGTCATCATCAGGCTGCTTGCAGTTTGAGCCCTTGCCTACGGCAATGGTGGTCTGACCGAGCTGGTTGAGAGTGCCTTTGGCCAGGCGCGCCCGTTCGATGGAGGGGGCAAGGTTGGCCACCACACCAAGCACGCTGAGAATTTCCAGACGGATAAAGCGGTTGATACCGACCAGCACGTCCTCGTCATCTTGATCACGACCAGGGTCCATGATCACGAAGAGGTCGCTAAAGAGTGGCACAGGCAGTGGGAGTTTTCGACTCATATTATTTTCTCTTTTCCGGATTTGGGTTTTACAGCTCAACATAGGCGATTGACAGAATCGCCTAAACTACAACGTTTTCAGTGGAAGAAGAGCGGCACCAGGCGTTAGCGCATGGTACCGCTCTCGTCTCCGCAAGGCTCAGACAGCCAGATACTTCTGGTAGAGAGCGTAGGCGACGATGGTCTTGGCGTCGGCGATGGTGATCAAGTCGTCGAGGGGGACGATCTTGAGAGTGATCTGCTCACCCTCTGAGATCAGCCCGGTGCAGCGGCCGTTCATGCTCGCCATTTCCGCTTCGGTGACGTCGCGGGTGAAAGAGAAGAAGCGCAGGGTCTCGTCGGAGGCACCGGGCGAGAGATAGACGCCCTGATTGCAGCCGGCCAGACCACTGAGGTCGGTGAGGTCCTTCTCGGCTATCTTGATGCCCAGTTCTTCTTCCAGCTCCTTGGCGGCGACTCCAGCGAAGTTGCCCGAGCCATCCAGCATGCCGGCTGGGATTTCCAGGAAGTCGAAGCGGCCAGTGGGAACGCGCGGCTGCACGGTCATCACCGAATACTTCTTGCCCTGACAGTTGAGCACCGCAAGAATGCCGACCGAGCCGCCGCGCATGAAGACGATGCCAGGAATGAACTTGCCAGCCTTGTCGACGACGTCAGCCTTGAACTTGATGAAGCCAACTTTGGTGGGCCCGAACATGTCGACCGACTGGAAGTGCACAGAGCGAATCTGGAACTTGTTCGTGTCGACCTGGGCCAGCCAGTTCTGGAACTGCTTGGACTGCACCGCGGTATCGAGGACGATGCCTGCTTCAGCCGTGAAAACCGGTTGAACGACCGTCGCGGATGGCACGGCGACAGCGGCAGCAGCTGGGACCTGAGTTGATTGATTTTCGGACATTGTGATGTACCTGCTTTTTGGTTTGAGAATGAAAGAGGGGATGGTGGCACTAGCAACGTAGCTAATGCTCCTACCCCCTCACGACAAGAGCCTATGTGCTAGGCCCGGCACTACTTCTTGGTCTGATTCCAGGCCTTGTTGATGGCAGCCTTGGCGCTCTCCCAAGATTCGTCCCAGGTCTGCGACAGGCGCCGCCAAACCGGAACAAACGAAGCTTCAAGCCGCCTGTAGACCACCAGGAACTGTTTCCAGACCTTGGCGACAAAGCCAAACAAGAAGTCGTACACGCCACCCACCACAGGCAGCAACCAGCTCATGCCGCGCACAGCGTTGACCACCGCGCGGAAGAGCACATAGACCACCGGGAATACCACCGCAGCCGTAAGACCAGCAGCCAGAGCGAAGGAGGGAATGGCATACCAGTAATTCTGGCCGTGGTGCGCGAAAACCTCGACACCAACAAAAACTCCAACCGCCAGGCCAACGATGCCACCAATGAGGTGGTTACCGTAGCGCAGCAGCAGCTTGCCGAGGAAGAGATAGGCGAACACCACCGTAGCAATCGGCATCACCAGAGCCGGCCATCCACCGATGGCGAGAGTGGCAACAAGCAGATTGACAGCGAAGTAGCTAGCAACCGCCGCAGCGATGTTGACCAGGTGCACAAACAAAGTCTCGAACCCGGTCTTGTCCGAGTACGTATTGCTGTTGGCACTGAAGAGTTCTCGCTGCAGCGAGCGGTGAACATTGGTCAGGGGCTCGGAAAGCCAGCTGGCCAGAAGCGGGTTGGCCACGAACTTGACCACCCGGTAAGCCAGGGGAATGGCGACCAAGCCAGACAACAGAGCCGTGAGAACCGCCTGAATGCCGACCAGGAACCAGCCATCGAACAACTGCAACGGCGGCAGGAAAGCCACAGCAATACCTGCCAGCAGCGAGGCGGCAACGCCGATGAACATGTTGCTCACCTGGCTGACTAAGGCGCCGATGGCCAGATAGCCAAGCAAGGCAGTGATTGCGGTCAACGCCACAGCCGCAGGCAGGCCGAAGCTCGCCGCCCAACCATAGACGTAGGCACTGACACCATAGGTGATGGCAATGCCAGAGACCTGGTGCAAGAAGTTGAGATACTTGCTGTCGTGGTCGTTGTAGAAGCCGTCGAGGAAGCGACCGAAGGCATCGACGAAACCATCGATAAAGCGGTGGAAGAGCGGGCCGATGTACTTGCCCACGAAGTTCAAGCAACGGCTGATCAGCACGTGAGCCAGCGGGAAGACATAGCTGGCCACGACGAAAACCACCAGAGCCTGTAGGCCGTAGGTGAGACCGTGGGGCAGTTCATACTGCTTGACCAGTTCCGCAATCGCACCGTCGTACCACCAGGCCAAAGCAGCACCACTGGTGATAGCCAGAGAGGGCATACCCACCTGAGTGACGATGGTGATGACGACAAAGCCGGTTATCCATGCAGCACCGCCACCGACAACCAGACTGATGGCGCCAGCCACCAGACTACCAAGAACACTGGTCCATGCAAGCCAAGTGTAGAGCGCATTGCCGGTCACCCATGCTAGGTAGAGGCAACAGAGAACGGTGGCGGCAATGGCAGCGACGTTGAGCAACTGGCTGAACCACACCGGATTGTTGGTGCGGGAATCAGAAGCATCGGGAACGTTGCGCCAGAGGAAACGACTCGACTGGAAAGCCCAGCGGAAAATCGCCATGTACAGCGCCGGCCAGAGGTAGTAGTAGGTCGCCACCACAGCAGCCAGAGCGAGAGGTACCCACGTGGTGATGGAAGCCTTGGCCAGCCAGAGCGGATAGCCCGTGGCGATGCCAGCAGCCATGGAGGCGAGAATGCCGAAGAACCATGCCGGACCGCCGGTGGAAGGCTGGTCATAGACATGGTGCTTGAGATACTGCGCAGGTTTGATGAAGATCATTGCCACGAAGGCAACGGCGAACATGACACCGGTCAGCAGCTTCTGGAGCAGTCCAGTGTTGCCATTGCCGGAAGGTGAATCAGGAGAACTGCCCGTGTTTTCGGGCTGATCGGTTTGCGGTGTATCGGATTTCATAGGAGCCTTTTTGTTGTCATAAATGACAAGGTTGACTGCGGTTGGAACCAGGGCTAAATTTCGACAAACTAACGAGTCGGCCAAACAAAACCCCATGAGTCCCGGCATATCTTCAGCAGCGAGCGAAACAAGGCAAGGTCAGTAGCAAATGGAGCACGGTCTCACATACCAGCCTGGAGAACAGACTTGATAATGAGAGATGCTTATTTGCAGGCGCTTGCGGTGTTTTTTACTCGGGTGTAGAAGAAAAAGGGGATAAAAGTACCCTAGGCGGAACAATACCTTCAGTTCAAAGGGTTGTTTACAAAGCTTCGTTCAGATTCCTCTTAGAAACCTCCAAAAGGCTCTAAACATGAAGAGTGGCCCGTTAGCGCAAGCTTCGCCACCGGGCCACTTTTATTACTTCACACGAGCCTGTTCTAGCTAAAACCACTGCCTCAAAACAGCCACCATCTGTGGGTAAACATTTGGACCAGACACAAAGATCCAGAAACAAGCAAAGAAATTGATTTGATCTCGGGCATCCAGTGAGAGAAAGCGCCTTTGCTGACAAAAGATAGGGAAAGTAGGCAGATGGCAAAGCTGAAGATCCAGGAGATAGCTGCGACACAAAAGATGGCACTAACTAGCGGGTTCTGTGTCAAACCAAGCGATGAAATAATTGCGTCCATCTTCTACCAACCTCCCCATGCCCCTAACCGCAAACTCTTGCAGCCCAACTCTTTGATCGTATCGAGAGCAGCAGAAACCGTAAATTGGCGAAAGCGCATACGCGAAAACGTGTACGGAGGAATGCCCAGCGCAATTATTAGCATGCGCTAATCTGCGCTAGTTGTTTATTACTTAAATCATGGTGAGGCTACGAACACAAAAGCTTTAAATGTCGTGTCAAAGAGCTTTCTAGTGGCTTAACTCATTGCTTTATACAAGCTGAGAAACTGATCATAAACGAGTTCTCTTTTTCTCTCTTCCAAATCAAAGGCTTTTCCTAACCAAACAAGCCAATAACCACCATACCCCTGCTTTCCTCATAGATCTTAGATCTGTGTGATTTGCCGGTGTGTGCGTGTATCTGTCTTCCTTGATTGGAACGAGAAGCAAGAAGACGAGAACAAGCCTGCCATCTGTATCAACACCATCTTAAACCCACAAACTGGAAACGGAGATTACGATGCACCACCGCGATATCGCTTTCGACTGGCGTGCCACCATGGGCCTCTCCAGCAACGCCCAGAGCGAAGCTGCCGACGTCGTCGCCTACCTCGACCTGATCAGTGAACTCTGCCAGGACGACGGCTCCTATCTCTATCGCACAGCCAATCGTCACACCTGCGCCTGTGATGACCCCATCGTCATGCTGCACCACGTTCGCCTCAACCAGCTCTGCAGCACTCCGGCTGACCACCGCCTCTTCGACAAGGCAGTGAGCTTCGTGCGGGCCAACAAGCCGATGTACTTCAGCGATTCCGAGATCGAGCGCCGCATGAAGAACGCCGACGGCGACTGCCCCATGTGCGGTTTCCGCCCGAGCTTCAACGGCCCCGATCACGAAAACCGCCGCAGCATGATCACCCGTTGCAACCACATCATGAACTACACCGTCACCGGCGACACCGACGCCTTCCTGCGGCAGCCTCGTGCCTGGGAAGGAAAGAGCTGGCCCTACGCCTGGATGCAAGGTCACAAGATCACCGCCGGCGTCAATGGCGAGAAGATCCTGGAGCTGAACGGCAGCGCGCCCTGTCAAGGATGCCTGGAGTTGGAAGCCATGGAAACCATGGAACAAGCCATCTTCAAGCTGATCGAAACGGGCAACCAACCGCAGTTCACCAAGCCGGGCTGGAGTGTTCCCACCAGCTACTACTGCGAAGGCAGCGCCGACCAGCTGCTCATGCGCGTGAAAAAGGCCGTGGCCGATGCTCACGACTACTTCAGCGGCTCCAAGGAGATTCGGCTCAACGGCGCCGGTCTCAAGCTCTTCATCACCCCGGTGAGGAGTGGCATGCGCATTCGCGAGGTCAACTTCGGCCTGCGCGTTGGTGGCGATCAAGTGCGGGATTACCCGGGCTTCCAAGAGTTTGCTCACAAGCTCTTCGAGGACATGGGGGTGCCGACAGCGGCATAGGGAACAGCAGAACGCTTACTTCTATCAACCCGCTCCTGCTGATGCACAAGCATCTCAGAGCACCATCAAGGATCATCATGAACGACTCGAACAGTACTACCCCGGACAACGTGCGCTATCAACAGGGCGTGCTGGTGTCCAAGGCCTTGGCCACGAGCTCAACCGGCCTCCTCGCCGGCGATTTCAACATCCCGCTCGACCAAGCTGCTACCGGTCTGCCGCCCGGCTCTGCGGAAGCTGACATCATCTGCCACGAAGTGGAAAGTGAAGAGGCTCGGATTCGCCGATTGGCCGCCTCCTACCGTGAACGCTACGATGGCCCCCTCGGCCATTGCAGCGGTGCTCAACACGAATACTGCGGAGACAACTACGCCATGCTGCGGGCATTCGCCGAAGAACACGGCATCCCACTGCCCGCCAGCGACCTGCCCCAGACCAACCCCTGACCAACGAGTGCATCAACGCTCAAGGAGATCAACATGACAAAAGCTACACTCAGTCTTGCTATCTTGAGCGCAAGCCAACTCTACGAACGCACCCGCACAGAGCGCTCCAATCGCGACCTGTTCAAGGTGAGGGTCGTGGACGGCAGGGAAGTGAAACGGCTGCACTACCTCGCTCCTGACCCGTGGCAGAAGGAGACCAGCGTCACCCTCTCCCTCGGTAGCCGCATCATCGCCATCGGCGGACTGCAAATCAATCCGCACGACAACGAGATGTTCTGGGTCACCCATGTCTCGGTGGAAGACAAACACCGAGGCAAAGGCTACGCCCGCATGATTATCGAAGCCATCTACGCCTACGCCGTCGAGCAAGGCAAGGTGGTTTCGCCCAGTGCGTTCTCGAACCTGGGACAGCGCCTCAAGCCCATCTTCGCCCGCATGAACGAGCAGTTTCCCGCTGCCTGTTCGGGCGAGGCTTTTCGCGACCATCTCTGCTGAGCAGCAGCCAGAGAGCGTAATCAGAGAAAGAAACAAACATGCGATACAGACTCGACGCGCCATTCGACCAGTGGGCGGGCAAGCCGGAGGTGCAAGCGCAAGCTCGCGCTTTCATCTGCTCGCACATTGACGATGGCGAGAAACTCTTGGCCAACCTCGAAGTGAAATTCTTCGGCAGTCGCCTGATGAACTTCAAGGTGATTGAGGCCATGAACCAGCTCTTCTGGCAGCGTGAAGAAGAGCTGTTGCAAGCTGCTGTGTTCTCCAGGGGCGACTTCAATGCCCTTGCGATGCAGCCCGACCCCGAGTGGCGCAAGGTCGTGCCGATATTCGCCTTCGCTCTGGGCTTCCGCCCGGAAGAGGCGAGTAGTCGAGCTCCGGCCGGCCAGCCACAACTCCTGCCTGGTTGAAAGCCTCAGCTTTCTTCAGAGCAGACAAACCAACAGCCAAAGGCTACAAGCCTCAACCAAGGACCATCATGAAATCCAGTAAACTGAGTCAATTCGCTCTGCCCCTCCTCCTGCTCGGCAGCCTCGCTCTGAGCGGCTGCGCTGGAACGCGCATCGGCCCCGGCACCACCACCGGTGCAGTGATCGGCGGCGCCGCCAGCATCCTCAACGGAGACGGTGGGCGCGCCGCTGCCATCGGTGTTGGCGTCGGTGCTGCGGTCGACATCCTCAGCGGCGAGCAGCCCATCGAGGTCGAACCCTACCGCGACGGTCGCATCTACCGCGATGATCGCTACTACCGTGACGACCCCTACTACCGTGGGCCGGTCTATCGCGAACCGCCCCGCGTCTATCGCCCGGCACCGCCGCCGCCCCCGCGCCGCCACCAGCCCCGTCGTTTCTACGACGAGCGCTGCGGCTGCTACTACCTTCGCTGAGGCCTAGCGTTGGTAGAGAACCTGACCTAGTCACCTAGTCGTCAGGCGACAATCCGCCCGGCAGAGAGGAACAGTGGCAACACTGCACTTCTCTGCCGGGACTATCTTGAGCTTGTTCTACAAGCAAGGAGGTTTTCATGAGAACACTCTTGTCTCTGAGCCAGATAGGTGTCGTCGCCTACTGCGCCGATGAGTGCCGCCGCCAAAAAAGCGGTGAACTGTCGGTGTGGTGGATGATCAATGCCTACCAACATCTGGCCAATTTCCGCACCGCCGATGCCACCAAGCCTAAGCTCACCGCCGCCCTGGTGGAAGAGCTGTACAGCGAGGTGGAACCGCGCGTAAACAAGGGCGGCTTCCGCCTCACCAATGTCGTCGTCGGCGGCAAGGTGATCGGCTGGCAGCACATCCGCCAGCAGATGGACAACCTCATCGCCGCCCAAGACGACCTCTCGCCGACGGAGTTCTACCGCGAGTTCGAAGAGATTCACGCGGGCTCTGACGGCAACGGCCGGGTGGGTTCGCTGCTCTTCAACTACCTGCAGGGCACTCTGGCCTCGCCGGTTGCACCACCGGATGTCTTCGGCGTCGGCGACGGAGTCAGCCATGAGTAGCGCCGCAGCTGCTGAGCCTTCAGCAGCTGACGGAACTTTGGTGGTGGTCGACATGCAGTGGTTCTTCATCAAGGGCTGCGAAAATGTCGATTTGCTGGCCAACGTCATTGCCGAAATCAAAACGGCGATGGCGAAAGGCTGGGCCATCATCCTGCTGGAAGTGACGCCCTGGCGCCTCGACCACACCATGGAAGAAATCACCGACCTGGTCTACGACTATCAGCGCTGCCTGCAGAAAACCAAGGCCAATGCCGACGGCTCAAACGAAGTGATCGATGTTTGCCTGGAAGAAGGCTTCTCGACCACCAACTTCAAGGTCGTCGGTGTTTGGATTGACGCCTGCGTCGAACAAACCGCTGTCTCGCTGGTGGAGCGACTTTCGCACTGCGTCGTCAACGTGGTGAAGAAGGCCTGCTCAACCAACTGGGACGAGAAAGGAGCATGGCAAGCATTTCGCCAACGTCGTCGGCTAGTGGTGGCATAGCCTCTCACTAGCCGTCTTTTTTTTAGAAACCTGCTTTAAGGAAACCAACATGAATCTGAAGAAAATCACCAGAGAAGGCCAGATCACTCGCCAGCCCGATGGCTCGCATGTGGTCATGGTCAAAGGTGCAAGCTACGTCGCCGCACTGGCAGGCGTGAGCTGCATCAACCCCGATGCGGACGAAGCGGAGCGGGTCTACTCCAAGACCTTCACGCAGAAGCCCATCTACATGCCCAGTGAATACGAACGGGCCGTGCGTGAGAACCTCAAGGGCACCGACGTGATCGTGCTGGGCATGAACGGCTACAGCTCGCTCACCAGCCAGAAATGTGCTGAGTGGGGCGTCAAGCCTGGTGCCTACGAGGCCGCCTGCGCCGGCATTCTCGAAAGCATCATCATCGAGCTGGAAAACGCTTACCCGGGCGTCGACATCCGCCTCGCCCATGGTGCCTCAGGGCTGGGTGTGGATGGCGTCATCTTGGCGGTGGCGGCGAAACTGAACAAGAAACAGCTTGGTCATTCCTGCCCGCGCTTCATGTTCTACGTCGAGGACGATGAGGTTCCGGTTTACGTGGCCAAAACCCAGGCCGACTATGCCAACGCCTTCATCGACTCGCTGGCGGTGCTTATCGCAGCCAACGGCCGCGAGCAAGCCTTCAAGCACGACATCAACGCCGTGTTCGACAAGGGTCGCCACGTCATTCCTGTCAATGTGCTGAAGAGCATCTCATCCGTCGGTGGTCCTCCGGCTGTCAATGCCGATGGCAAAATCGAAGATGCTGTCGCCTACTTCGAACAACGGGTGCATCTCATGTACCAGGCCTTCAATGGCACGGGCGATCACTACGTCGACATCGTCAACCACGTGGTCGGCCAAGTGCGCAAAATCGGCCGTTTGCTGATTTCGCCCGAGCGTGCCTTCAGCGCAGAAAGCATTGCCAATTTGCGCAAGAGCTAACTGCAACATCAACCAAGGAGAATCACCATGACTGCTTCCATCACCATCGCCATCGCCCTGCTCGCCGCCCTGGCTCTCGCTCTCGCCGCCCGCCAGCGCAAGAACCAGCCGCAGCTGCAGCCCGTCCGCATCGTCGCTTCTTCCCGCTCGCGTCGCCGGCCGTTCTAGGCCCATATCAAGTAAGCTGTCGACAACGGCAGAGTAAGTGCTAGATGACCCGGCTGGGAATGAAGGGAGGGGACACGGGTCTCTCTCCTTTCATCTCTCCGCCGGGTCATTTTTTTTGATTATTTGCCTTACTCTACCCTATAGTACTTGTTGGGTCTTTTTTTTCGCGAGCCTGAAGTATTCCAAACCTGAGAGGCATCGCCGAAGCAATGCCTCTCAGATACAGAGCGTTAATCTAGCGAGCTACAGCCGCCGAGAACGACTCAGATGTTATTGAAGTTATAGTCGTAGAGGTCGAGAGTATCCAGCTCAGGCAGGACGCTCTGATTGCCGGCAATCTTGTAGTCTTTGCTATTAACGGAGAAAACCCGCTGGCCGAGCAGCTGCCCTGTGGAGCTATGCAACAAGAGCTTGCCGTCGAGCTTGACCTGCCGACTATTGAGCAGTTCCAGCAGCAAATCTGCTGTCACGCCTTCAGCGGGGCGGATGGTGACGGAGCGCGTATTCTCAACGACGAGCAAGTTCGGGCGGTTGGTTTCGGTGGTCATCACTTGATTCCTTCTGGTTGCGATGTTGCGTTGTACTCGGACTCATAGTTACACCGCAAGTGCTGACTTAAAAATCGAATTCGCTGCATATAGTGGCAGTTGGATTAGTTACCTGCGGCAGAAGAAAGAAAAGAAAGAAACACCTAAAGCTGCCATGTAGAAATGCCGTAGTCAAGACAATCTTATCAATCCAAGCAAGAATTCAATCGAATCCTATTGACGCAGCTAGCGCCACTGCCTGTAGTACCAGCTAAAATACAAGGCAAGCTGATCGCATCAGGTGTGCGATCAGCTTGCCTTGTTCAGCGCAGCAGCTGCCAATCATAAGTTGATCGGCGGTAACTTGCTATTTCGACAAAAGTCTTCAGAGCAATTGAAGACTAATCAATGCCCAAACTAAACTAAAATAGTTACCGATTTGTAACTTCTAAATTCCAATCGATGAATCTTCGAGCAAAGTGCCGAAGCTGTCACAAGCCAATCTTGAGAAAAATCAAGTTATACTATATAGCTGACTAGACCAAGCAAAAAAACAAAGAAAATGAAGCTCTACCCGTCAGACATTCGCTCAAAAGCGATACTGTCTGACGGGAGAGCCACACTAATTCACTGCCCAGCTTCACTTGCCAGCAGATGTCACCACGGTCGTCTTCTTTCCAGAACGGCGACGCGGCTTGACCATATTGCCAACAACTGCCTGAGCAAAATCACTGGTAGAGAGCTTCGTCGACGTCTTCATGAAGCGAGCGAGGTCGCCAGTGACAGTACGAGCCTTGATTGTCTTCTGGACAGCCTTGGTAGCAATCTCTGCCGCCTCGGTCCAGCCCAGATACTCAAGCATCATCACGCCCGAGAGCAGAAGTGAACAAGGGTTGGCGATGCCCTTACCAGCGATATCGGGTGCCGTGCCGTGGGTGGCCTCGAAGAGGGCACAGTTGTCGCCGATGTTGGCACCAGGAGCGATACCGAGTCCACCAACTTGGGCAGCAGCGGCGTCCGAGATGTAATCACCGTTCAAGTTCATGGTGGCGATCACCGAGAACTTGTTGGCCCTGGTCAGAAGCTCAAAGAAGGTGGCATCAGCGATGCGGTGGTTGAGCAGAATCTTGCCCTCAGGCAAAACGCCGCCATGCTTGCTCCACAGGTCATCTTCTGAGACCATGGTTTCAGCAAACTCTTCGGCTGCCAATTCCAGGCCCCACTTGAGGAATGCTCCCTCAGTGAACTTCTGAATATTGCCCTTGTGGACAATCGTCACCACCTTGCGCTGATGGTCGATGGCAAACTGAATTGCCGCACGAACCAAACGCCGAGTTCCAGTGCGCGACATGATCTTGATGCCGACGCCGGTATCCTCGCGAATGTCATAGCCTTCTTCCGCAAGCAGGGCCAAAATCTTCTTGGCCAAAGGCGAGCCCATTTCGAACTCGATGCCGGCGTAGACATCTTCGGCGTTCTCGCGAAAGATGACGACATCCAGATCTTGTGGACGCTTCACCACGGAAGGAACCCCACTGAAGTAACGCACAGGCCGCACGCAACTGTAGAGGTCGAAGTGCTGACGCATGGTGACGTTGAGACTGCGCATGCCACCACCAGTGGGGGTGTTGAGCGGCCCCTTGATCGAGACTCCGAAGTGCCGCAAAGCAGCCAGAGTATCATCGGGTAGGGCCTTGCCAAACTGCTGACGGGCCTTGTCGCCGGCGAAGACTTCAAACCAGTTGATGCGCCGAGCGCCGCCGTAAGCAAGGCTTACAGCAGCGTCGAGCACCAGGCGGTTGGCATCCGAGATTTCCGGACCGATGCCATCACCCTCGATGAAGGGAATGATCGGGTGATTGGGAGTAATGGGCTTGCCGTCCTTAAACTGGATAACTTCTCCAGCAGGAGGGCAGTGGCCATTGAACTGCCTGACAGGCTGCTCGTTCGCAGGACTGCCAGACACGATTGTGTCATTCATAAACATGGTCCTTATTTTCAGGTTAAATCAGATCGAAAGTCTGGCCGCGCGAAGGCACGACAACAGACCAGCCGAGAGCAGCCTCGATGTGCTGCTGAAACTTCTCCAGCGAGCCACCATCCCCGTGAACGAGGAAGGTCTGCTTTGGCTTGTTCTCAAACAGCTTCATCCAGGCAATGATTTCCTCATAGTCGGCATGACCAGAGTAGTCAGACATGTATTCGATGGTCGCTCTCACTGGGAGAGTCTTGCCATGAACACGAACCTGGCTTGGCTTATTGTTGACCAAATCAAAGCCGAGCGCGCCCGAACCCTGATAGCCAACGAAGAGCACTGTGCTGTTCTTCTGGGGCAGACGCTTCTCCATGTGAGTAAGAATCTTGCCACCAGCAGCCATACCAGATGAACCAACGACGATGATTGGTTCGCTTGCTTTTTCATACAAGCGATTGGACATTTCCGGCTTGCTGCATTCCAGGTAACGAGGCGGGCTGAAGGGGTCTTCACCACGGGCGAAGATCTTGCGCGTCTCATCGTTGTAGAGGCTGGCCCACTTGCGGTGAACCTTGGTAGCCTCAATGGCCATCTTGCTATCGAGAAAGACAGCGATGTCCGGAATGCGCTTGGCCAGCATCAGGGTGCGCAAGTCGAAAAGCACAGCCTGAACGCGACCGACAGCAAAGGCCGGAATGAGAATGACACCGCTGCCGCTATCGCGCTCTTTCACTTTGGCGCGCGCATAGGCTTTGTTGACGATGTCAGCGAGCACGGCCAAACGGTCGCGCTTCTGGTGCAGCTTGTTGCCGTAGGTCGACTCTGAAATTACGTAGTCGGCAAACTTGACCGGCGCTAGCTCGTTCAACAGCGGTGTATTGGGACGACCGACGTTGCCAGTGAAGCAAACGGTGCGGGCCTCATCGCCTTTGCCAATCGTCAAAGTGACAACGGCAGCGCCAAGAATATGGCTGGCTTCGGTGAAGCGCATGGCCACACCATCGGCGACGGTATAGAGCTGGTTGTAGTTGACTGACTTGATCAGCGGGAAGCACTTCACAGCGTCTTCAGCGCGATAGAGCGGCTCGACCAGGGGCAGAACCTTGGCCTTCGCCTTAGCACCAGCCTTGGTATTACCCTTGGCGGTCGAAACGCTGGCCTGCTGCTGAGAGAGAATGCGCTTGTTGCTGCGAGCTGCCGCCATTTCTTGCAAGCGACCTGAGTCGGCCAGCAAAAACTGCAGCAGGTCTTTTGTCGCTGGGTGGCGGCAACCAACCAGAGTGGTCGATGTGAGCGTGACTGATGATGACGAAGTTGATGTCGGAAGCTGCCACACCCTTGGGCAGGCGCTTCTCGTGGTTGATGCTCTCATGCTCCTGATGCAGCCCACATTCCAAAAGAAAGCGTGTGGTCTTGCCAGAAGTATCGGTATATTCAAAGAAAAAAAGTGAGCCAGAAACGTCACCGGCCGATCCCAGGATATGCATTTTAAGGCGCTGGCTGGGAGCCGAACGCTTCTGCTTGTTATGTTTCATCTTGAGTCCTTCAAGCGATCAGCAAATGAGCTACCAACCAACCAACCTACTCACGTGGTTGGCGGCAGCTCATCTGCAGTCGACTTAGTGTTGTTATAAGAAGAGTCAAAGACAGGACTGTGAAAACACACACCTGCTAGTGTTTGCTCTTCTAATCGCGCAAAACAGATAGAACTTGGTAGCGCGCAGAATGCACGCAAAACAGAACCAAATCTATCTGCACAAAGGTGCTAATGCCTTGCGCTATTTGTTGTTAGTGAGAGAAAAATTGCTTGCTCGAAGCAACGGGCAGAGCCAGGGCAAGAGCGTCGAGAAGTTACTCGCTGTCCTTGCTCTTGCCGATCGGCAACCAATCGTAGATCTGGTAGAGACCGAGGCCGGCATAGAGCAGGTACAGCGCCCAGACAACCATGCGCAAAGCCGGGCTGAAGGGCATGATGAAGGGCGCGGCCATGAGCATGACCGTGGCGAAGATCACGCAGAAGGCAGCCTTCTTGATGCTGGCTTCGTTCTTGAACATCTTGCCAAGCAAGTGCACAACGAAGAGCCAGACCTTGCGAGCGCCGAGGGCGATGATGGCCATGAAGAGCAGACCGACGATACCGAAGGGGAGCATGGTAGTTTCCTTTGAGGTTGGATGAAAGAGATTAGTTGGCAGTCTTAATCGCTAAGCTGACCGGCTTAGAACCAGGCAGCAAAGAGATTGAGGAAGGTGTGCTTGTTGAAGAGCACCCAGGTCAAGCCTGCCGCAAGTCCGATGTGAGCGACCAAAATCAAGATCTTGGTGCTAGCCGGAACAGCATAGTAGCTGGGCGTAACCGAGCGCTGAATCTCACGCTCACCAAGAGACTGATAGGCCTGCTGACCAATCAAGAAGCCGATGACCAAATTGAAGAGGTTGGCACCGGCAACGAAAATCAGCATGTAGGCAAACAAAGCAGCGCCGGGAATCCAGAACCACTTGCTGATCGCCTGAGTCATGCCGCCACCATCTAAGGGGTCAAGCGGAATCAGGTTGAAGAGATTGAGGAAGACGCCAAAGACGCCAACCTGAATCATCATGCCACTGCCCATGGCGGCACCAGCCACCATTGTCACCAAGCTAGCCAAGCCACCGATGAAGGGGCCGGCAAACTTGACGTAGGCTTCGTCACTGGCAGAACGACAACGTTCGGTCTGAACGTAGGCGCCGAACGGTGTGAAAGTTGGCATGGTCACGCTCAAGCCCTTCTGCTTGGCGGCGATAACGTGGCCCATTTCGTGGACGAAAATCAGGGCGAAAAAGCCCAGCGCCATTTCAATGGAGCCGAGCAGGAGCCACCAAACACCGAGGCTGAGTGCAAACATCAGCAACTGGTTGGTGGAAATTTTTGTGTTCATCATTGTCTTATTACTCCAGACTTATCTTTCTGAAATGGAAAACCGGTGGCAGCAACCAATCCTCCCGATCAGGGAAAACTGAGGCCACCACCGGTTATTTCCGTTAGCTGTAGCAAAATCGCAGCATCCGATAGCTGCGACAGAAGCGCGGCAAAAGCAGGCTAGAGACCCTGCTTCTTCAAGCTGGCCTGCATCTGGCCCAGGGCCATGATCACCATCGACTGAGTCCATGCCAGGGGTTCGTTGGCATCGATCACCCATTCACGGGTCTCAACGTCGACGATCCAGGCTTCCGGAATCAGCCCACCGGTCGGGATGGAAGCGATGGTGCGGTTGAAGTGGAAGAGCTGCTTCTCGAAGTACTTCGCTTCGCCGGTGCGCTGGAACAACTCACCGTAGATGTAAGACATCTGCGGCGAACCATGGCACCACTGCGCTTCCTCGTTGGGGCCGAGGTCGTAGCGGTTGATACGGCCATCCCACACGTCCTTGGTGTAACGACGGATGCCGATGTGCCCCATGAGCTCGTTCTCGATGTTCTCGAGCACGGCCACGGTGTTGGCGTCATCGAGCACAGGCTTGCCTGCCACCGCCGCCAGAAGCATCGGGTTGATCTGGGCCAGGTCAGCGCTGCGCTGATCGCCGTTGTCAGAGCTGATGAACTCGCGGATGCCGAGTTCACGCAGCTTGGCCTCGCACTTCTCGATCAGCTCCTTGACGCCGTGGTCACGTACCCAGTAGTCCACGCCGTCCTTGTGATGACGCATCGCGCCACCAGGGAAGAGCACGTCGTACTGTTCACGCAGACTGACCAAGGCACAGGCGATGGACGACCAATGCTGCGCCACCTTGTCTTCCCAAGCGCCCAGGTCTTGATCTTCCCAAACGTGGATGGTCCAGAAGTAAGCATGAAGCAGGGCAGCGAAAGCCGTCGCCTGCGTGCCAACCTCGTCAGACCACTGCACACGGTTGGTCTTCAAACCGTGGAAGAGCAGGAAGTTGATGAACGACAGTGAGTCGTTCTGCCCATGACCCCAGGGGTCACCGACTTCATGAAGAGAAATCGGGTTGTAGCGAATGTGCGGCCGACGGAAGTAGTCCTTGGGGAAGCCAGAAGCCCGCCCCTGGATGACGTCGAGGAAGCGACCTTCGCCCTTGCGATGGTGCGTGATGCTGGCTGCCAGACCACGCTTCCAGTTGTTCTTGGGAACGTTGAGGCCGGCGTTGAGCGAGTCGTTCTCGGCGAGCATCAGCTCAGCGAGACACTGCATGATGTTGTCACGGTCCCACATGAAGATCAGCAGACCATCGATGCTGTTCTCCAAAGTGTCGGCGTTGAGAACGGTAACGGCCGAGTGGCCACCGCTCTTGTAGCGCTTCAGTTGAAGCGTGCCCAGGTTGACGAGTGCGGAACGGACGGTTTCGAGTTCGGCGCTGCTGTAGCTGGCGCGAATCAGTTTGGCGAGATCGGCATTCTGCGGCTGCAGCAGGCCGATCTTGGTGTCAGAAACTTGAGTTTGCGTAGACATAATAAGCCTCCTGGACGCACGGTTGCCTTGCAAGCACAGCCAGCGTCCGGTTTTAGTGTTAGTGAATTGGAATCAAGACTGGACATCAGCGCCAGTCAAATCAGGGACAGAGAAAAGAGATGCAGGAAGGGTTTGAATACCGCCCGGAACCTGCAACTTGAGAACCCCATCCCCGACCGGTGAAAGGCGGTTGATGGTAGGATCTCGATGTAGAAAAAACGCTAACGAGGGAGCCCGGAGAAATGGATCCGAGTCACGAAGACCGCCCATGGGGCAGTTTCGACGTCCTAGTCGACCAGACCAACACCAAAGTCAAACGACTCTTGGTTAATCCTGGCCAACGACTCAGCCTTCAGAGCCACAAGTTGCGTGACGAACACTGGGTGATAGTGAAAGGCACTGCACAGATTACTCTCGACGATGAAACCATCCACCAAGCATAGAATTGCTTGCGCCGGTTGCGAAGCGGTGGAAATCATCGAAGTGCAAGTGGGTGACGGCTTCCCTGAAGAAGATATCGTCCGCTACGCCGATGACTACCACCGCGCCGATTAGACGCCCAATCTTATGCTCAGGCCTGGTTGGCCATGAGCGCAATCACGATCATGCTGTTGTTGAGCACGTGGGCGATGACAGGCACCACAAGGCTCCCAGAGCGCCGGTAGGCCTCTGCATACACTGCACCGAGCACCATGTAGAACGGCAAGGCTGGAAGGTTCATGTGCATGGCGCCAAAGACGAACGCGCTGCCCACAACTGCCACCACGGTCGTCAATGTGCCACTACCCATTTTCTTGCTCACTGAGCTGCCGATGACATTGAAGAGAAAGCCGCGGAAGATCACCTCCTCCATCACCGGACCAATCATTGCCAGGGCGGCCATGAGATACAGAGCTGTACCACCGAGGGTCTTGATGAAGTCAGCAGTCGGGTCAGAGCTTGGAACGGTGTAGACAAGACCCATCAACTGTTCAGCGGCAAGACCAACAGCGAAGGTGAGGATACCCAAGCCAACAGCCTTCACCCACGAGCCATTCAGACTCTTGAGATTGAAAGAAATGACATCGCGAAGCTTCAGGCCTTCTCTGTTGAATGCTCGAGTGACGCAATAGAGCTGCAGACCAAAGCCACAGACGAAAGTTGCCACGGCCATGACGGTGAGGATGAACCCTTCGGCGCCAGGAGCCGCGATCAGCTTACTGACAAAGGGGACGTCAGGCGGCACCAAGCGCAGGGCGAGCAGAAACAGACCGACAGGAAGAGCTGAGCCGATGACGAAGAAGACAAGGCTCTGAGCATAGAGCTTGAGCGAACGACCAGGTCCGAAGGGAAAATCAGTAGACAGTCGAACAGTCGGGTTGACGAGGGCGTTCCATGCGATTCTGCAATATTTGGTTGTGGTTGACATATGACCTCCTTCGGCGAGCCGAAGCAGAGACCTGAGACAGTTTCAGGTCGAGATGATAGGCATGAGCGTTGCGCTCACGAAGAAAGATTGAAAGCTGTGGTTAGGTTTGTTGATCCAGAAAGCTTAGAGAGACGAGAAAGGAAATGTAGACCTTTAGACCTACCTTACGCACCCGTGGTAAAGCAATCTTGTCAAGAAGCCCACGTCTATGCATGTTTAAACCTCAAAAAGCCTATCTAATAAGACCTAAACAGAGATGTCGAGATAGAAGAATCTGAAGCCTTCACTTTTTTAGATTTTTGACATGTAAATGTCCACGGGCACGTAACACATAGCGCAAGACGCGACAGGCTGCAGAAAAAGCTTGCGCAACTGCGCCATATCAGCGCTCATGTGCAGAAACTGGTAGCTGTATTTCTGAATGGCCCCATGCACTGACAACAGCAACAACTGGAGCTAGCTATCTGAGGGATATGTAATGCCTAATAGCTTGCTCTTGAAAGCCATTAATTATTAGGTTCAACAAGTCTTTCTGCAACCAACAACTTCTCAACCAACTTTTCTTTTCTCAAAGCCAAAAGCTTTTCTCTAACAACAAGACTTCCCCAAGACACATCAGTGTTCCAGCCTCTGCGGAACGCTCTTCTGCCTTGCTTCCGAAATACAGGGAAGTCAATAAAGGAGCCTCAAATGACAAACAGCACTCACAGCGGTTATACCGCTCACAGTCACGAGAGCTCGGCTTGCTGCGGACACCTTCACTGGTGGCGGCACCTGAGCAACTCTTCATCTACGGCAGCACGCAAACCTTTCGCTCTGCCTGGCACAGCCAAGCAGTACGCCCCTGACCTGACCGCTCACGTGCACCATACCAAGCTCGTGATCGCAGTCGACCCGGTGGCCAAGACTCTCGTTGGCAACTGCCTCACCACCATCGAGCCGATTTACGAAAATCAGCCGATTTCGACCATTTTCTTCGAAGCCACCGACCTGCACATCGACAGTGTGCGCGTTCTCGGTGAAAGCGAAACACTCAAGTTCGACATCATGGACAAGGGCATCCTCGTGCACTTGGCCAAGGTCTTGAACAAGGGCGAACAGCTCGTCATCGACATCAAGTACAACACCCTGTCGCCCAAGCTCGGTATCTACTTCACCGGCCCCACCTCGCTCTACCCTTCCAAGCCCTACCAGGTATGGACCCAGAGCCAGGATGACGACGCCCACCACTGGTTCCCGGTGGCCGAAGCCGACCACCCCAACCACCGCATGACCTCCGAAGTGGTGGCCACTGTTCCCAACGGCTTCACAGCTCTCTCCAACGGTCGCCTGCTGAGCGAGACGGTCAATGCCGTTGCTGAAGATGCCACCGAACTTGCCACCAAGACTTTCCACTGGTTGCACGACAAGGCGCACGTCACCTATCTGATGGCGCTCGTTGTCGGTGAGTTCGTCAAGCTCGAAGAGAATTACGACGACCTGCCCGTCGAAGCTTACGTTCACCCCAGCCTGCTGGAGCGTGCGCGTGAATACTTCAAGGGCACGGCCGAACTGGTGCGCCTCTACTCTGACCTTTACGGCGTCAAGTACCCGTGGCCCGGCAAGTACGCCCAGGTCTTCGTGCAAGACTTCATCTTTGGTGGCATGGAAAACACCACCATCACCGTCATGACCGACCGCATCCTCGCCGATGTCGGTACCCGCGAAGAGCAGCGTCTGCAAGAAGTGCGTCTCAACGCGCACGAACTTAACCACCACTGGAACGGTGACCTAGTCACCTGCCGCGACTGGTCGCACGCCTGGCTCAATGAAGGCGGCGCCACCTTTGGCGAAGTGGAAGCAGTCGAGTATCTCTTCGGAGAGAAAGCGCGCGACTACTATGCCCTCGGCTTGAGCAAGGTCTACTTCGGTGAAGACCGTCGCTACCGCCGTCCGCTGGTGTGCAACACCTTCCGCGAACCGATTGACTTGTTCGACCGCCACCTCTACCAGAAGGGTGGCCTGGTTCGCCACATGCTGCGCCACCTGCTCGGTCGCAAGGCATACTACGACTCGATCAAGACCTACTACGAAGACAACCGCTTCCAGCCGGTGGAAACGATCGACATGATCAAAGCCATCGAGAAGACCACTGGTCGCAACATGCGTCCGTTCTTCGACCAGTGGGTGTTCGGCGCCGGCTACCCTGAGTTCAAGGTCGCGTATAACTACGACGACAAGCAGAAGCTGGCCACAGTCAAGGTCAGCCAGGTGCAAAAGCTGGAAGAGCTGACTGGGCTCTTCTCCCTGCCAATCGACATCAGCTTCGGTTTCGCTGATGGCACGAGCAAAGACGTCACCATCAACGTCAGCGAAGCTGAGCACTCGTTCAGCTTCTCCCTCGACAAGAAGCCGTCGATGTTCCGCTTCGACCCGCACAACTTCATCTTGAAGAAGGTCGAGCTCAATGTGCCTAAGGGCATGTTGATCTACCAGTTGCGCAACGACCCGACGGTGATGGGTCGGATCTTCGCGGCAGAAACGCTGTCGAAGCTGGGCGGTGACGATGTTGTCGCCGAACTGAGCGCCGCTGTGGATGCACCGTTCTTCTATGGTGTCGGCATCGAAGCCGCCACTCTCCTCGGTGGCATGAACACGCCAGCCGCACGGGAAGCACTGAAGAAGTTGATCGCCACCGAGCACCCCAAGGTGCGCCGTTCAGTGGTCAATGCCCTGGGCAACCTGAAGGTGCCTGGTAGTGATGAGGGTGTGGCCAAGGCTCTAGCCAACTTGATCACGAGCGGCAAAGAAAGCAGTCAGTTTGTTCTGGCTGATGCCTGCGTTGCTCTGGGCAAGACCAAAGACAAGAGCGCTCTCAAGGTGCTCACCAAGGCCAGCACGATGGATTCGTGGAACGAAATCATCCGCATCGGCGCCCTCAACGGTCTGGCCGAACTGGGTGATGCCAAAGGCGTGTCTGTGGCTCAGGCCCTTGCTGCTCCGGGTCAGCCCTTCGCCGCTCGTCCTGCGGCTCTCAGCTGCCTTGGTCAACTGGCCAAGCAGTCGAGCAAGGCTCGTGAAGCCCTGCACAAGCTGGCCGACATGGATGACAGCGCGCAGTTCACTCTGCGTATGTCGCTGGTGCAAGCCATCGGTGCTGGTGGTCACAAAGACTCGCTGCCGGTGCTGAGCCAGCTGGAGAAAACTTCGTTCGATGGTCGCATCAAGCGACTGATCAGCGAAACCTCCAGCACCATCTCCGAAGCGAAAGCGGCCACCAAGAAGCCGGCTGAAGATGTTTCGGCGAACGCAGCTGGTGACGTCAACGGCAAGCTCAGCAAGCTGGAAACCCAGGTGCAGGTGCTCACCGACGAGCTGGCTCAAATGCGCAAGCGTCGCAACAGCAAGACGACTCCGCGCAAAGCTCCGGCCAAGAAGCGCACCTCGGGTACGAGCAAGTAATTCCTTCTAGTCAGATAGTCTCTGTTTCCACAAACATACGAACGAACAAAGAAGAAGCGGTGCCCTCAAAAGCACCGCTTCTTTAGTTCAACAAGGAAGAAATTATGTCCACAAAAACCAAACCGGATTCAGCTGCCGCTGACCCGGGCGAGAATCAGAATTCAATTCAAAAGCCAAGCGTCGACAACGGCGAGATTGGCGAGCGCAGTTACACCATGATCGTGCGGGCAAAGCTGCTGCGCAACGGTCGCGGGGCACTGGCATCGTTCACTGCGGCAGTCTCGCACGCCGGCGGCGACACTGGCGACATCGATGTCGTACAGTCCACCACCGGCTACATGCTGCGCGACTTTAACATCGGTGCCCGCGACGTCAAACACGGCGAAGCGATCATCGAGGCCCTGAAGAGCGTTGCTGACGTCGAAATCATCCAAGTTTCTGACGTGGTCTTTCTCAAGCACCTGGGCGGCAAGATTTCAATTCAGCCCACCAGCGAAGTGAAGAACCGCGTCGACCTCTGCCAGGTCTACACTCCCGAGGTTGCTCGCGTCTGCGAAGCAATCAAGGCCGACCCCGAGAAGGCCTTCAACCTGACCATGAAGGGCAAGATGGTGGCTGTCATCTCCGACGGCTCCCGCGTGCTCTCTCTGGGCAACATCGGCCCGCTGGCAGCCCTTCCGGTGATGGAAGGCAAGGCCATGCTCTTCAAGCGGTTTGCCAACGTCGACGCCTTCCCGATTTGCCTGGCCACCCAGAACGTCGATGAGATTGTCGCCGCCGTCACCGCCATCGCGCCCAACTTCGGCGCCATCAACCTGGAAGACATCCAGTCGCCCCAGTGCTACGAAGTCGAACGTCGCCTGCGCGCCGCCCTCGACATTCCTGTCTTCCACGACGATCAGCACGGTACGGCCATTGTTGTCGGCGCCGCGGCCATCAACGCTGCCCGCTTCATCAAGAAGCCGCTCAGCAAGCTGAAAGTCGTGGCAGTCGGCACTGGTGCAGCCGGTATGGCCTGCATCAAAATGCTGATTGACCTCGGCGTACAAGACATCATCGCCTTCAACAAGGACGGTGCGGTCTACAAGGGTGCCAAAGGTCTGACCGAGACAGAAGAGTGGCTGGCCGAGCGCACCAACCTCGAAGGCTTCAAAGGCACCTACAAGGAAGCCCTGAAGAAGCGTGACATGTTCCTCGGTCTCTCCGTCGGCGGCTTGCTCACTGGCGAAGACCTGAAGGTCATGAACAAGAAGGCCATCATCTTCGCCCTGGCCAACCCCAAGGCCGAAGTTGCCCCAGAAGAGGTACCAGCCAACGTTGCTGTAATGGCGACGGGAAGCTCCAAGTACCCCAACCAGATCAACAACGCCCTGGCCTTCCCTGGTATCTTCCGTGGTGCCCTGGAAGCACGCATCCCGCAGATTTCGGAAGAGATGTGCATTGCTGCCTCACGTGCTCTGGCTGGCTTGATCAAGCCGAAAGAGCTCGACCCCGACTACATCATCCCGACGGTTTTCGACTCGCGCGTGGCCAAGGCCGTCGCCGATGCCGTCAAGCAAATTGCTACGGAGCAAGGCACGGGCAAACGCGCTCTGCGCTAAGGCGTGAAGCTGGAGCCTAGCGCTAGCTCGGGCTTCAGAATTACCCTCCCGAACAAAAGAAGAGAGGCCTCTATGGCAAAATATTCTCAAGCGAAAATTTCTAAGCCGAAGGCCAGACGCCCGAGAAAGAATCAAAGACGCCACCCGGCTGGAACCGCTCTAGTTTTGAGTGGCAAAGACTGGGTGAACAAGTTTCCTACCAGCAAAAGTGTTGCTGACCTTGACCCTACTTTTGGTGCCAATGTCAGCAAGTTTCTCGCTGCTCTTGCAGCAGCCGGAGCAAGCGTTGCCATCAACGCTACTTACCGGCCCCGAGAGCGCGCCTACCTGATGCACTATGCCTTCCGCATAGCGCGCCAGGGCCTAAGCCCGCTTGAGGTGCCTGCTCTTGCTGGGGTAGAAATTGAATGGGCGCATAAAAGTGCCAGCGGCAAGCTCGACTTGACCGCATCGCGTAACGCCGCCGAAGAAATGGTCGATGCCTACGGCATTGCCTTCAAACCTGCTCTGCGTTCGCAGCACACTCAGCGCCTGGCAATCGACATGACAATTTCCTGGGCAGGCGATCTCAAAATCGCTGACGCCAAAGGAAAGATTGTGACAGTTGGCTCACCGCGCACGGGTCAGAACAGCACACTGGTCAATGTGGGTGCAACTTACAAAGTGATCAAGCTGATATCGGACCCACCGCACTGGTCGGTCGACGGTCACTAGTTGACCTACAATAAACGCTTGCGCAGAATTTGCGCAGGCACTGAAGGAGGGCACCTAACCGGTGCCTTTCTTCTTTCTCAAGTGTTACTACTTGCCTTAGTATTTGCAAAACAAAAAAAACGCCGCTTCAGCTTTGCGACCCATTTCATAAAAAGCACCAGTGGGGAAATCCCGAAAAAACAATCGCTCAATTGCTTGGCTCAAGCAATCGTGTCTGCGTAGGTTGGGGACATCAATTCACTATTCCTCCCAATGCCTCCCCAATTCAGGACACAAAAAAAACACCGACCAAATCGCTCAAACAAAGCAAGAATTCACGCAATCTAAGTTTTGAACGCACCAAACAAGAGTGGCGCACACGACCATTCTTCAGCGCCTTAAAATCCCCGATTCTAATTTCCAATTGCAATTCAAGTTTCAGTTTTAATTCCCCCACAAATATCGGGCCGCGTCTTATCGCTTCCCGCTGGAGTAAACATGCATATAAAAACAACCGAAAACTTTTTGCTATCCAAGAGTTTACCCCTCGGTCAAATACAAATATGTTGGCATTCGACCAATTTGGACGGGTGCCTAGAAGAAGCAGCGCAAGCGGCTTTTCATCGAGAGTTAGAAATACTACTAACCATGGAAAAGGAAGGCCAGATTTCTAAATGGCAGATAGCACAAATCCTTTTTGAGACCGCCAAGTTGGGTCGATAAATCCACAACAAAATGTCCGCAATTCACGGCAGAAGACACAGAGCACAGGCGCAGACCTGGCTCTTTTTTATTTGGAGCAGAACCATGTACAACAATAATAACAACAACAGCAATAACAACAACAAGCAAAATCAAGCATTCCAATCGATGAGCGAAATCAATGCCTATAAAGGCGAAAAATTGAATGCACTGAACATCAAAATCACTCGCTATCTGATGTATCAGATTCGTGAGGAAGGTCGCAGACAAACAAGACTACATGGTATTCCCTTCATCATTACAGCCCACGAACTCCTTGGCAAAAGCGCCTTCTCACGCATCTTCGGCGACGAACGCATGCCTTCCCTTAAACAAACAATCGAAATTGCTGACAAACTAAACATGTTTGTGGAAATTCGCGCTCGCCATTCAGGAAACAAACGTATAACCCATAGACTGCTTGCCGAGGGAAAGCTTAGCCGCAAAGCACTTATGACGCTTGTAGAAAAGCTGGCACTATCTAGCCAACAACGCCATTGCGACGTCAGTGTTAGAAAGTATCGCGCGGAGAAACTGAACTTACTGCGTCACAATAGTTCCAAAATTTGCTGGTTAACCCTAATTGGATACTTTGCCGCCTGCGGATACGATCTCGATGTCTGGCTAACGCCCAAAGACCTGCGCTCAGATTCGGACAAATTAATCGCTCGCCTCGACTATCCAATTTAATTGCACAAGCGCAATCTAGTTCTCCTTCAGACATAGCAGCCCATATAACACAGGCGGAGACTAGAACCTCCGCCTCCCTGTTATTTTCTCTCGTCACTTGTATTCAAAAGCGCGGGACTGCCATCTACTTAGCCTAGATTTGCGCTGCATCCAATCTCAATAACAAACACGCCTCTTATCAGTGCAAGGGTGCGTACAACATCTTATTTTCCTTATCAACCGTTCTCTCTTCTTCAAGAAAAACAGAAACCTTTGGGAAAATTCGCTTCACTTCCGCAAGATTCTCCTGCATAGCGGCTGGCAGGTAAAGGCTCTTGAACTCTATCCCTTTAAGCTTCCTTACCCCGGCGATACTTACAGAAGTTCCACGCAAATCAAGCCTCTTCAATTTCTTCAACGGTTGAATATAGACCAAACAACTATCAGCAAATCTGATATTGCCGCGCACCGACAAGTCTTCCAACCGACTACAATTGCTCAAATGCCTAGCTCCAGCTGCATCTAAATGTGTCCAGTCAAGATTGAGTAACTGCAATTTGGGAAATTGACCAAGGTATCTCAGATTCTCTGGCTTGAGCTGACAGTATGCCGTCCATAAACCACGTAAGGCTGGCAGCGTAGAAAGCTCTTTAAAACAACGACCATCAATTGAAGACAAAAAACAACTAATTACCACAAGTGAAGGCACAGCTTTTAACTTGGCTACACCAGCGTCTGTGGCCTCTGAGCGATCAAGATTAATCTCGGTCAAGCCCTGAAAATGAACAACATGAGCCAGAGCAGCATCGCACATATCATCTTCGCGATCAGCAAGAGAAATCATGCCGAGCTTCAGTCCGTCAATTCCCACAGGCGAAATCTGGTCAAGATAAGCTGGATTTTCAAAAACTCTACGATTAGCCTCAAAAATCACCCTTTGCCCAGCGGGCACACTGATTGTCACATCCCCTTCCCAAATTGATCACCCCTAAGGCAACTGATTTGGGAAAATGCAGTGTTCTCTTGCTAGCCGGCCTAGTCTTCACAGCTTCAGTTTTGCCGCAAACAGCACGATAGGGCCAACTAAGAATAACCAGGAGCAAAAGACAATACGAAAAGTGGTGGCAAGCCCGCCGATCTTGACTGAGCACAGGCATCAAGGACTCCAATGAGAAACAGGGCTTAATACTAGCAAGAATCAATACTAGCAAGAATCAATCTGTTGCACACTCAAGGTCTGGCAAAGTTTCTCAAACCATCGACTTGCTACACGGGGTAGTAATTAAAGTAAAAAAGGGGAACCCTAGAGCAAAAGCCCTAATGGTCCCCCTTCGAGAAAGTGGCAATGATACTTTGCCAATTGCCCTATCGGCTATTTAGTGATTTATTCTCAGCCCCCAAGCGGCTCTTACTTCCAACCAAGACCTGACAGGATGCGGACAATCCAAATCTTCAGCCGGCCAAAGAAACCAGGGTTGCCAGCGGCAGCGCCAGCGGCAGCACCAGCGGCGGCGTCAGAGGTTGAATCGCTAGGGGCGGCAGCAGCGCTAGGCTCTACTGTTGTTGCACTAGCATTGCCTGGTTCAGCAGCGCCCGTGACTTTAGTTGAGCAGCAAGATGGTGTTGCTTCTTGCTCATGCTTGACCCGCACGAAATTGAGGAAAGAGCCCTGAACAAACCACTTGATCTGATCAAGACCCATGCCATGGCTCAACTCCACGGCTTCACTCGTGCCATCAGCATGAATGATGGTGGCAATGACGTTCTGCTCTGGGGCAAGCTTGTTCAGCCCGGTCAGACTGAGGCGGTCACCAGCTTGAATCTTGTCGTAGTCGGCAGGCTCCACAAAAGTGAGAGCGAGCATGCCTTGCTTCCACAGGTTGCTTCTGTGAATGCGGGCAAAGCTGCGAGCAATGACAGCACGTCCACCAAGATAACGAGGGCTCATAGCGGCGTGCTCGCGGCTGCTACCCTCACCATAGTTGCTATCGCCAATCACCACCCAGCCCAAACCGAGAGCCTTGTAGTCGCGAGCGACCTGGCTCAAAGACTTGCTCTCGCCAGTAATCAAATTAACACCAGTGCCGATTGCACCAGTGAAACTGTTGCTGACACGGCTGAACATGTTGTCCGAAATGTTGTCGAGGTGCCCGCGGAAGCGCAGCCACTCAACACCAGCCGGAGAAATGTGATCAGTGGTGCACTTGCCCTTGGCTTTGAGCAACACCGGCAAGCTGGTCAGGTCATTGCCGTCCCAGACAGGGAATGGTGCCAGCAACTGCAAACGATGGCTCTTAGGCGAAACCTGCACCGCCAGCTGCGCACCACTAGCAACTGGGGCCGCGACAATGGCTTCCGCATCGCCGACAAAACCATTGGGGGGCAGAGCATCAGCCGTCGGCGGCATCAGCCGGAACTCGCTACCGTCAGCGGCCTTGAGCGTGTCTTTGAGCGGGTTGAAAGCCAGGGTGCCAGCCAGAGCAAAGGCCGTGACAATTTCAGGACTGGCAATGAAAGCATGGGTAGCCGGATTGTTGTCGTTGCGCCCCTTAAACGGCCGATTGAACGAATTGATGATCGAGTTCGGCTCGCCATCTTTAACGTCAGAACGCTGCCACTGACCAATGCAAGGTCCGCAGGCATTGGCCAAAACTTGGGCGCCGATGGCTTCGAAGTCTTGCAGCTGGCCATCGCGCTCAATGGTGTTGAAAATTTGCGTCGAGCCGGGGGTAACCAGAAAACCGCAGGCCACCTTGATGCCAGCTTGCGCTGCTTGTCTAGCAATGTGCGCCGCCCGACCCATGTCTTCGTAGCTCGAGTTGGTGCAACTGCCAATCAGAGCGTAGCTCAAATTGAGAGGATAGCCCTTTTCTTTGGCCTCCGCAGCAAACTCTGACAGCGGCCGGGCCAAGTCTGGAGTGAAGGGGCCGACAATGTGCGGCTCCAGCGTGCTCAGGTCGATTTCGATGACGCGGTCAAAGTACTTTTCAGGCTCGGCTTGCACTTCCGCATCTGCGTGCAGCAGATGCTCATACTTGCTGGCAGCAGCGGCCCAATCGGCACGGTCAGTGGCGGCCAGATAGTCACCAGCAGCGGTGCTGTAAGGAAAGACCGACGTGGTAGCACCAAGTTCAGCGCCCATGTTGGCGATGGTAGCTTGACCAGTAGCACCAAGGCTCGCAGTGTCGCCGAAATACTCGATGACGGCCGAAGTACCGCCGGCTGCGCCAAGAATACCAGCGATCTTGAGAATGATGTCTTTAGGGGCAGTCCAGCCATTGAGCTTGCCAGTCAGCTTGACGCCAATCTGCAGCGGCCAGGTCAAACCCCAGGGTTCGCCAGCCATGACTTCAACAGCATCGGCACCACCGACACCAATGGCCAGCATGCAGAGGCCGCCAGCATTGGGGGTGTGCGAATCAGTGCCGACCATCAAGGCACCGGGAAAAGCCAGGTTTTCCAGAATAACTTGGTGGATAATGCCCTTACCCGGCGCACCAAAAGCGATACCGTGGGCAGCAGCAGCAGTTTTGAGGAAGTCGTAGACTTCGTTGTTCTGACCATAGGCGTCAACCAGGTCGAGCTTTGCTCCCGATTTGGCGCGAATCAAGTGGTCGCAGTGAATGCTGGTGGGTACGGCCACTTGGCCCAGTCCCGCCTGCATGTATTGCAGCATGGCCATTTGCGCTGTGGCATCTTGCATGGCCACGCGGTCGGGCAAGAGGGCGACCTGAGTCTTGCCCCGCACAGGGAGCGGCCACGACCCCGACTGAGTCTTGTCGAGCTGGCCCTTGTCGAAAAGGTGCGCGACAAGAATCTTCTCGGTCAAGGTCAACGGCCGCTGAAAGCGCTTGCGTGCCTCAGCAATAGCGGCTTCCATGGCCTGGTAAAAGTTATTGAGGGTGTTGCCTGTTTGTGATTTCATGCGATTCTCCCGCTTAAGCGATGAGAGAGATGACGCCCTAGATATTGAAAGGGTTCTTGGGGCGCCATCTCTAAGTGATTGGGAAAGGACTTACAACAAAATTATTGGTAATTCCGCTTGCAAGTCCGGAATGCTATTACTCAGCCGGCATCTCGCCAGTGTAGAGCGAGAGCGGGCGGAAGAGCTTGTTGTCAGCGATCTGCTCGGCGACGTGTTCGCCCCAGCCAATGATGCGGCTAGCACAGAAAGTGGAGCTGAAGAGTTCGCGCGGAATGCCCACGTGCTCAAGAACGACCGCCGTCCAGAACTCGACGTTGACACGCAGCGGACGAACAGCCTTGCCGTCCACAGCCGCACGCGCGTTTTGCTTCTCAGTCAGCACGGCAAGTGCGGCCTGCTCGGTAACTTTGGCCAGTTCAATGCGCGGGCCGTTCTGCCTCTCAGCGACACGCTTGAGGGTGAGAGCACGGGGGTCATCGGTGCGATAGATGCGATGGCCGAAGCCCATCAGGCGACTACCAGCAGCCAGCTGACCACGCACCCAGCCGTCAGCCTTGTCGTTACTGCCGATGGCATCGAGCATGTCGAGCACCGGACCAGGGGCACCACCGTGCAGCGGGCCAGAAAGAGTGCCGATACCACTGGTGATGGCAGCACCGACATCGGCACCAGTCGAGGCCGTGACGCGCGAGGCGAAGGTGGAGGCATTGAGGCCGTGATCCATGGTGAGAATCAGGTAGGTCTCCACCGCCCGAACGTTCTCGACCGATGGCTTGCTGCCAGTGACACCCCAGAGGTAACGCTCAGCGTAACCGACATTGCCGTTCTTGAGGCGAGGGCGACGACCAGTATGCAAGACTTCGACAATGCTCGGCGCCAGCGCACAGAGAGCGAGAATTTCTTCGACTGCTTCTTGCTTGGGGCGGTTGAGCCAAGGCTGATAGCCGCGCTTGTTGGCGATGGCCGAAAGAGCTGTGCGGAAGGCCGAAAGCGGCTCAATGCCACGCAGCTTCTTGATCAAGTTGACTTCATCGTTGGGCAGACGACCAAGAGTTTCAATCTTGTCTTTGAAGGCAGCCAGTTCGCTTGCATCGGGCATATGCCCTTCGTGCAAGAGAAACCAGACTTCTTCGATGGTGTTGTTCTCAGCCAATGCAACGGCATTGTGCCCAGCCAGAACAAGCTTGCCAGCAGCACCATCAACATGGCTCAGTCGAGTGCGGCAGGCGATGACCCCTTCGAGGCCAGCGGAAAATGTTTGAGTGTTCATAGGTCTTTTCTTTTTGATTCAGCAACGCTCCAAGGAACTACAAATCGTTCTCAAGGGGCAGTGCGGCGGTGTTTTAGCAAGTTAGTCTGACCCAATCGCAGCAAAGACGCGCTAAAAGGGCTGGAGACTTGCTAGGTTGCAAGAAATTAGATGGAAGGAACTGAGATTGGAAGAATTACTTTGCTAGAAGAGAGTTTAGAAGAAAGGATACGTTCTTCTCACTAGCAGCTACGTTAGGCTCTATTCCAATCTTGGCTACCTCATTGCATTTTAGCTTTTGCTAAACTTGGCAACCACGACCGCGCCTATTGGCTGAAACAAGACGCTTTCAACAAGTTGATTAATGCTCGCGTGAGTTCGCACCAATTGCGTGTTCAACCAGATAAGAGGCTGGAAAGGAGAATTTGCCTACTTATCTGTCGGCATCCGATACCCAAAATCGCCATACACTGTGGTGGTCTTGCCAGCAAGAAACTCACGAATAGACTCGCGCCGAGTCATTGAGGCAATTGATGGATATTTGCGCTCACCAGAGTGCATGGGAGTCACTCCAGGGAACCTTGTGATTATTGGTGGACAATTACTCTCCGAAACTGACACTGCAACATGTGATGGACACCTACGCTCGGAAGCGAGCATGACGAAAAGCAAGCCGAAGAGTACACAACCAATAGAGTCTTTCAGCCTTATCAATACGATTTTGCCTTCTGTGTGGAATCAGTCATAATCAGCGGGTGCCAGAAATTGCTGCCGCTGCAAGGTGCACACTCAAAGTTAATTCAATAGAGGACCGAAGTCAAGCAGCGCTCGACAACGACGAGAAACAAAATAACCATGCAACCAGCAGAGCCAGAGCAGACCAAAGATCCGATTCTAGTACTGAATCTAAAAAGAGATTTGTCAGAGGCATTCAGAATAGTATTTCAGACGATGGCTGCCACACCATTTATTTCAGCACTGTTTGTACTGCTAACACTATTTGATGATCTACTGCCACCTTTAACCCTCGACACTCTCTGGGCTCTAATACTGCAACTAATAATCACGCGCAATATCATCAACAATACCTACAAAACAGTATTCCCCGAAACAAAAACAGCGAGCCAGTACTTCCAAACAAAATGCCTAGCTAGAATGTTCGGAATACAAATTGTTTGGGGCTTAGGCACGCTGCTATGCGGCTTGTTATTCATAGCACCAGGCATATTCTTTGCCTTAGCCTTATCCCTTTGCCTACAGTTCGTTGTTCTAGAAAATGAAAGCGGTTTTGCAGCTATAAAGAGCAGCTGGAATCTGACAAAGGGCAAGAAATGGCAAATAATCAAATATGTCGTACTCGGGCCGCTTGCTTTGATTGCAATAGCTCTTGCAGCAGCTTTAGGTATTGGGCTAAGTGTAGCAATACTTGCACCGAATCTAGATTCTACCAACACCGACAAAGTAACTGACATCATCGCTGTAGTAGCTACCCTCATAGTCGAAATAATAGTACTATCGGCTCAGCCACTTGCTGTAAGAATGTGGATAGACCTCATGCACAAATCCGGACGCACGACCGAAATCGAGAAGAAAATTACCCAGCAACTAGCGAGTAGCACAAAATGAAAGAATTGCCGGCGGTCAACTCGACAGGCCAAGATATCGAACTCAGGTTTTTCCAAGACTGGAAGAAGTCTTACGCCTTGATTTTTCAAGCCGCGAAAGAAGCACCGATAGCCGCTAGCAGTGTGATCTATGCTTGGCGGTAACTTTCTCTTCAATACAGGCACAATAGCCTGCGCTCTGCTTTTTATAGTGCCCGGCATTTGGTTTGCTATCGCTCATTCATTAGTGCAGCAACTTGTGGTGCTAGAAAATTGCAAAGTCGGCGAAGCGTTCAAACGCAGTCGCCAACTAATGAAGGGCAATATTCTCAAACTTCTCGGCTACGTTATTCTTTGGCCCATAGTTGGCACAATCCTTGCTTTTATAGGGACACTAGTAGTAGGGATGATTGTATCCATCGTCTCAGTACTGATTCACAATCCGTCGTTCCAAATATCGACCTTCACTCTCCAAATCTTTTTCACTTATTTCATCCTCGCCATTTGTCTCAGCTGCACCACCCTAATGGTCAGAGCTTACGTACAATTTACGCATAAGAGCGGAAGCCTTACAGCTATAGAGAAACAGCTTACTCCTGAAATAGCAGGGCAGTGATACCATTTACAAGGCATCCAAGGTCACTGTATTCAGGGTCGAAACTTTTATCTCAGCCAAAGGTAAGTAGGTAAGCACCATATATGAACCAATTACCATCAGGTATTTCTTCCAGCCCAGCTGCAGAGCTAGACTTCTGGCCTGACTGGACAAAATCATTCAACATTGTGATTGAAGCAGCAAAAGCAGCTCCGATTCCCTTCGCCTGCGTAGCCGCAGCGTTTCTTGGCCAAGCGATTTTGCCGTTTTTCGGTTTCGCCTGGGGCCTAATGCAATTTGCCGCCATGTTCTTTGTTCTAGCAAAACTTATTCAAACAACTTATAAAACCCTGTTTCCAGAAACATGCGCACATAACGAACTCTTTCCAGTCAAACCCGAACTAAAAATGCTAGGGGCAGCCATGCTTGTGAACATAGGCACCACAATTGGTGTGTTCTTTTTCATAGTGCCAGGAATATGGTTCGCCGTAATTCATATGCTCACCCAAGAAATTATTGTGCTTGAAGGCTGCGGCGTCATGGAAGCAATGAGCAGAAGCCGACAACTAATGGCAGGAAATATCTGGCGTCTTGCTCCCTACTGTTTCTTCTGGCCACTAGCAATAGGAATTGGAGTTTCCATTGCCTTCGGCATCCTTGCTGTAATCTGCTACACCATGGCTGGTATGGTTTTCCACGGTGGTTCCGCTGGCAAAATGATGACCCCAATTTTCGCAGCAGTTTTCACACTGATCTATTTCGCTTTCGGGCTAACAATTAAAACCCTAACAGTGCGAGCCTACGTGAACTTGATGCATACAAGCGGTAACCGCACAGCACTAGAGCAGCAACTGGGCAATAACATAGGTATGGGCCAGCTCTAATTATGAGCAACAGCTAAGCACTTGACTGGGCACATTTGCTGCCAACCTTCCGTCTAGAAAAACATAACTGAATAAGGGTCGCCAAATCCCCCGGCGGCCCTTATTTAACTAACAGCGCCTCAAATCAAATAGCAACGCTTCAAACACTACAAATTTCCGGAGAGACAACAATGAGCACTACAACTAATACAGCTAGCAAAAAGGCTGAACAGAAACAAACCATCAAGGCTGAATGGGAAGCCAACAAGCTTCAAACTGAAGTTCTAAAATCTGTGGCTACTCTGTACCACTCACTAGAATCAATTCTTTCTGAACAAAACGCCCAAGTCATTGCCGAAGTTAATAAGACTATTTTGATCAACAAAAACTATTACGCCAGCTTGCCAATTAACAGCCCGACTGACCTAGCCAAGGCTGTCGCCGAATACACCACAAACGTACTAGGTATCAAAGTCACCACAGTTACGACACCGACAAAAGCAACCATTGTCTTTGAAGGTGGATCACTAGCAAACAGACTAGCCACCATCAATAAATTGCAAGAAGAGGCAGTAGAAAAACTCATTATTGCTTACAAAAATGGCCTGGCAGATCTAGGGGCAATCTATGGTTACGTCACCGAAGCAACTACTGCTCAAGCAGACTTCATCGTCACTTTCAGCAAAGATAAGTAAACTCAAAATCGCCCTAGCAACTGCACCCGTTTTAATCAGAAGCTTGATTTATTTCTCAAGGTACGCGTGCGGCAAAGTAACCAAAGATCTTGGCTTTACCATTGGCCCACTTTTAGATTGAGCAGCTACAATTTCGGTGTAAATTACTCGCTCTAATTTGGTTGCTAATGACCAACTTTAAATGTTTTTCCAGCCCGCGGTATTTTGCCCCGCTACCTGATAGACATCCCTTTCCTATGAATAAATTTATGGACTCAGCCAGACGCTTAGTTGATGATGGCACCTTGCTACCAAGCGAAATTATCGACCCCGGGCTAATCGAAGAAGAAGACCTTTTACGGGTGCACACACACGAGTATGTTCAATCAATCGCAAATGGTAATTACTTTGGGATAACCAAACGAAAACTCGGTTTACCCTGGAGCCCTGAGCTAAACACTCGCAGTCGCACGGCAGCAGCTGGAACGATGAGGGCTACCGAAGCAGCAGGTCAATCCGGCATTAGTTGCAATCTTGCTGGAGGAACACACCATGCCTTTCCCGATCATGGCGAGGGCTATTGTGTTTTCAACGATATTGCCATCGCCGTGAAAAAGCTCCACATTATCAAGCCATCCAGCAAAATATTGATAGTAGACCTTGATGCCCACCAAGGTAACGGCACCCATTTCATCTTAGGAAAAGAAGAACGTGTCTTTACTTTCTCTATGCATGTAGGCGCCAACTATCCCTCGCAAAAAATACCAGGAACCCAAGATATCGAGCTGGAGCGCTATGTTCAAGGTGATATATACTTAGAAAAACTGCAAGAAACACTACCCCACATTCTCTCTCAATTTGAGCCAGACTACGTGTTTTATATAGCTGGAGTGGACGTACACAAAGATGATCGCTTTGGCCAGATGCACTTATCTACCAAAGATATGGCTCAGAGAGACGGCTTCGTCATTTCTGCTGTGCGCCAACAAAAGTTGCCCATTGTAGTTGTCTATGGCGGAGGCTACAACAAAAATCAAGATGTTACTACCGAATTACACTGTCAGACTGTGCGCATAGCGAAGAGCTTTGCAGATTAAAGGCTTGCAGCAACTTGCTAAAGCCACTACAATCGCATCAACTACGAGCCATAGTAGTTGCAATTAAAACAAAAAATGAGCCGACCAGCATCACTAAGAAAGTGAGTACTGGTCGGCACTTGACGAACGCTTAGCAATGAACCCAGGCAAAGAAACAATCAGGCAATCTTGCGATCACCTGATTGCTCTTTACCAGAGGCAATTCACAAAAGGCTTACTCGGCGCGCTTACTCGACGCGATACTTGATGGCGTAGACCACCTTGGTCTTGCCGCCCTTGGGCACAGTCACCGTGAAGGTGCCAGAGCCCTGAGACTGAACGAGGCCCTTGACGCCGTCGATGGGCTTGGTGAACTCCAGCTCGAAGGTCGGGAGCGTGTCGGTGACCTGCACCTCGACGTCCTTGTCCTTGAAGTTCTCAATCACCAGCTCACGCTCTTCGCTGCAATAGCGCGGCTTCTTCTCGGGCTTCTTGGCCTTGGCGGGAGCGGCAGCAGGAACGGTAGCCGGGACGGCCGCAGCGGACATCATCGGACCAGCGGACATCGCCGGCGAGACAGTACCAACTTCTTCACCAGCTTCCAGGCCACCTTCTTCGGCAGCCGTGGGCGCAGGAGGGACGACCACCGGGTCGATCTTCTGCTTGGTCAGCCGGCGCGTCGCCTTGATGTCCTTCGACGCAGTGCTCAGCTGCAGGGTGAAGCCTTCGCCGACGGCGACGTGGCTGCCCAGGTTGCTGGAGTCGGTGCGCTGCAGAGCGCCGGAACTGTCGGGTTCGAAGATGTTGACAGCACCGGACGGCAGAGCGAAGCCGAGGTTGCTTTCCTTGTCGTTGGCCACCTTGAGGCGGATGTAGACAGGCAGCTTGTTCTCGGGAACATCGCGCCGACCAGGCGTCAGGTAGTAGCCTGTGTCTTGCAGGTAGTACTCCGGCTGGACAGGCACACCTTCGGCCAGCACCAGCACGGTCTGCTTGGTCTCGCCATTGTCGAGGGCGAGAGTGTCAGGCAGAGTGTAGAGCTTCTGCTCGCCGACGGTCTCGACTTCGGCGTTGTCAGCCGAGAACGAAGCCGACTCCAAACCACCGCCACCGAAGCTCTGAGCCGAGGCCATCATCATGCGAGCGCCGCCCTTGGGACGACCGCGATTGACCTGCTCATAGCCGTTGTTGACGCCGGCGATCAGCTTGAACTTGGTATCGCCGATGGGGGCGCCGCTGTTGTTGGTCAGATCGACCCAGCAGGCGAAGCGCAGCATCTTCTCGGCCTTGGCGTCGTAGAAGACCTCGAAGCGACGAGCCCAGGAGAGACCTTCGGCGGCATACATGATGCCGATGCCGTAGCGACCTTCCTTCGACACCGTCGGCTCCATGACGAGGGAGGCCAGATTGGTCAGACCCTTGAGGACGGAGGGGTCGACGCTGTAGCGGTTGCCCAGGGGAACGATCACGACCTTGCCACTGGAGGCTTCCTCGATCACGGCCTGGTTGTTGATGACGTGCACGAGCTTGCCCGTGGTGCTGCGCTCACCGAGGTGGTCACGGTCGATCAGGGTGACGGTGGTACCGACGGCCTTCTCGAGGATGGCGGCCACACTGAGGTTGGCCGGGCGATAGCTGAAGGGGCCCAGCTTGAAGGCACCGTCGCCGGTGACATTGGTGATGGTCACCGAATTGGGAACGAGCTGCTCGGGCAAACCGGCCAGCGAAACTTCACTCTTGCCCTCGGGCAAGGTCACGAGGCGATTCTCGCGGACCAAGGCGGGTCCGCCAAGGTAGACAGTCACTTCCGACGAATCGGGGGCGTCGGAGACAACGGGCTGCTTGTTTTGGGTGCTCATAATGATTTGCTTTTCCTTGGTGCTCTGTTTGAGAGCGGGATTTTGCGCTTGTGGCGCGATGGTGATGGATTGGAACTAAGGAGAAGTGGTTGTCAGACGATAGCCTTCAAACGATGTAAGTGCGAACGCCAGAGCAGAGGCTTTTGACCACTGAAACGTTTACTGGCACGATTCGCATCTTATTACCACCGAAGAGGGCATCACACTTCGCCAGAGGCAATTCGGCAACTAGGGAATACGGGACTTCAGGGACCTCACTATGAAGAACAACGAAGACAGTTCTCGTTGTCGCACTATAGTGAGGCATGTTGTTATGGATGGCACTAGCCGGTCCGCGATAAAGTTCGCGACGCGAAGCAACGCAGACAGCCCAGCAGATTGCAGCAGCCACAGCGAGCAAGGCGAGAAAACCGAACATTGGCTGTTTTCCTTCTTTCCGTTTGAGCTTTCACAGCGATCACACAATTGCGTCAATGCGAAAGTCCAGATCATTTTTCTCTTTCAATTCCGCCTCAAAAACTGCGCTTGCTAACGGCTATCTCTAGGTCAGCGAAGGCAATAACCGATCAGCAATTAAACCTCCACAAAAATCCGCACAGTCAATTTCGCAAACAACCTAAGAGCAATACTGCTCAAAGATTGATTGGGGAAAGATTGCACTGGTCGAATTAAATTGGTTTTGGCGAAAAAACTGCTGATTGGGAAGGGAAAGAGAGAGACAACAGACCCTATGAAGAAAAGGGGCGCAAAATCCAGCTATATGGCCCTCTGTTAAGTAGGTTCAATCTCGAGGCACGTTAAAAACCTCTTGGTTTCGCTAGCGTGCGCTAGCTCCGTCATACACTTAGTTCATGATAGAAGCCATAGGCTCAGTATCATTAGAAACCTATAGGCTTAGGCTAGATAAGAGTTATGGCTTTCTTGACATCAGCGAGCCTATAGTCAATTTACATATCTAACTCACTCACAAAGACCCGAGGCCTTCCCGAACCAACTTCCACCAAATCCCCCAGGAATTCCTCAGTCTCTTTGGCAGTCTGGTATGAGTCCGTTTTTCTAGTGCAGCTTGCAAATCACATTGGTAATTGCGAAATCGCGTGATCCTGTGACTTTGTGACTGCGCGTTCTAACCCAAGTTTTCGACCCGAGCAGGATGCGTTTTTGTGCTCCTTTTCAGCGTCGCGAACGTACTTGGAGAAATTCTCTATATGCACCCACGAACTACTTTCGTTTCAACCTAGAGAGCGGCCCTCATTCAGATGGGACGTTCTCCTCCACCCGCAGGAGCCAGTCGCGGCTAAAGGAAAGTCCCATGAAAACCCAGAACACGATCATCCAGCAACTCCCCTGGTATGCACTGTGGTGCATTCAGGCCCACGGCAATCAGAAGTACGGCAAGAAGCCCTATCGCGTTCACCTCGAGGCTGTCGCCAAACTTGCAGTTCGCTTCGGTTTTACCGACGAGCTGATCATCATGGTTTGCTGGCTCCACGATGTGCTCGAAGATTGCCCCAATGAATCAGTCGCTACGCTGCTTGCCGCTGGCTTCCCCCCGGAAGCTGTCGCTGCAGCCTATGCACTGAAAGACGAAGACGGCGCCACCCGCGACGAGAAGAAAGCCAAGACTTTGCCGAAGATTGCCGCCAACCGCGTCGCTCTCATCGTCAAGCTTTGCGATCGTCTCGCCAACGTCACCATGAGCCGTCGCAACAACCAGAAGAAGTACAGCCGGTACCAGCATGAGCACGTTGCCTTCAAAGCAGCACTCTACCAGGCCGACGACCTCGAACTGCAGCCGATGTGGCAGCGTCTTGAGCAGCTTCTTGCTGCTTAAGACTCTCTCCCGGGCAGCCTTTCTCAGTTCTAAAAACTCGGCCTGCTGAACTGCTCAGGCCCTTACTCTGGGAGAATCCCATGTCAACACATTCTCAGAAGAAGCCGGCTGTGGCACTCACTCTTGGTGGAGGTGCCAATCGCGGCGTCTCGCACCTAGGGTTCCTGCAGTTCTTCGAAGAGCATGAGGTACCGATCAAAAGCATCACCGGGGTCTCCATCGGCAGCATCGTGGCAACGATGTACCTCAACGGTGTACCCCTCGATGCCATCAAACGCGCCTTCGTCGAAGACATCAGCTTTCCGCCTCTGTCTACCGCCGTGCGCGCCATTCTGCCGTCGCTCAACCCGCTGCGAATACTCGGCTTGATCGACCTCGTTCCACTGATGAGCCACTTGGTGGAAAAGTACAACCTCAAGCCCCAGCCCGGATTGCGCATGACAGCGTATGACGTGCTCAGGCTCGAATCAGTTGTCTTCGAAGGTCTCGACTACGACCTCACCCTGGCACTGGCGGCATCATGTGCGGTGCCCGGCCTGATGCGGCCCGTGTACGTCAACGAAGGCGGCAAGCGACGCTTGCTTGTCGATGGCGGCGTGCACCATCCGCATCCGGGCAGCACCAGCGACAATCGCAAGGGCAAAAGCAATGGCACCAAGACGATTGTGAGCAAGCTCATCGGCGGCTCACTGGTCGATACGGTGTACCCCAACGGCCCCCATGAACATGTAGTCAGCGTCAGCAATGACGTCGACGATTTCTTCGGCAGGCTCAGTGAATCGGAAGTAGCCCGGCGCTCAAGCCACGGCTACAGCCAGACCAAAGCTGCGCTGGCAGTTAGCCCCAAGGGAGTTGTACGGCCGAGAAGCTGAAAGGCTTCTCTGGCTTCACGGCACTGACGATGTTTTTAACTGCCACAAACGTGGCCCTTTTCGAAAGGAATTACCATGACTATCGAGCATAAACCAGGCACCAGTCTGATTGCTGTGAGCGACAGCTTCATCGTACTGGATCCCTACACACCGAGCCCGTCCGAAGATGCCTTCGTGCATCAGTTCGGCCGTAAAATCATCGGACAGCCTGCTGCAGAGCAGATCGCCTCGATGGTGCACAACGCCTACACCAACCCCTTCCGCGACAAGACCAGGCCGATCGGCGTCTACTACCTGGTAGGCCCTTCGCGCACCGGCAAGTCGTATACCGGCGAGGTTCTGGCCGAGCTCATGCACGGCACCCAAGACGCTCTCACGCGCTTGCAGTGCGGCGACTATGAAGAAGACCACCAGGTCGCTGACCTGCGCGGAGCCCCTCCGGGCTACATCGGCTTCAAAGACGTCGAGAAGCTCAAGCTCAAGGCCGATGACGAAGACCCGACCTCGCCGATCTCCAACCACAACTTGATGCGCTTGCGCATGAAGTCTGGCAAAGAGATCGACATCGTCTTGCTGGAAGAATTTGAGAAGTCGAGCTACGACTTCTACAAGTTCTGGATGGGAGCCTTCGATAAGGGCAAGGTCAAGCTCTCCGACGGCCGTATCGTCGACTTCACCAACACTGTCTTCATCCTCACCAGCAACTTGGGCATGGAACAGCTCGAGGACCTGGCCAAGGGCGGCATCGGCTTCACCACCGGTGGCCCCAAGGTAGTCACCGAGAATGACGTCAAAGGCGTGGTCGACGCTGAAATGAAGCGCCGCTACAAGCCGGAGTTCCGCAACCGTCTTGATGCCGTCGTCATCTTCCGGCCCTTCTCGGCTGAAGAGCTGGCCAAGGTGGTCGTCACTGAGCTGGCTCGCATCCAGGAACGCGTCGTCAAGCAGTCTCCGGCCGGCAAGCGCTTCAAACTGGTGTGCGACGAAGGCGCTCGCAGGCAGCTCCTGATTCAGACCGGCACCAACGTGGCTGAGCTGAAACGGGTAATGCAGAAAGAGCTGCTGACGCCGCTCGGTCGTCTCTTCAACATGGGTAAACTGCCACCGGCTTGCACGGTGACGATTTCGTTCAATGCCCACCTGGAACGCTACGACTTCGGCATGCTTCCCGGCAGCGCCGCAGAAGTGAAGGCACAGGAAGAAGAAGCAGCAACAGCAGCCAAGGCCGCCAAGCCGACTGACACCAAAGACGGTGCCAAGCCGCAAGCACCGCTCTTGCTGGAAGGTCCGAAGGACAACAAGACGCCCAAGGACAAGAAAGGCGACCCGAAGAAAGCGGCGCTCTTCCAGCCTCTCTCAGAGGGCAGCATGAGCCGCGGACTGAATCGCTACTTGATTCAGGCTCAGGCATCGTCGCTCAACGAAATCGACGACCGCGGCGAGGAAATCATGGACTATGTCCTCGACACCCTCGACCTCGACGTCGAATACGAAGCGACGACGCACCGCGCACCCTTCCGCTTCGATGTGGTGGTGTACGCCAGCGAAGCGCAGATGAAGATGTTGAAGAAGCTCATGCCCTTCATCACCTACAGCCAGCGCGGCGAATGAATGCATGAATGAATGCATGAATGAGCGAGCGGCATGGGGCTCTCCAACACTCGCAAGAGCTTGGAGGGCCCCGGCAGGCGTTGAGTTCAAATTATCAATCACAAACCAGGAGTCGCCATGACCCAAGCCATGCAACATCAGGCCATCGACAAGCGCGCTCGCCAGCGCATTCGTCAACAGATCGTGCATCCCAATGCCAATCTCCTTCCGCTTCTGCGCCAGGCTGATTGGAGCAACGACTTTGCCCAGGTGCTCGACATCGAAGGCGAGAGCTTCAACCATCCCTGGTCGTTCGACAAGTTCGTCGACTTCATCAACAAGCCCAACAGCAGCGCCACCATCGCTACCATTGGTGGTCGCGTCGTCGGCTACATGCTGCTCGAACGCATCAGCGGTCGCAACAACGAGGGTGAAAGCCTGCACATCGCCCACATCGCCGTCAGCCCTGCCCATCGCGGCCAAGGCACCGGCAGCACGATGGTGAACAGCCTCGAAGGCAACACCGTCACCCTCAATCTGCGCCGCTCCAATGTCAAGGCTCAACGCCTCTACTACGAGCTGGGTTTCAAGATCGTGCGCACTTTGCCGCAGCACTACGCTGACGGCGAGGATGGCTTCTTCATGAGCAGCGCCGTTGCCTGAAAGGGCATCAAGCGCTCGCTATGCTCAAAACGAGCAGCACGAGCCAACAACAAAAACGCTAGACTCGAAGGAGCACCTTGCTCTTTCGAGAGATGCAACCTAAGA
>LNEX01000579.1 GCA_001464165.1 bacterium Ga0077546
AATGTTTAGTGACAATTGGCGTCAGGTAGGGCACAAGCCATCGTTTGCCGCCAGCCCACTTCAATGGCGGGCGCATGCCAAGGCCATCGCCAAGGAAGAGTCTAGATTTTTTATCGAGAACGGTAGCCAATGGTTATCCTGAGAAAGTTTAGTAGTTGGTCCTGTTTCTTCAAATTCGATGGCAAGTCCAACGGTGGTGTTCAGTGTCCTTGAAAAAGGTGTTACGCCATTATCAGGGACGCATATTTGCTTGTCTACCTTGTCGCATATCTCCTGGCTATCTTCTCTTGGCGTATTTACTTTCGAATTGTCTAATAAATCGACTTTTGCTCATTAATTTTCGTCGTTAAGCTCGCTTCTGTTTGGGATTTCTTACGTATTCGTGTGGTTTAGTGCCGAATCCCGGCGCTGAACCATGCGACATAACTGGTTGCGTTGAAATGCCAATGAGCCGCGCACCCAGACGGCATGCGTTGAGTCTAACAAAAGGTCTCTACTCCTTTTCTAAACGCCGACTCTTTGAAGTAGTTTTTCGTTCGTCTAGCTTGGGGGCATGCGATTTTTACAAAGTCTGCTAATTCGTACCAGTTAAGATGGGTCAAATCTTTCGGGTGTATAACTAGTGTTAGCTGGCGAGTAACGAGCCTCTTCTTTGATGCGTCTATAAAAGAAGAGACAATTAGCTTAGCCATGCTTGTCTTGCTAATGTTGCTTCGAGCGAATTCTGTGCCAATGAGCGGTATCGAAACTTCGTCGCCGTTTACATTGTCACGAATACTGTCCCAGAGCCGGTGGAGCGAATCAAGTACTACTGTAGAATTCGATTCTGCTACAAGTTGTCCGCCTGACTGTCTCATCGTTGAACAGGCAATCAAAAATATCTTTTTTTGATTTGCATTTGTTATCAAGGTCGTACCGATTGCGTATCGCTTGTTTTTTCCAATTGTCTTTTGTGCGTCCAGCACCTCGGGCTTGAGATTTTGTTGTGCAATACTGCGATCAATCTCAGCATTAAAGGCCTCTGTATCGTTGCCATACTTGCTGATCAGGATTTGCCCCTGCACACTTCTCGGACTAATCACACTGCCTAGGGCGGTGTCAAAGACATCGTTGGTGCCTGCAATCAAGTGTGTGTTCTGTTTACAGATATCACCCTGCATAATTTGAATTTCGCAGTCCGGTCCCTTCAGTTGACCCTTTATTGTACGGGGATACCCTTTGTAAACCGCTATGAGAAAACAACCTAGGAGAAGCGGTGGAAGAGCAGTTGGGCCAGTGAGTTGCGTCAAATTAGTAAGTTTGAATAGTTCAGCAGCCTTTAGTAGTACGCACCACGAGCTGAACCATTTCCAGAATTCGCTGAGAATTCTGGGCCACCCGAATTTGACTAGGGCTTGTAGGTTGAGTTTCAAGTTCATTTGTTTTATCCGATGTAGTCTTTTGAGCTAGCGGCTCATTTGGCTTGTCTTCTTCTACTGCTTGGAGCTACTACCCTTCTCGATTTGCTTATCGGGGTAGGCTTCAATTAAAAGGCGCCTATAGCTTTCCGTCATATTGGATGCGCCGCAAATATGCTCTAGATGGCATATGCGCCCAAGTAGTTCGTCTTTCCGCATTGCGAATTTAGCTGGTTCTAGCCTTAGTTGATGCATGGCGGCCCGCAAGGAGCGTTTAAATTGACGAGACAGATTGATTTTCTGGTTTACTACCAAACCCGTGACTTGCTGTCTGGAATTGCTTCGCATTACTCGGTACTTGGAGTGGTTGAGAGAAAAGCCTTCGCTGTTAACGATTTTGGTCAAAATTGCGTTTTCGGAGTCAAAGCCACTATCGCCAGAGATCGTTATATCATCGCTATATCTGGTGAATTTCCAGCCCCGAGAGTCTGCAAAGCACTTCAGCCGTGCGTCTAGTTTCCAGCATATTAGGTTTGCAATCATTGGTGAGCTTGGCGCCCCTTGAGGCAGTGCCCCTTTGTAGCAGCAAAGTTTGGCCAAACCAAATGCAACGGTGCGGTCGTAGCCGAGTGATTGAAAGAGACCAATCACTCTTCTAAGAGAAATGGAAGGGAAAAAATTGAGTAAGTCTGCGTTCATAACAAAGCGTTTCTTTTGATGAGGTGACGCGTTGCTTATGATCGATCGATGCCTGATGTATCCGGTGCATGCTGATGAAACAGGGACCTTTGCTAGTATATTGTCAAGAATCCAGCGCTGAATGCCTTTTAGTCGGCGGCTTGGAGCTGCTAGTTTGCGCCTGCCTCGCCCAGCTTTTTTTGAAATTGAAAATTCCGCATAGTAGCGATCTGCTTGGAAAATTAGTTGCGTGACGACAAACTTTGGCATTCCAAATATAGAAGCTAAGTCATCTAGGTTTTCGATAGCAGGAATGCTCATAAAATTTACCTACCGAAGAGATGGCTACTGCTATTGGGTTCGCCCGAAGGGGGAACATCAGCCAATGACCAGTGATCCAGCGCCGGTGTGAGTCGGAATCGACTTGCACCCAGCTGGCTCACGTAGGTGAAACAAACCATCTAAGCCAGAGTGTCGAAACAAACACTCGAGAATGCATATGCACTCCACGCTTTCGCGTCCAATAGAAACCTCTCCGATAGGTCAAAAAAGTATACACCAACATCAGCGAGAATTTGCAAACATCCAAGCCGATCTTGCAGCTGCGATATCAAAGGCAACACCTCTCGGTATCTCGTCTTTGGCTAGTTTCGTCGGTTCATATTTATTACCTGAATTCTGAATCAGGAAGTCTTTTTTGAATAGAGCTTCGAGCGCTTGTCTGAAGTGGTGTTCCTTCAAAGCCGTGATTTCAACTAGATCTTGGTAGGAAGTTGGAGAGGTTGCGCAAATAGCTGAAATTATGACGAACTGTTCATAACCAAGTGTTGTTTGGATTCTTTTCTCTCTCACTAATTTGTTAAATGACTGCTGCGCAAGCATTGAGTCGATTGATTTCACGAAGTCAACAGTAAGGCCTCCACCGCTTAATAGGCCCGTAACGTATTGAATTTGCGATTCTTCAAGCAGATTTGACACCGCGAGATTTACAAATGTGGTTGCTCCTTTGAATTCGGAGTCATTGAACACGCGAATTTTGGGTTTTATATTTGGATCTAGGCCAAAGGCCGTGACTTCCGCTATTGTACCTGGTGTGCCGAGCACTATTAATATTGAATCAGCTTTCCGCGCAGCTCGCAGTTCGATATCTAGGCCGCTGCTTGCTTTCAGCAGTGGATCTTTAAACTCGGG
>LNEX01000580.1 GCA_001464165.1 bacterium Ga0077546
GGAAGGACTTACCGGGATTGATGAGCTCGTAGATGACGATGCGCTGGTCGTCACTGAGCCACCACAAGGTAGAGAGAAGAATGTGCGCCCTATCTCTCGTAGCAATCCAGCCGTGAGTGATAGCGTCTTTTTGCGTCTCGGGCCAGGCAAATCGGTCGTAGTGAGCGATTTTGGCGCCACTGAAGTTGACATCAGAGCAGAAGACGCGTCCAGCAATTTCGTTGCCAGATTCATCTACAGTTGGCTGCCAGACTAGCTCGGCCTTGCCGAGGGTGACCTTGAGCACTTGTTCTTTGCTTTTGAAAATCACAATCATCGGCTCATCGACGGTTAGTGAACAGTCGTTGAGAGCTTCTCGATGGGCGCGTTTGAGCAGGTTTTCTTCGGCTAGAGTTCGCTGTGGCCCTGATTTAGCTGCCTGCGACTTTTGCAAGCTTTGCAGCAGTTGCAGCATTTCGAGGCGAACAAAGCTTGGGTGCGACTTGACGATTTTGTGCACTGTTGCTTTTTCGTGCTGTTTGCCCAGTGACTGAATGATGATCAGGGCTGCGTAGCAGGCGTACAGTATCAGGCTAGTCGAGAGCGACAGCTGATAACTGCAGAAGAATAGCAATATGAAAGACGTTGCCATCCAGATAAAGGCGAAAAAGGAACAGAGCTCGAAAGCAGAGAAGCGCTTGCTCAGCTGCTCGGTGAAGCTTGTTAGTTCGCTGCTCTGCGAAATAGGCGGTATTGTGCCTCGAGCCAGCTTTTTGATTGCTTGACCGTGTTGTGCCATGCGATAGAGGGCAATCCCGCTAGCAAAGCACGGTAGAGAGCACAACGCGATGATGAGTATCCCGTCATACATGAGATTTTTCCACTTTTTAAATAGAGGTGATACTGCCGAGAGGGCGACCCTAAGCTTTTGACAGCTCAGGGTCGCCTTCGGAACAGCACTGCCAGAGCCCTATCTGCAAGATAGGTTCTGCCAGATTAGAAGCGCCTTTCAATCTTGATCAGCTTGGGCCCGAAGCGATCAGTCTGTTCGGCGTCGTCAGGCGGAATAGTGCCCAACTTGAGATGGCGTTTGCCATCGGAGCCATCGGGGTAGGGATGAATCTTGTCCATCCGCTCTTCCACCATCGGCGAAGTGACCACCGACAAGTGCGCACGGGTGAGCTCCCAGGGGGTGCGCACGCCGGCTGACTTGAGAAACATGAGCAACTCGCGCTGCAATACCATGTTGTAGTTGGCCACTTTGACGTACTTGTCTTGCGGATCAAGACCACGACGCAGGCGCGGATCTTGAGTGGCGATACCAGTCGGGCACTGGTTGGTGTGGCAGCGCAGGGCCATGATGCAACCTTCAGCAATCAAGTTGCCGCGGCCGATGTTGACCATATCTGCGCCCATAGCAATGGCGATGGCCGCATCATCACCCTTGGCGATTTGGCCAGAGGCAATGAGAATGGTTTCGTCGCGCACGCCGAATTCACGCAGAATCGTATCCACAATCGGGATGGCGTGCAGAATGGGCATGCCCATCCGGTCTGCCAGAGCCACAGGAGCGGCACCGGTTCCACCCTCGCCACCATCGATGGTGATGAAGTCGGGAGCTTCGCCAGTCTCCTTCATATGCTGGGCGATTTCGCGCAGCGAATCTTCGTTGCCTACCACAATCTTGATACCAACCGGTTTTCCGGTCAGCTCTTGCATCATGGTGACGAAGCGGAAGAGCGAAGGAACGTCGTGAAACTCGTCCCAGGCGTTTGGTGAATAGCAGTCTTCACCCATCGGGATACCACGCCACTCTGCTAGTTGTGGTGTGATCTTCTCTTTCGGCAACTTACCGCCTTGGCCAGGCTTAGCGCCTTGGGCCAGCTTCAGTTCGAAGCCGACTATCTGCGGATTGTCTGCAATCTTCTTCACCTTGTCGATGTCGAGCATAGTGAAGGGTTCTTCGGGGTCATGGCCGACGGCGCTATAGACGCTGCGCACCAGCTTCTCGGCGATGGCCCGAGTGGTCGACTTGCGAAAGCCGAACTTGGCCGGGCCAATTTGCTGGATGATGCGAGCGCCGCCGACTACACGACCAGCCGGCGCAGGGCCAGCTTTGATCATGCCGAAGGTGCAGAGTGAGCGCAGCTTCTTCAGTTGGTACGTCACTCGCTCGTAGGTGTCAGGCCGCGTATCCACGCCGTTGAGGTGGAATGGGGTGAGACCGCCTTCACCGGTGAGCAAGTGAATGTTTGCTAACTTGGCACCGCTGGAAAGGGCTTGAACAGCCTCTTCTGATAGCGCACCCCAGCTCATGCCCGAGATATTGATGGGCCATGGGCAGTAATAAGGTGTGCGACGCTTCGGTCCGATCACCAGCGGCGGCAGGCGATTGCCTAACCGTTCGGTATCAGAGATGGGAAACATCGAGGGCAACATGTGAATCTCGCCCACATCACGGTATCCGCGTTGCGTACCAAATCCTAGGTTGTTGTTGAGACCTTTGCCTGAGCGGTAGATATAGCGCCGCGTTACCCGATTGTATGGGCGTTCTTCGATGTCACTCATGAACCAGTATTGACGTAGTTCGTCGCCGATCAGCTCGAATCCGTAACGGAACCAGCCAAGAAGCGGGAAGTTGCGTCTGATGGTGTGAGTACGCTGAATCACCGCATCATGCACTGCCACCTGCAAGAGGAAGGCTAGCAAAGCGAAGATCAGACCGTACATCGGGTTGAAATAGTGCCAACCGAGCCACCAGGCCAAGAAGGTCGCAGCCAATGACAGGGGCAGAAACGGGCTCTGCCGCTGTATGAATTCGGCTGCGGCAATTTGCAGGGGGAAGGCGAGAAGAGCTGCCACCAAACCCATTTCCAGGCCACCGAAGTAGCCGACGATGGTGCCGACCAAGATGGTCAGTGAGAGGATGGCATGCTTGTGTCGTGTCAAATCGCGAATGCCAACCGCAACGAAGGCCCCGACGATGGTGAAGGCTAGCGCGGCCGGCTGCTCTCCGAGAGTCCAACCAGCAAGGCCGCCAAGGAGAGCTGAACAGGTTGTGAAAATGATCCAGAACATATAAGTATCCTTTGCTTTCTGCGGCTCCTTTTGCAGAGTCGCTCAAAGACGTTGTATGAGACTTGAACCAAGAAGTAACCCGTGCACTCACTCACTTGCAAAACTGAGCAAGCAAGTGAGGCACGGGGCTACTCTTGTTCTTTACTGAGGTTTAGTGCCTGCTGCTGCTACTTGCTCTCGCCGCCAGTCGAACTGGTCGAACCAGTCGTATCTTCCGGCGGGTTGGGAGCAATGCAGGTTTCGGCAGTGACCGGGAGCAGAAGCTGCGTCAACTTCTTGTCGGGGTCGGCGTCGACCGTCTGACGAAGCAGCACGTTGATGCGCAGCTTCTCGAGACCCTGGGTCAACTTCATCTGCCCACCCTTGGGAGGATTGGCAGCAAAGAAAGCGCGCACATCGGCTTCCTGCTCAACGCTATCCAGCGAAGAGAGGTAACCGAAGATGGCAGCCACGCTGTTGGCGGGCCACATCTGGTTGATCTTCTCCCAGTTGCTCTTGATGGCATCCCAGGCCGCCTTGGAGGCGTCCTCGTTGCCGAGCAGGCTGGCCAGGAAGTACGGAGCGTCCTGAACACGCAGCTCACCCGAGAGGGCAAGCTTGATGTTGGCCGCCACCAGCTCCGGTGCGGTGAAGCTGGTCAGAGCGTACATGAAGCGGTTGGTGTCCTGCGGCGTGGCAGCATGCAGACGGAGATGGTCGAACTCCTTGTAGAGCGCGGCGTCGCCGTTTTCGGCCAGAACGTAGACCATGGCCGCGAAGACATCGCTGTCCACCGAAGCCGGGTCCTTGGTCCAGGAGGCATACATTTCCTTCGCTTTGGCGATCACGCCAGGGTGCTTGCCGGTGGTGCCGAGGGCCGAAACCACGCTGGAGCGCAGGTCGGTGACCTTGACCGATTCGCCCGGCTGGCTGGCGTAGCCCAGCTTGTCGAGCAACGGCTGCAGAACGTGACGCATCTTGCTCTCGACCGCGGCGCGGGCCGGGCCTTCCACCACGCTGTGAACGTAGTTGAGCGAGCCGATGATCTTGCTCCAGATCTGGGGGTCCTGCTCGTCGGTGAAGTTCTCCACCATCTTCAGGTAGTCCACCAGCGAGATCAGGCGCGAGCGAACCAGCGACCAGCTGTCATTGAGCAGGTTGTAACGATCGACCTCGGTCATGATCGTCTTCTTGTTGCTGATGATGCCCTTGATCAGGCCTTCCGAGTACTTGACCCGGTAGAAGCCATTGCCGCCGGCGTTGACCACCACCCATTCGACGCCTTCGCCGACATAGACGGTCTGGTTGCGCTCGGAGAAGAGGAACTTCTGCTCGATCACACCCTTGCGCGTCTTGGCCTTGAGCACGATCGGGATCGGCCACAGCGAAGCGGACAGATTGTCGGACTCACGCAGAACCTTGAACTCGCTCTGACCCAGTTCGATGAAACCGGGCATCGAGCTTTCGTCCACCGATACCACCGGGTGACCGGAGGTGAAAACCCAGGCGTCCATGAGCTTGCGCACCGGAACGTTGACGGCCATTTCGTGGCAGCCGACTTCGAGCGCATCCCACAGGTCGTGGGTTTCGGTGTTGGAGAGACCGTGACGGCTGAGGTAGATCTGCACACCGCGCTGGAAGGCGGCGGCGCCGATGTACTGCTCCAGCTGACGGAGAACCGAGCAACCCTTCTCGTAAGAGATCAGGTCGAAGATCTCGTCGATCTGGAAGGGGTTTTCCACGGCCACTTCGATGGCGTGGGTGCTGTTCAGCTGGTCGAGGCCGAAGGCAGAGGCGCGGGAACCGGCGAAGGTGTCCCAGGTGTGCCACTCGGGCTTCCACATGTCGACGACCTTGTTCTCCATGTAGGTGGCGAAACTCTCGTTCAGCCACAGACCGTTCCACCACTTCATCGTGGTGTAGTCACCGAACCACATGTGCGCCAGTTCGTGCGCGACCACGTGGGCGACCCGCTCCTTCTCACCCTGCGTGGCCGTGGCCTCGTCGCAGAGCAGATCGGTTTCGCGATAGATGATGCAGCCCAGGTTCTCCATGGCGCCGGCAGCGAAGTCGGGCATGGCGATGAAGTCGATCTTGTCACCGCCGTAGTAGCCGATGCCGAAGTAGTCTTCGTAGGTGCTGAGCGAGAAGGCAGCGATCTGCTGCGCGAACTTGAGCTGGTGGCTCTTGCCCGGCGTCGACCAGAAGCCCAGCTCCTTGCCGTTGACCTTGACCGAACCGCCGAATTCCAGCTCACCGGCCGTGAAAGCCAGGTAGTAGGTGGACATCAGCGGGGTGTTGGCGAACTCAACGCGCTTGAGCAGCTGCGAGTGGCCGCCGTCGTGCAGAGTGGTAGCCACAGCCAGTTCGGCCGGGGCGCTGACGCTCATGGTGGAGGTGCTCTCGACCTTCATCGCCGACAGGGCGGTGTAGTCGTGGGGCACATTGAGAGCGACCTTGAAGGTGGCCTTCATTTCCGGCTCGTCGAAGCAGGGGAAGGCGCGGCGGGCGTCGGTGGCTTCGAACTGGGTGGTGGCAATGACATGCACCTTGCCCTGATCGTCCGTCCAGGTGGAGCGGTAAAAGCCCTTCAGCTCGTCGTTGAGCTCGCCGGCGAAAGCCAGCTTGAGCTTCCACTTGCCGGCGCCGAGGTTGCCGTTGAAAGAAACGGTGACGCGCTGCAGAACGCTGTCGAGCGACACCGTGCCGGTCAGAACCGTGCCGTTGGCGTCTTCCACCGAGGCCTTGCCGATGGTGAGGTGGTTGGCGTTGAGCGTGATCGAGGAAGTACCAGCGGGGTTGCGCACATCGACGTCGATGGCAACGTTGCCCCAGAAGGTCAGGTGTTCGAAGTCGGGGGTGAGCTCGAGTTCGTAGTGAAGCGGCCAGATGTCGCGCGGCAGGCGATACTGGCTACCAGTGGGAACGGACTGGCCGGTGACGGCGAGGCCGTGATGAGAACAATTGCGAAGCTTACACATAGCTTTTCTCCTGTTGAGAGTTTTGCAGAGTTTTCTGCGGTTGCAGAATTGATTGATGGCATGCACAAAGCCGAGAGCAGCCATTGCTGCCCTCGGAAGAAGTGCGGGAAAGAAAGAGGGGGTGAATCCAAATTGGATCCACCCCCTGATTTACTTGGTGTGCCTGGTTCTAGCTTTCAGCCTTGCGACTGTTAGCTGTGATCTACTGCCGGTGACTTACGACTTAGCCGAGACAGGCTCTTGCTTTTCGTCGGCAGACTTGGCAGCAGTTCCGCTGGCGTCGGCCTTGGCAGTGCTGGCTGCAGCAGGTGCTGCAATCAGATGCTTCTGCAGACCAGCCGTTTCGCGCTCACGCATCAAGACATTGATGCGCAGCTGCTCGAGAGCCTGGGCCACAGCCATGTCACCCGACTTCACCTGGTTGGCAGCGAAGAAGGCTTTCACCTCTGCTTCCAATTCGGCGGTGTCGAGACCGGCCACAGCTCCGCACATACGCACCACACCATTTTCAGGGTAGCGCGCCACCATGTTGGCCCAGTTGGCCTTCATGAAGTTCCAGGCAGCGGCAGCCGCAATCTCGTTACCAAGCACGTTGGCATAGAGGTACGGGGCATCCTGGGTGCGCACGTCATCGGTCAGGCACTTGTCGATGGTCTTATCGAGCAAGGCACCATCGCGGAAGCGTGCCAGCGCGAAGAGGAAGCGCTGCACTTCCTGGGGCGACTGAGCCGCTTTCGACAGTTCGAAGAACTCGTTGTAACGAGCTTCGTCGCCGTTGTGAGCAAGAATGCCAACCAGAGCCGGCACCACATTGCTATCCACCGACTGCTTATCGGCCTTCCAGTTGCTGAACAGCTCATTGGCCTTCTTCTGCACTTCTTCGTCGGCACCGATTGTTCCGAGAACACCGATGAGCGAACCGCGCAGCTGACGGCTTTGAACCGATTCGTCTTCGGAGGCAGGGGCATAGCCGAGACGTTCGACCGTTGGCTTGACCAGGTTGCGCACCACTTCGGCCAGGGCCTTGCGGTGATCGTCCTTGACCAACGAATGCAGGTGACCGAGCGAGCTGGTGATGATGGCCCAGACGTTGGGGTCTTCCTCAGCGCCGAAGAGCTTGACCATCTCGATGTAGTTAGGAGTGGCCAGGATGCCCGAACGAACGCAAGCCCAGGCGTCGTTGACGAGGTTGAAGCGCTCGATGGCAGAGAGATTCTCCATCACGTTAGCGCTGAGAGCGGCAGTCAGTGCCTTGTCGTAGACCACACGGTAGAAACCGGAGCCTCCCGAGTTGACCACGACCCATTCAATCTTCGAATCGGGGGTGTTGCCGAGCTTTTCCACATGGCTCTTTTCCGACATGAGGAACTTGCGCTCCACCACCTTACCGTTGACCTTCGCCCGCAGGGTAACGGGAATCGGCCAGAGAGTGGCGTCGGCGGTCTCGCTCAAGAACTTGAAGGCGCGCTGGGTCAGTTCGACTGAGCCGGCATCCTTGTGGCTCTTTACCTCAACCACTGGATGACCAGCGGTGAAGACCCAGCGGTCCATGATTTCACGCACGGGAACCGGAGCGTCACCGCTTTCGGCAGCAGCAGCCTTGCAGGCTACTTCCAAGGCGTCCCACAGATCGTGGGTCTCGGTGTTGCCGTAGCTGTGCTTCTTCAGGTAGAGGGCGATGCCGCGACGGAAAGTCTCGGCGCCGATGTACTGGTGAATCTGATAGAGAACCGAACAACCCTTCTCGTAGGAGATGACGTCGAACAGCTGAGCTGCCTCGTCGGGGTGGTTGACCGGGCACTCGATCGGGTGAGTGCTGCGCAGGGCGTCGACACGTGAGGCCGCAGCGCGGGAGAGACCGAACTCGTCCCAGACATTCCAGGTGGGCTGCCAGGCGTCGAGGCAGAGGTTCTCCATGAAAGTGGCGAAACTCTCGTTCAGCCACAGACCATTCCACCAACCCATGGTGACCAGGTCACCGAACCACATGTGAGCCAGCTCGTGCAGCACCACCACAGCAACGCGGGTGCGCTCTGCGTGGGTGGCTGTTTTCTCGTTGAGCAACAGTGCGGTTTCGCGGTAGGTGATCAGGCCGAGGTTCTCCATCGCGCCCGAAGCGAAATCGGGGATGGCGATGTGGTCGATTTTCTTACCGCCGGGGTAAGGAATCTCGAAGTACTTCTCGTAGTGGTCGGTGGCGAAAGCAGCGGCACGCAGAGCGAACTCTGTCATGTCTTCTTTGCCAGGCACGCACCAGATGCGGGTCTCGATGCCGTTGACCATGACCGGTTTGGAGGAGACGAATTCGCCGATGCAGAAGCAGACGAGGTACGTCGACATCTTCATGGTGCGTTCGTAGCTTACAGCCTTGAGGCCGTTGCCGACCGATTCACTCTTGATGATGGCGCCGTTGGAAAGAGCAGTGAGCTCCTCGGGGACCGTCAAGGTGACGTCGAAGGTGGCCTTGAATTCAGGCTCGTCGAAGCACGGGAAAGCGCGTCGAGCGTCGGTGGATTCGAACTGGGTGGTGGCGATGGTGTGCTTCTTGCCCTGCTCGTCGGTCCAGATCGAACGATAGAAGCCCTTGAGCTTGTCGTTCAGTGTGCCGGTGAAGACAGAGGAAAGCTTCCAGGCCCCTTTGCCCAGAGTGCCGTCGAAAGAAATTGTGGCAATCTCGGTCTCTTCGTCGAGGGAGATTTTGCCATCGAGTCGAGTGCCAGCCGAGTTCGTTGCCGAGAAGGCTGTGATGACGAGCTCTTTGGCGTTGAGTTTGACCGTGCTGGTCGCTTCAAGTACATCAACATCGATCTCGACTGTGCCGGCGAAGGTGAAATTCGTCAGGTCGGGAGTGAGACTGATCTTGTAGTTGCTTGGTTTAACGGTCTTGGGCAGACGGAAAGACTGGTCTACCGTTGCAGTGCCCCCAGACATGTGATGTTTCATGCACATAGTTGTATCCCTACTTTGAGTTATCTCCGTTAGGAGGATTAGGTGACGGAATCTCAAGCACAAGCTCGCGCTTTGGCTCAAGCTGTTCTCAGCTGTTCACCACATTTTGACAGGAAATTAGTTGCGCGTAACATTTGCAGAAGCATGTTGTTGAGCATGACAACTGATGTCTGCGCGCGGAAGTTTCCAGATGTGGTTAGAGACTGATGTTCAGCGATTGGACCAAAGTTAAGAGCAGTGAAGGAGATATATAACCAAGTTACGTAAAACGCCTCTTGAGAATCAACTCTGCTCAAGCTAATAAATGCTCATGAGCTTTTAAGTAAAGAAGCCTTAGTTGCCTCGCTTTTGAGCCTGCTAATGCTTGCAGGAAGGTTGTTTGAAAGTTGACAAGTGGATGCGCTGTTGCGCCATTGCTAAAGCAAAATGAGAAACAATTTTCTTGGCAACCAGGTTGAATCAGTTTGATAGCTCACTAAAAATTGGTTTTTCTAGGGCTAATTATTTTCTCGTTCTCATAATTAGCAGAGGGCGGGAAGCTTCAGTGTGACCAGTTCTCGTTAGTTGACGCAACCCTCGCCATTAGTGCCTCTTGGCAGCCAGATCTTCAATATATCTTAGGTGTATAGACTCTTCTTGAATTCCTGATCTGTAATTTCATAGGGTTACATCACGTTTAGTTCTTCCACCCCTCTTCCTCTCAAATCTAACTCAAAAACAAGCACGTTCTAACTTCAACCATCTCTGATACCACGCGCAGTGCGCGTAGGAGATGGCTTGCTAGTTGGATGCTTGCTTCTAGAGCCGATTTGGTGGGGATTCAGCGTGTTTGAAACTAAGCAATTTTCTAACTCAACCCTCTAAATCTCGCATTTTGCGAAAGGAAACTACCATGACACACCGCGATTTCGACGGTTTCATCCCGTCTTCGTTCTTGCTCGAGCTTGCCAACCGCAACCCGAACAATCTCTCCCTGGTCACCACCATTCTGGCCACCCAGAAGCTGTCCCAGGCCGCCCGCAACCACACCGTCCGTTACCGTCTCGCCGCCGGCAAGGCCGAGCGCCAGATCTATGACGCCAAGAACGCAACGCGCCTGCCTGGCACCCGCGCTCGCTTCGAAGGCGAAAAGGTCACCGGCGACAAGACCACCGACAATGCCTACGACTACCATGGCGGCATGCGCGACTTCCTCTTGCAGGAATTCGGCTGGAACTCCATCGACGGCAAGGGCATGAACCTGGTGGGCACTGTCCACTACGGCCGCAACTACAACAACGCCTTCTGGAACGGTCAGCAGATGACCTACGGCGACGGCGATGGCGTGATCTTCGTCACCTTCGTCGAGCCCGTTGTCGTCGGCCACGAGCTCTCCCACGGCGTCACCGAAATGACCTCTGGTCTCGACTACCAGGGCGAATCTGGTGCGCTGAACGAAAGCTTCTCCGATGTGATGGGCGTCTGCTTCCGGCAGTGGCTCAACAAGGAGACCGCTGACAAGGCCAAGTGGCTCGTCGGTGAAGGCATCTTTGGCCCCACCATCAAGGGCAAGGCCCTGCGCTCCATGATCGCCCCGGGCACTGCCTACAACGATCCGAAGTTGGGCAAGGACCCGCAGCCTGACCACTACAGCAAGCTGTACCGTGGTTCGGGCGACAACGGTGGCGTGCACATCAACTCGGGCATCCCGAACAAGGCCTTCGCCCTGTTCGCCATCGCCGTCGGCGGCTACTCCTGGAAGGAGCCGGCGCACGTGTGGTGGGAGTCGAACTCTGGCACCAACCGCGTCGGCAGCACCGCTTCCATCGCCGACTTCGCCAAGAAGACGGTGGAGAACTGCACCAAGATGTGCCCGCAGCATGTCGCCAAGCTGAAGCAGGCTTGGAGCGACGTCGGCGTCACTGTCTAAGCTCTCTCTTTCTCTCTGTATAGGAATGCGGCATCAACTAAGAAGTGGCTGCCATCTGGCAAGTGCTGCTTAGTAGCCTGGTGACATTCACTGATGCATTGCAACTTGCCCTCCCGCTGTGATTCGTTGTTGCAGCGGTGCTTTTTAGGGCACTTGTGCTCAGTGATTGTTTACCAGGTGATGCCGCATCTCTTTCCTCTGCCTTTCTTTTCTGAAAGGCAGTCGTCCTTCCCAAACAATAAGCAGACAAATTTTGGTGTCTGCAGAAATTCAACCATCTAAAGTAGGAACTCACATGAGTAACAACAAGCAAAATCCGCAGGGGTCAGTTGCTGGTCCCAATAGTGGGAGCTCCAGCAAGGGCCGTCAGGGCGACTTTTTCTTCCGCTTCATCCTCAACACGATGAAGAAGATGAAAGTCCTCCCGCAAATCTCCGAAACCGAGCGACAGGCGCTTGAGGCCGGAGATGTCTGGCTTGATGGCGATATCTTCGCTGGCAAGCCCAACTTCCGTTCGATGCTCGAGAAGCCCTACGGCGGGCTGACTGCAGAAGAGCAAGCCTTCATCGCCGGCCCTCTCGTCGAGCTGTGCCGCATGTTCGACCACTACGAAGTCGGCCAGACGCGCCGGGTTCCGCAGGACGTCGATGACTTCATCAAAGCCCAGGGCTTTATGGGGCTGATTATCCCGAAGCAGTACGGAGGCCGCGAGTTCTCTCGGTTGGCCGTCTCGACCATCCTGCACATCCTCACGCCCTACTCGTTCACCGTCGGTGTACGGGTGATGATCCCCAACTCGCTTGGTGCGGGCGAACTGATCATCCACTACGGCACTGATGCACAGAAGAAGTTCTACCTGCCGAAGTTGGCCAGCGGCGAGTTCGTGCCCTGCTTCGGTCTGACCGAAAAGGAAGCCGGCTCTGATGCGGCCAGCATGAAGTCTGAAGGTGTGGTCTTCCGTGACACCGACGGCCAGGTCAAAATCCGGATGAACTTCGAGAAGCGCTACATCACGCTGGCGCCCATCGCCAACCTCTGCACCGTTGCCCTTCAGCTGTCGGATCCCGACAATCTGACCGGCAAGGCCACTGCGGAGAACAAGGGCGATATCGGCATCACCTGCGTGCTGATCCACAAGGGCACTCCCGGTTTCGTCAACGGTAATCACCACATCCCCATTGGCGAGCCCTTCGATAACGGCACGCTCAAGGGTGTGGATGTGGTCGTTCCGGTCGAGAACATCATTGGCGGAGTTGATTACGCCGGAGGCGGCTGGAAGATGCTCATGGAGCAGCTTGCCGGCGGTCGCTGCGTCTCTCTCCCGGCTGGTGCGGTCGGCAACCTCAAGCTGTCGGCAGCCGCCGTCGGTTCATATTCGATGGTCAGGTCGCAGTTCAATCGCCAGATTGGTCAGATGGAAGGCATCGAGGAGAAGGTAGCCTCGGTGGCCGGCATGACCTACATGCTGGATGCGGCGCGTATCTTCGTCTGCTCGGCCGTTGATTCGGGCGTTCAGCCCCCAGTGACCTCCGCTGTGTTGAAGGCATACACCACCGAGATCGCCCGCAAGGCCGGTATCGATGCCATGGATGTCTTCGCCGGCGCTGGCGTCATGCAGGGCCCGCGTAACATCCTCTCCAAGGGATACACCGGAGCACCTGTTGGTATCACCGTTGAGGGTGCCAACATCCTCACCCGCACGCTGATGATTTTCGGTCAGGGTGCGACCCGCTGCCATCCGTATGCGCTCAAGGTGGTGCATGCGGTGGACGACAATGACGTGCCAGCCTTCCGTAACAACCTGTGCGGCTGGATGCTGCACTTCGGTTTGGGCATGGTGCGCACCGGCGTGCGGGGCCTCACTCGCGGCTGGACCACGAGCATCCCCAAAGTCGCTCCCGAGACCAAGACCTACTACAGGCGCCTCGGTTGGGCTGCGGCGCATTTCGGCACTCTCACCGACCTGGCTATGTTCACGGTTGGTGGCAAGCTGAAGTCGCGCCAGATGCTCACCGGACGTTACGCTGATGCGGTCGCCTGGATGCTGCTCGGTTTCTCGGCGCTCCGGCGCTTCGAGGCTGAAGGGCGTCGCAAGGAAGACCTGCCGCTGGTGCACTACGCTCTGTCCAAGGCACTCAGCGAAGTGCAGACGGCCTTCGAAGGCATTTATGCCAATTTCGAAGCGCCCGTCCTCGGTTTCCTGATGCGCACGGTAGGCATGGCAATGCTGCGGATCAACCCGCTTGGCCATGCACCTTCTGATGCAGTCGCTCGCAAGGCGGCAAGGACTCTGCAGACCTACGGAGACCAGTTCAATCGTCTCACCGAAGGCGTCTTCGTAGACCACGAAGAGGCTCCGGGGCTCGGTCAACTGATCCATGCCTTCCGCCTCACCACCGAGGCCCAGGCGACGGTTGACAGCATCATCACGGCGCAAAGGTCGAGGCAGTTGCCTCGTGGTGCCATCAACGAGTCGATTGCCGCTCAGGCAGTCACACTTGGTGTGATCACTCAGACCGCAGCGGATCGTCTGTCGCTGGCGCAGGCCGCTAAGAGGAAAGTGATCGAAGTCGACGTCTTTACTCCCGACCAGTACTACCGCGACTGAGGTGACCTGAGGGTCATCGCACCGTTTGTAGTACCGCTAAGTAATTAGCGTTTAGTACAAATTCGCTCTCTCACGACAGCGCCTCACTTGGTTCGGTAAGCAATTGCCGGGCCAGGTGGGGTGTCTTTTTACAGCTTTTTTCAACTGCACAGCTGGAAAACAGCTGAAATTTAACTCCCGCTTTCAAGCGGAAGAAGGGTCAACATGTCAAATAACAAACCTGTACAAATCATCATCGACCTCAAGTCGAGTGATGACGGCAGCGACCGCAAGCCGCACGGCCATCATGGTTCGTGTCGTCCTCATGTGGTCATCTGCCCCGGCTACGGCAACAAGGATTTTCCTTTCCCCAACGCCGAAGACCTGACCGTTCGGGCGCTCACTCGCCTGAAGAAGAAACAAGCCGACGCCAAGGCCGCACAGGCTGAAGGTGGCGACGTCAACACCGACGGCATCGGCTCCAAGTCAAGCAAGGGCCAGCGCCCTTTTGATACTGCCGGTAGTGGCCACAGCCACGAACACATTACCGGCGCGTGTTCGGATGATTCAAAAGATTCGTGGGATGGTCTCGGCAAAGATCAGACCTTCGTTCCCGGTATGCCCAACCTGGGCCAGATTCCCAAGCCAGCCGCTGTCATCGCCCAGTCAAAGCGGGCGCGTGAAAACGGCATCGACGGCACGCTCTTCGTAGCGGCCGGCGGTCTGCGGGAACTTCTGGAAGACGGCAAGTACGATGCCATTGTCGCCGAGCGTTTCGACGACTTGGTCGACAAGGTCAACTGGGCCCGCGACAACATGGGTCCCAAGTACCAGCGTGCCGTGGAGAGCCTCAGCTCTCAGCTGAGCAAGTTGCGTGAAGTCTATCTCGGCGCCCTTCCCCGGGTGCTGGATGGTCTGCGCGCTCAGAACCCTGGTGTGGGTGAGGGTCGCTTGATTGAAGCGGCCGTGGAAGTGCTCGATGAAGAGCTCAAGCAGATCATTTCTGTGCTGCGTATCTGGACCGATGCTTTCGGTCAGCAGCGCGGTGGCAGCTACAAGCAGCTTGACGCTGTTGTCTTCGCTGTCGAGCAGGCTTTCTTGCTCTTCGAAGGCAACGACCCCTCGCAGCCTCTGTCGAACGACGTCACCACCCGTCTGAAGAATCGCGTCTTCGGCGTTGGTGATACCTTCGTTGCCCGTTTCAGTGGCGAAGGTCCGGCTACCCTGCCTGGTACCCGTGGTCCGGTGCGTGCACACGCTCTGGAAGTTCCCCACGACGAGCGGCATTTCATCACCCTGATGCTGGTGCTCTACATGCACGAGTTCCGCCACGATGTCTTCCATGACGTGGAAGGCATGGGTGAAGAGCTGACCGCAGTGGTGAGCAAGGCAATCATGCAGGCTGCTGGTAAGGGTGAACTCAAGCTCACTCGCGAGCACGTCAACATCGGCAAGCAGCGTGTGCCCCTGGCCAATCTGCTGACCAAGATGTATGCCGACACCATCGGTGAGGTCGATGCCGACGTTTCTGGCGGCGTTCTGCTTGCTGGTCCGGCCTTCCTCTATAACATGTTGATGACGTTCTCCGCCTTCAATTCCCGTCGGCGCGGCGTCTTCAACCAGCGTCAGCTGTTGCGCACTTCCTCTTTCTATGAAATGGAAGAGAATGCCAACGGTCAGATGGCGCTGTCCTTCCTGCCGCACCCGCCCGACTACATCCGGGCGCACATCGTTGCTGCCGCCCTCGATGAGATCGGCATGCCCGATGAGGCCAAGCAGTGTCGCCTGCTGGCCGACCAGGCCGTGGGTTGCGACGTCAACGGCACCAAGGGTCGTCCGACCATCAAGATTCCGGTGGAAGACATCAAGCGTGCCGCGCCTTTTGTGGCTCGCGCGCTGATTCGCACTCCCCTCGAATCGCTGGGCAAGGTCAGCACCGGTGAAGTGATTTACTGGACGCCCAAGTCTGAGGCCAAGGCCCAGATGTTGGCTGAAATGATGATGGACGGTGAGTCGCAGCTGCCAACCGACAAGGGTGACATTCACGTCACTCACGTCATCGCTGCGGCATCGCTCGCTTACTGGGGCCTGTGCAAATCGGGTACTCAGCCGCGTGATGGTGCTGCCGTTATCGAAGCCACTGCTCTGAAGATGATCGACCAGGTGCGCAACGCCTTCGAGACTCGCAAGGCAGCTCTCGAAGCAGAAGCCGCAGAAGCCGCTCGTTTGGCCGAAGCAGCGAAAGCTGAAGCGGCCAAGACCGTGCCTGCTGGTGATGAAACCGGTGGCGAAACTGGTGACACTTCCGGCGCCGAAGACCAAGATACTGGACCAGATGGAGCTGGCCCAGCTAACGGTGGAACCGATTCGGCTAACCCCGAAGCAGTGACCACCGAAGAGTAACCTGGTGGTTCCGCTGGCGGCAACGTCAACGGTCAGCCCACCTCATAAAAAGAAGAAGACATCGAGCGCCCTGACTAACTCCAAAGTCGGGGCGCTCCTGTCATCCACCTTAAAAGGTCTAGATCTATGAAAGTCAATGCTCGAAAGACCGCCATTGGAGCGGTCCTCATCGTATTTCTTCTGGTCTTGTTCAAGTTGGCGTTGATGGCTTTTGCCGGCAATTCGGCTGGCACTTCACCTCGTTTTGCTGAGCGTTCCCATGCGCCCACTGTCGTTCTCAAGGACGGTCAGTATGGTGAGCAGGTTCGCCTGGTGCAGTATGCAGCCGACAAGCGCACCCGTGTGTCGATGCGCATCGAGCGCTTCGACGGCGGTTCTGCCACGGTTGAATTCGGCACTAACGGTAAGGCCGCCAAGCTGATCGAGTACTATCCCGTTCCGACTGAGCCGGTAACGCCGGTCTCAAATAAGGAATCCACAGAAGTTGTGGACCCTTTGAAGCAGACCCTCGACCATCGCATTGTCTTGCGTGAGACGCTGTTCAAGAGCGACGGTTCGTCCGTTGCTTCGCAGACAGCCTATCGCCCCGACGGCAGCTTGAAAGAAGTGGCCGTGCGCACTGCAGATGACGACCTGCTCGTTACGGTCTACCGCGACGACAAAAAAGGCGTCGAAAGCATCCAGGTTTTTGACAAAACCACTGGTATGCTCAAGAACGAACGCGTCTTCAATCTCGATGGCACGATTGCTTCGCTCTTGGCCAAAGACAACAGCAGTTACTACAGCAAGGCCAAGCAAGACTTCTTTGGCAGCGATGGTAAGCGCACACGCAACGTGCTCTTCTCCAATTGGGACGTCACGGTCAGCGATTACGCTGCCGACGGTACAACGCTGCAGCAGACGATTCAGTACACCTCCAGTGAGGTGATTGTGATTGTCTACGACAGCAAGACCGGCAAGAAGCAGATGGAGCGTCGTTACAACACGAGCTCCAAGGCAGTTCAGATCACTTACTACAATGCTGCTGGAACGCCTACCACCGTTCAGCGCTGGGTGGTGCTTGACTCTGCTATTCCTGCCGATCGCATTGGTGACGTCAATGATGGCTACGTGCTCAGCGAAGTCGCTGACATGCATCCCGATGGTCTCGCAGCCAAGCGTATCATCCGTTACTACCCGGGCGGCAAGGTTGTAGGTCAGGTGGAGATTCGTCCGACCATGGCTTGGACCAATCGCACCATGAAGACCTACCGTCCTGATGGTAGCCTCGACAAGGTCGAAGAGTACACCTGGAGTCAGGTGACCAAGACGGTTGCTTCGCCTCCCGGTCCCAACAATGACCGCGAAGTGGTGCCTGCCGAATGGACTAAGCCGACAAAGCTCTTTCCTGACCCGGCCTTCGATCTGACTGCAGCTCCCAAGTTGGCGCAGCGCCCGCTGAGCTACAGCTTCGACTAAGCAAAAAAATCCATTTTTGGACGCCCAGGTGATCAGGTTTTCCTGATTATCCTGGGCGTTTTTTTTGGCTTTTTTCAGCCTAAAATTTTTCGTATATACTCATATATTACTTGACACCCCAAGGCAAAATGTCCACTCAAAACTCTTCCCAGATTCCTCCGACTGCGGCTCCTGACCAAACCGAAAGCATCGTTGCTTTCACTGCTCAGTTGGTGAAAATCCCCGCACAAGGCGGAATCGATCAACCCAAACCGATGCTGCAAGCCATTTCAACTTGGCTTACCGAACGCGGCGTCAATCATCGTTTGCTGTTGGCGAATCCTGCAACTGGTGCTTCGACCGCTGCTGCCACCTTCACGGGAAAGCCGCCTGCCTCCACTGTTGTGCTTCCGGATCCTGTGGCCGTTGTGATCGAGATTCAAGGCGCACTGCCTGGCCCGACCTACTGCTTCGACGCTTGTGTAGACACTGCACCAGCTGGTAATTTGGCCTCTTGGACCAAGCCACCTTTCGCCGCTGTCATCGAAGACGGCTGGCTCTATGGTCGTGGTTCTGCTGACTCGAAAGTGGCGGTTGCGATTCTCTGCCACTTGGCTTTGGAATTTCAGAAACGCCGCGACCAGATGCACGGCAAGCTCACCATTCTTTTGGATGGAGATGAGCATACCGGGGGCTTTGGCGGCGTGAAAGAATACATCTCCAAAGTGGAGAAGCCGGATGGTTTGGTTATCTGCTATCCGGGCAATGATCGCATCGCAGTTGGTGCCCGCGGTTTCTATCGCGTCAGCATCAGCGTGCCAGGATTCGCTCAGCATGCCGGTAGCAGCCAGCCTGTCAAAGACAGTGCTGTGACCAAAGCTGTCTTGCTTGCTTCCAAGTTGAGCGCCATTGCCCTGCCCAAGGAAGCGGATCAAGATTTCTATTTCGGTCCGAAACTGACAATCACAGCCATCAATGGTGGCAGTGGTTTCGCTCAGGTGCCAGACCTCTGCACCATCAATGTCGATGTGCGCCTCACTCCCTCTTTCACTGCTGCTGACGCCCGAGTGCTGATCAAGCAAGCGGTCGACGAGGTGGATGGCGCTGTGACGAATGGCAAGAAAGCCTGCATCATCAAAGAAGAAGAAAGCTGGCCGCCCTACAAGCTCGCCGCTGATCACCCGCTGGTTGCCAGTTTCATCGCTGCTGCCAGTGACGCCCATGGTCGCACCTTGACCAGCTTCGTTTGCGGACCTTCCAACATCGGCTGCTATCTCAGCGCCCTGGAAGTGCCTGCCACCTGTGGCTTTGGCGTCAACTTCCGCGGCCTCCATGCTGCTGATGAAGCGATTGAAATTGCTTCGATTTTGCCGGTGGTCGATTCGTACCGCAAGCTCGTGGAGAATTTGCTCTACAAGCAGGATGCTGAAGAATCATCTGACGCTGGTAACTGCTGCGGTGGCAATGCCTGTGTCAACGATGCAGAGGCCAAGAAAGAATAAGCGGTAATGATGTTTTGGGGGAGAGTTAGTCTAAATCTAGGCCACGCCTGGATTTTACTAGCTCTTCTCTTTTTATATTTTAATACTATAGAATATGGTTAAATTGAGTTTTTTGGGAAATTTGACATGATCCGCTTTCTGTCACATCCTCCGTTCAGTAGACAGTTGATTAGTTTGCATTGATTGAGTAAATAGTGGCTCTCCTAGTGCTTTTTCCTCCTGCCGAACTTGTCTCATTTTCACTAGAAAAATGAGTCAAGCTTGGATGCTGTTTGGCACTAAGGGTAAGAGAAGATCAGGGGATATTACTTGGAACTCGCAGTAACTGCTCATAGGGCGGATGACCTATGTATCGTGCAGATACATATCGTTCGTCAATTGAAAACCAACGACTGTATCTTTTTGCAAGAAAAAGCTTAGTCGACTGTTGCCAACTCTGTAATCGATACTTTTGCCAGCTTCAGAAGAACAGCGCTCTGGGCCGAGTAAGGTAAGTATTTCTAGCCTTTTCATTCCGATCAATTTTTGCAGATTTGGTTTTATGGCTGCCCAATAAGTAGCTTCATCGCGTCGTTTTGCGCCGGTGTATACAGCATCTTCGTCGCTTGGCCTTGAATCGCCCCAGCCTATTCGAACAAGGCCGTGGGCTCGTTTGCGATCTTCAGTTATCTCAATGGGCTCAAAGTCAATAGACTGCACGAAGCCATGTTGTAAAAACACTGTGCTGCTAATTCGATCATCAAGCTGCCATTTATCTATTTTGTAATCGCGCTGCCGTGGTCTATTCGATGAGCTTTGGGCACTTTTTGAATTTGCTGCTTCTTTTTCTATGGAGTTTTGCACTAGTGACTCGTACTTTTCTGTTCTCATGCCAGGAAGTCTGTCAATTTGGGTTTGAAATATTGGCCATAGTTCAGGGTGAGGCTTTGCCGGAGTAACTTTAGATAGAAACCAATTCTCTTTGCCGTACTTGTCGGTGATTAGCTTCAGGAAAGAGACACGATTGTTGTTGAGGTAAAACCGCAGTCTTTGATTGCCGATTCTATAGTCAACAGTCTGTTTTGATTCTGATGAGCATCTTTCCGGACCAAGTAACCTTCTTAGTTCTTCTTTGGTTTTGCCGGGGAGATTCTTGAAGTTTGTTTTGACGACTGCCCAGTATTGGTCGTCAAATCGGCGGGATGCATAGGTGTATTCTGTGTCGCTTTGCCAATCGTATTCAAACTCATCGTTTAATCTGAGGTGTATTGCTTTTGTGTCTTGATTGGTTGGTATCAGACTGATCTCGTCGATAAGTCTTATGGTCCTAGATAGTTCAAGTTCGGTGTCATTGTCTAACCGAACGTGTTGATAGCTCATTCCTTCCCACTCCGCTTTATTGTCGTTGCTAGCTCGTGAGCTTCCGAATAGTTTTTCTATTGCTGATGGAGACATACTGCCAAAGCTGCCGAAATTTTCGCCTGCAATTTTCCAGCAGTCTTCGTCTGTCATTTCGGCAAGAGTTTGTTGGCTTATCGAGTCTTGGTTCTGATTGTCAGCAGCGAAGGCCATAGAAGTGCTGTGGGAGTCGCTGTAAGAACTGGCAACTAAGCTAGCGATTAACGAGCCTAATAAGTGATTCTTACAATTTGTCTTGTTCATTCTGTATCAAGAAACCATGCGTTGAGTGAAGGGTATAATTGAACAAGCGAGTCTAGGTGCCAGGAATGTAGCGGTCTGAACTGAATCTGAATTTTTCTACTTTGCCATCTTTGAGAAAGAAGGTTAGTCCAGCATCACCGACTCGGT
>LNEX01000581.1 GCA_001464165.1 bacterium Ga0077546
GCAGTCTGACGGGTCCCGAATTCTCAATTTCCAACATCCCATTTATAGGGAACACTTGAATATGATGAAAAAACCAGCGAAACCAGCAAATAGGCCGAGGGGTTCCAATCACCCAACGCCAAGCGCTACGAAAAGCAGTGCCCGTGTCGCTACCCGAGGTCGCTACGGCAGAATCATCCGCTTGCGCCCAACCTCGAACGTACCGACCCTAGCTGAAGAAGCTGACCGTCGCGTAGTCATGGTTATGGGTCCATCGGGCCTCATCTCCATCGTCGACAAACCAGGTCTGACAATGTTGAGCAGCATCGGCTACACGAAAGCCTATGTCGAACGAAAGCTGGCTGAGGGTTTCACCTTCCACCTGCTGACTTTCCCAAAACCAAGTTCTCCCAAGAAAGGCGGCAAGCACCGTGAACTGGCCATCGCCAACTGGAAGAACACCCTCGCCGCCATTGCCGCTGCTTATCCGGAAATTGCCCACCTGGTCAAACTCCACGCCAAAGAGCTGAAACGCACCAGCTTTAGCAGCTTCGAAGCGCATGCCGGCTTCAGTTTTGCCGCAGTGGACAAATTGGGAGCAAACGACCCGCGTTTCATGACCCTCAGCCGCCTCCTCGAAAGCCCTGGCAGCGCCTGCGACTTGCGGCGCTTCCTCTACCACGTCACCCGTCTCAGCGAGCTCTACAACGGTGACGGCAGAACCCGCACCGAAGAGGGCAAACCCGGGGTGCGTGAATACATCATGGCCAACCGCCCGCTCACCGACCTCGGTCGGTACGAGCTGACGGCGATCCATCTCAATTTCGCCTCAGGGCAAAAACTGCAAGGATAACCATGACCCAAATCTCTTGTGTGTACAGCCGGACGGCCACTGGTCGCCTGGCACTCGTCTTCGCCGCTGACTTGTGGAGCAAGCTCCACGGCGCCGAAGCCCCAACAACCAACGGTGACAAGCACACCGCTCAAGTCGGAGATTTTAAAGTCGGTCCTGCTCAAGACCAACCGCTCCATGTCTATCTGCGCAGCGACCCCGATGGCGCCGCTTTGATCGACGGGAGCGCAGCCGACGCCCTGATGGCCACCGAAGCCAACCTGGTTCGCTCGGACGTCTTGACCAAGACCAATCTGACGCCAGACTCAATCGTGCTCGATAGCAGCCATGCCGCCAACGGGGTGATCGTCGACCACAACCTCGCCTTCGAGCGCGCCGACCTATCAGTGCTCTTTCCTTGCCGCGAAAGCACCTTGCTTGGTCGTGGCAACGGTCCGATTCTCGTTCCTTTCGGCGACGGTCAATCGGTAATGCCCGCAGCCCAAGTCGCCTTCGCCCTGGCAAAGAAACTCGGATTGCCCGTGGTGCTGTATCACACCACCTGGTCGGTCCCAGGGCTGACAGCAGCTGACCCCAAGTCGCATATGTGTGACTCGGCCCAGGCCCTGCTCAAGACCCTGCAATCAATGGCAGAAAAGTCTGGGGTGGAATGCTCGGCAGTGGTGGAAACGGCCGACGATGTGGTGGAGGGCTTGCTGCAATGTGCTCTGCGCCAGTCGGCTCGGCTGATCGTCATGTCGCGCTCGGCCAAGACCACCATCGGCTGCTATGTCAGCCAGACCTTGCGCAAGACGCCGATCCCGCTCCTAGCGCTTGCTTCGCCGCGAGCCAAGGGACTCTAAGCAAAGCTTGCAGCAACGTTCTGGGCAAAGCTCGAACGTCAGCTTGAAGCAACGTCTGATTGCTTTCCTCACCAACCCCTTCGGGGTGATGAGCTTGGTGATTCTCATGTATGTGGTCAAGGCCACACTGAAAATCACCGTCGGCCACCAAATCAATTCGCCCATGATCGAAGGCGACGGTTACCACAACTTGGCTGACATCCTCGAAGCCTTGGCAGTAATTGTGGTGATTTGGGTGGCCAAACGACCAGCCAGTAGCGACTATCCTTTCGGCAAGAAAAACGTGGAATTCTTCACGTCTCTGGCCATCGGCGGTGCACTACTGGTGATGGCTGTTCAATTCGCGCTGAAGAGTGCAGTTGGGCTTCTCTCTCTGGCACCCAGCGTCGACCAAGCCGTCCGTGCCTTGCTGCCACTGCCAGTGCATGAACCGCTTTTGATGAGCACTTCCACTCTACCCTGGGTGCTAGCTATCACCATTGGCAGTGTCATACTCTCCTTGCTGGTCAGTCGCTACCAAATCGCCATGGGCAAGCGTGGTGGTCATGCCAGCATGATTGCCGACGGCAAAGAAACCGCCAGCGACGGCCGCATCGAAGTCATTACCGTGATTGGTGTGGTGGGCGAATATCTCTTCAACGCTCCTTGGCTTGAGTATCCGCTTGGTTTGGTGGTGGCCTTCGCCATCGCTCACACCGGCTACGAGCTTTTTCAAGGTGGTCTGCGAGTGCTCCTGCAGCATTCGATTGGCCAAGAGCACGAAGAAGAAATCACCAAACGTTGTCTGGCTGTGGCCGGAGTCAACAAAGTGGAAAGCCTGAAAACTTTCCAAATTGGCTCGACGGCGGTCTGCATTCTGACTATCACCACCGAACACCGCACTGGCACTATCTCGCACCTGAAATACGGCATCGAGTATCACATCAAGCAGTACTTGCTTGATAACGGCTTTAGCGACTGCGAACTCAATGTCAAGTTCGAGAAGCCAGAGCCAGCGCGCCACCGCATCGCCTACGCTGTGGTGGAAAATGCATGCAGCGACGGTGCAGCGATCAGTTTCGTTGTCGCCCCATCGGTTGCAGCAGCGACTCACATCGTTGTCTGCGACCTCGAAAACGGCATGGTAGTGCGAACCAAGCAAGAAGAGAAACCAGCCGATCTGGCTGCGTTCCTCGACAAAAAGCGAGTGCTTCGCCTCTATCTCTTCACCGCAGCTCCAGCGCAACTCCCCGGAAGCAGCGTGGCCGTGCTCTCCAGCACCAGCTACCAGGCTGAACTACTGGGCCTATGCTGAATTCTGCAACTCGACCAAAACTTCAAGCGAACATCATGAGCAAAATCACCACCGAAGACTGCGCCAAGGCAGTCGCTGCCAACTTCCCCCCCGAATATGGCAGCGACAGCGACAACTGGAAGCGCATTTCCAAGAGTGGCAAGAAAGGCGAGCCCATTGTGCGCGTCTTTCATCACAGGGCCTTGCCCCTGCAAGCCCTGGTTAACGAAGAAAATGGTGCCATCGTCAGCACCAAGTACAAGGGCCTGGCTCCCTGGGATGTCGACCCCGACAGCCCCGCTGGCGAAGCCCTCGGTGAGATGTATGGCACCAATGCCTGCATCGAATTCATCCGCGCCCACGACCTCTTTCCGCCCAGCGACTTCTGCTTCTACGTCTGCAGCGAAGAAGAAGCTGCTGACGGCGACGTCTGGTACATCCTCTGCCCAATCGCTTTGCTGAAGCGCACGGGCTACGGCTACACCGACCAGCTCGACCATTTCGTGCTCAGCCATCTGCCCGAAAACCACAGCGAGATGGAAGAAAGCACCTTCGTCAGCGACGTCGGCCGCGAAGAAACCCGCGCTCTGCTGCTGGCCAAAGGCTTCGTCTGCGACGCCAAGTTCGAAGCGCAGATGTCGGGCAAATAAAACACCTCAAAGGCAATTTTATGTCTAATACCTGGATAACAATCATCATCATCGTGGTGGTGGCACTAGCCATTTATGGCTGGTTGGATGAACGCAAACAAGCGCAGGAAAATCGCGCTGTTTTGCGTCACACAGTTGAAGTCAATCTCGGCATCCTGAAAAAGGAGCTGATCAACCTCAACGCCATCGCCGCGAAATCTCCTGTCGACAGCGATCACGCAGAAGCCACGAAGCTTCTCGCCGAAGTCGACACCACCGTCAAACAAGTCGAAGCGAAAAACTTCGACACCATTTCTCATGGTCAGCTGACAGTGCTGCTCACCGCAGTGTTCGAAGCCATGAACCAAACGTCTCACTCTCGGCACTTGCTCAAAGCGTGCCTGCCAATCGACGACTTGCTCGAATAAGAAAGGCGGCGGCATGCTCAGAACCGACAAAGTTCTGGGCATGTCGCCTTCCCTTTTGTTTCTACGCTGCTTCAACGCTGCTCGTACTCAGCCTTTTTAAAGAATTATACCTACTACACCTGGTAACACAAAAGTTTTTTGTTTATAAACATGGCTTTTTGCCTCGATTCTGTAATTCCAAAACTGTCAGATTTTTTACAAAATATCTGACAGTTTATGGAATCGAGAGAACATAACTCCATCGCCTTTTCCTAGCAAAAGAAATACAATTACCAGACTCAAAGGAAGCTATGAGCAAGGCATGAACACCGATCAATTTAAGCGCGTGAAAATATCGTTGCGACTGAGCCTATTGATAGCGGTGATACTAACGTGCGAATTGGTGTTGCCGGCTCGGGCTGAAGACAATGAGCAAGGCAACAATTGGAAGATCGCGAAAGCAAATGTGGAAAGCTTTCTTGGCTTGGATGATAAAACCCTAGCAGCCCTTTTCGGCTGTAAATCCATAGGCTTTGAATGCAACATCGACATGGACGAGAATACGATT
>LNEX01000582.1 GCA_001464165.1 bacterium Ga0077546
ACTTTCGAGAAGAGGGAGGGTGGCCGCACTGAAGCGCGCCACCTTGGTGTTGGCCGGAAAGAGTTGGAGGAAGCCGCTCATGGCGTCGCCTGCCCGCGAACCAGACGGAAAAGCAGCCCCACAGCGCGGACGACAGCGAGCACCGTCAGCGCCACCACCAGGAAGAGCGCACACAATGCAGCGACGAACAAGCCCTTAGCAACCGACGGCGCACCCACCACAGTCACCACAGCGAAGACGATGGCCAAGTCGACCAGGGTTATGCCGCCGGTGAAAGATTGAAGACGAATTTTCATGACAGACCTTTCGCAGGCTGTAAGCCTCAGTTGGAAGCGACTAGGAGAAGCTGATGTGCACCCTGCCGCTGAAGAAGGTGAAATAGATGACGGTGCCGACGATGATGGCCAGAATGCCCAGAATGGCCATGCAAACCAGCAGCTCGATCAAGGTGAAGCCACCTTGACGACGACAACGACCAGACCCGCCGTAGCAGCCGCGGCGCAGCGGAGGAGCTGCCGCAAAGGCCAGAGCGATGGCACCGCCAGTAGCGGCATCGCGCCGCTTTTGCCAGACAAAAAGCGACAGCGGCAAGATCACGGCCAGCGCAAAAGTCAGCGCAGAAGGGAAGAGCGAGATAAAGTGTTCCATTTTGCCACCTGTGAATTTGAGTGAGTTGAATCAGTTACGAGAAGCGAGAGATTTTCTCGCTTCTCGCTGAGCTAAAGACGCTTACTTGCCTTGATGCTTGAAGTGCGGGCGATCGCGCATGTCGATCAGCATCCACGCCTCCATCTGCGGTGCGCCGATGTCGCTAATGATCTGCTCTTCGGTGAGCAGAGGGATGTCCTTGTTGGCGTACCAGACCTTGCCCACGAACACCGTGCGACCGCTGGCATGGTAGACATATTCCAGCCTCTCGCCGCCGTCACAGAGGACTTCGATCAGGGCATACTGACCGGCCACGTGGGTGTTCAGTCGCAGACAATTGACGAGGTTGCCACCGGAGGGGATGTTCGCCAGATCTTGGTCGACCAGGCCTTGCAGGTAGACACCGTCGGCAGCAGGCGCAGGAGGAGCGTCCACCGACTCACGATTGCAGGCACTGAGGCCAGACAGAAGTACGAGGGCGGAGGCGACGACCAGTTTCGAACGCAAGGATTTCATATATTTCCAATCAAAAGGTGGGGATGAGGAAGAGAACGGGGAAGGGGAGAAGAAAGAAGCGACGAGTCATTCAGCTCGTCGGCAGTACCACCGCAAGCAGTGCAGCACCAGCTCTTGGGCAAGAGGCTGAAGCAGAGTCGCCGGCAGGAGCAGACAGCGCGACAATCTTGCCTTGCAGTGCCAAAGATTCGGCTTGCTGGCGACCGAGTTTGGCCTTGAGGAAATCACACTCGCCGACGGGGCGATCGTGACCTTCACACTCGGCGACATCGGCAAGCAGACCAGAGCAGATCTGCTGCGCTTCGATGGCCTTGATCTCGGCGTCGAGGGCATGCGACTGGCGCAGGTAGAAGCTCAAGTCGCTGGGGAAATCGGAGCGCCGGTAGGTCAAGGTTTCACCGACGTTGCCCGCCGTCTTTTCCACCAGTTGAGCCTCGTACTTTGCGGTGGCAATCTGCTGAACGCGCTGCTTCTGTTCATGCACAGACAGCGTGACACAGGTAACAGCGTCGAGCGACTGCCGGGCCGACAATGCCTGAGCGGTCACCTTGAGCACGTAGGCCTGATTGAACGCTTCCAAAATCACACGGTAAAGGCTGTGCGTCGGAGTGGTCAACTTGGGCTTGAACTCGAAAATTTTGGCTGACATAAACGGCTCCTGTTGTTAAACGGTCAAACGAAGAACGGCTGGTATGGCGATCTTGCAATCACCAAACGCGGAAAGAAGCCAGCAGAAAGCTGCGATTGTGAAGGCCCTGGTGCTCGAGTTCGCCGTTGTAGAAATCACCAAGCCCAGAGAGCTTATGGTCGAAGCCCGGCATCGGCTCGTAGCTGACATTGGCGCAACCGGCTTGAGCAGCTGTGGCCTCGGAGAAACAGAAGAGCAGGAACGTCCACCTGGGGTAGAGCTTGTCGAGCTTGGCGAAAAGCGCTGCATTGAGCTGAGGACGCTTGGCCTCGGCAACGGCACCGATGGCACTGACGATCTTCTCGGCGCGGTCAGCAATCACCACGTCGTAAATGCCGTTGTCGAAGTTGGAGATGACTTCGACACCACCAATGGGGTCAACGCGAGGGCTCGGTGACTGAGGCGCAGAGGTATCGCTGTTGGCGCTCATGAAAGATGAGACTTTGCCCTTGGGGACGAGGCTGTCGCCATCAACAGTGCCAGGCTTGGCGGGGACGGCGATCATCATGGCATTGCCCAGATTGAGGGTGACAGGCTTGCTGGAACTGACTGCCTTGGCGCCTTCGCCGGTCAATGGAGCGCTCAAGATACCCTCCGGAGTCTCATCCAAAAGATCGCGACGCGATACCAGAGCACGAGTCGGCACATTGCCAGTCGTCGCCCTAGGAGCACCGCTCCTGTGCACTTCGACCGTATTAGAGTAACTGCAGAAATGACGATAGCCGCCATTGACGCGCTCTTCGGAAACGACCAGCATGCTGTTGCTGTACGTGAACACGATTTCGGGATGACGATCATTGCTGAGAGACATAGTCTATTTGTCCTATAGAATTGTGCAGCGAGTATTGCTGGACCAACTAAACTAGTTGGCCCAGATCCAGTGAGAAGCTGCTGTCAGCGGCTGCCGGTGCTGCGGCGGCTCAGAAGACCGAACACGTGGTTGACCAGCCAGATGCAGAGGCCGGCGACGACTGCAGCTTCCCAACTGGCCACGGTGAGGCGCTCGGGGAACCAAAAGGACGTCAGCTGCAGGGTGACTGCCGGGATGAACATCTGCAGGACGACGAGCACGATCAAGCCGATGCCGAAAGTGCTGAGGCCGATGACCGCCGCCAAGAGGCCGACAACCACGCTGACGCCGGTGAAGAGCGCGCCGCAAACGATGCCCTGGGGCCAGAAGCCGCCATGGATGGCAACACCGGGGACGATGGCGGGGAAGGCGTAGGCGAAGAGGAGAGCCATGATGATGATGCGAGCGACGAGATTCATGATTTGCTTTCGAAGTGAAGTGGAAGGGAAGGGAAGGGAAGGGAGGGGAGAGAAAGAAAGAGGGCAGAGACTTTGCCACGCTCGTCGAACTAGTCGACCTTGCGATTGGGGAAGCCGACGATGCCCAGCGGTTGCAGCAAGCCCGCAAGCAGAAGCGGTAGGCCACCGCTGCAAAGCAGACCGACCAACAGCGGCCAAGAAGAAAGGACTGACCACTGATGGATGAAGCTGGCCAGCACCGGGCCAAGGCCGTAGCCGATGCCGAAGGCAATGTACCAGCCGAGCATCTGCTTCAGCGACAAACGTGGAAAGTTGAAGGGCGGGAACGGCAATGTCATGATCACACCGAACAGCAGTTGGGCCCAGACGATGCCGCCAATGCCGGTGAAGAGAGCAGCCGTCATCAGCGAATCGGTATACAAATTGGCAGCGGTGAAGAGGCCGAAGCCGACCAAGCCATTGGGAACTGCGATCAGAGAGCCACCACCGACGATGACGATGGAATTCACGATGAACTCATACAGTCTCATTTTGTTTCCTAACTACGGTTAGAGAGAAAGGAGAGAAGTCGACAAAGAAAACTCGAGATAGAGCCAGGCAAGCCGGGCTCTATCTCGATCTAGTGGACGTCACCGACGTTCACGTAAATCAAGAAAACACCTTTCTTCCATTCAGCAGAATCCGTTGGGTTGCCACCGGCCAGCCACGCTTTGTAGGCAGCAGGCCACTGTGCGTCCGTCGGCTTGATGCTGAGCGAGGGGAGGCCAGCAGAAGGAGCATTCTGCAAACCCACCAACTCAAAACACGATTTCGTTTCCATCAGACACCTCCCTCAGTAAAAGACTGGCAGTGCCACCATTGAGCACATCGGGATTGGCAACAAGGTAAGCACCCATGTTGCTGGCAGCAGCAGCAGCAGCTTCCTGATTTCCCAGTAACATCTCGCTGCGGTAGAGCCAGTAGTAAGCGTAAGCAGCCGACGGACTGCAATAGCCTGGCACTTGTTTCAGCACCGCTGTTGCTACCTTGGCCGCAGCCTGCCCGGCTACAGCGCGGCCACCACGAACGCAGGCTTCAGCAAGCAGCACCGTCACCTCGAAGGAGCGACGGTTGCCGCTGCCGAAGAGACGGTCATAGCCGACCACCGCAGCCTCGAGGTGGGGAGCAGCCTTGGTGCAGTCAAGGCCGACAAGATAGATACGGCCCAGTCGGTCATGCACGTGCGCCATCAGCTGTTGCAAGCGATGCTTCTCGTTGGTGCCGGCTGCCAGCACTTCGAGAATGGCCAAAGCGACGTTGTAGTGCAGCAGAGCTTCCTCTGTCGTGCGGGCCGATTCGAACTGATGGCCTGCGGTGATTGCCTCTTCTACTCGGACGAAGTAGCCTTGGAGGGAAGTTTGGTTGTTCATGTGGAAGTTCCTCGTTTTCGTGTTTTAACTTGCGCGAAGCAACGGCAAGCCCAAGCTTGACGCTGCCTCTTCTTCTTTCTTTTCTTTGAAGTCGCTTGAACTTCTACGCCGCTCTCAAAGCAGCGTCAGCGGATTGCCGGACCTTCGCAGATGACGCCCTCGGGGAAAATCAGGCAGTCGCGCAGTGACTCCGGGCCCACGGGAGGCTGGGCCTCGCCGGCAGAAGGCAGAGCCGGGGCGCGGAAGTTCAGGGTCTGTGTCTCCGGGTCCCACCATGCCGGGGCCGTGGCCTTGTCGACAGTGAAGTCGATCTTGGGCAGGTCCATGGCGTTCAGCAAGCTGCGCACGGCTGCGCCAGGGTCGAATGTCGCTTCCACAGACTCTTGCTCGCTTTCCGGCGGCGGGGTGAAGAACGGGTAGTGACTATAGAAACTGTCGTTGCTCATGATTTTCTTTCGTTTGGTTTGGTTTGTAGTCGATTTCAGTCGACCGTTAGACGCAGTGGTCAGGGGGTGCCATGTGGCCAGGGCCGTGATAGTAGTCAGCTGGCATGTGGTCAATCAACAGGAGGTTCGACGGCTTCTTGCTCCACGCTTCGAGCTGCTCGATGGTGGAGTGCGCCAACTCATGGGACACCACCGGTTGCTCCGTCCCAAAATTCAATTTCTCCCCGTCCCAGAACGAATTCCAGGGAACATCACCAGAGGACTTCTTGAAGTACTCAGGGGCAGACATCGAACCGCTCTCATCGATACTCTTCGGATCGAAACCTATGCCCTTGTACTTCTCCAGCAATGCCTTCAGTTCACTGATGCCTTCGTCATAAAGCGATGTGCCATGGCTGAAATCACTGGGGGTGGCGAAGAAGTCTTTCGGTGTGACATAATCCTTTCCATTTTCCATGCACGATACGTAGAAAGCATTTTCCTCGGCCTGCTGCTGCTCGACATCAGCTTCACTCCAGAGCGCCAGCCTGAGGCCCTCCTGATACAGCGAATTCAGGTTCGGCCGGGCAAATTTCTCGCCGCCGAGCAGCCGGGCAAAGCGAGCACGCAGCGAAGCCACAGAGCGAGCCTTCTTCTTCGCTTGCAGCAATGAATGCACTGTCGAGCTGTTGGCTGCGATCATCGGATTTTTGCCAAAGACACGACCACTGTTGTGGTGCAAGTCGAAGGCGTGATCGACAAACAAGCTATGACTGAGCGAGCCATTCATGAACTTGTAAGCAGCCTCGGCAATCTTAGCCCAGCGCCCTCCACCGTAGCCACCCTGCCAATTCCCCATGCGAAAAACATCAGTACAGAGCTTGAGAAAGCGCACCTGCTGTGCCACTTCCATCTCCCGTAACACCACATTGGTGCTCGCTTGTGCCACGCTGCGGAACGCTTTGGAGTGATCGCGAGTCACCTTGTAGGTGCCAAGCAGCTCCTCCACAGCGTCAGGGCAGAATCTGTTGGACAGCGACACATGGCGCATCTCTCCGCCAATCGCCAGCACCAGGTAGACGACGATGCGCTCCGCCACTTCCATGTGCACTTCTCGCCGCAGGTCGTTAGCCTGCTCTTCCAGGGCTGTTCCTTGAGCGGCCGTAGCCATGGCATCGCTGAGGTAGAAGTCGGCGATCATTACCTCGACGTTCTTTTGCTCAGCAACATGCTCGAACACCAGACGCGGTGCCCGCCATTTGTCTGCTTCGGCCGAGGCGCGCCAGCGGCAGATCACTTCTACCTCCTTGGTCAGCCTGGCTGCTGCCTGTTGAATCTCGCCACTGAGCACGGCCCCATAAGCGCCGTCAACAGAAACGATATCTCCTTCTTTCAAAGCAACGAGACTGGCACCACAACCGACCACTGCCGGCTTGCCCAGCTCACGTGCCACCACCGCAGCATGACAGGTAGCGCCACCGGTCATGGTGACGATAGCCTTAGCTGCGATCATACCGGGCAGGTCATCGGGTGAAGTGTCCCGCCGCACCAGCACCACTGACTGCCCCGATGCCGCGGCCTGAACGGCCCTGGTCGAATCGAACACCACCGTGCCAGTGACGGCACCAGGCGCCGCCGGAACGCCCAAGTACAAGAGACGGCTGGCCATGGCCAATTCCAGCTCAACGGCGTCGAAGCCTTTTCGCCGCACTGCAGCAAACTCTTGCGGGGTCACCCGGGCGAGAACTTCCGCCCTGGTCAAACGGCCTTCCTCGTAGAAATTTGCGGCGATTTGGACAGCGGCCAACGGCGTCAGAACAGCCTTGCGCACCTGCAAGATGTAGAGCACACCTGACTCAACAGTGAACTCCACCTCTACAGGATAGTTACGCTTGGTCTCCAAGCGTTCAACCCGTGAGCACAGCTCCTTGTAGAGCGCCGCGTTCCATTCTTCCATGTCAGGCAACCAGCCGGGCGTCACCTTGCCAGCCACCTGGTCTTCACCCTGAGCGCCCACCGTGTACTCACCCCAGATGCCGCGATGGCCGCGCACAACATCGCGGCTGAAAGCCACGCCGCTGCAAGAGAGCTGATCGCGGTTGCCGAACACCATGGTTTGCACCGTCACCGCCGTGCCCAGGTCGTCGGCAATCTGCTTGCTGCGGCGGTACTCCGAAGCCCGCGGATTGTTCCACGAGCGCAGCACAGCTTCCACCGCCATGGTCAACTGCACCCAGGGTGCGTCAGGGAAGGCTGCGCCACTGTGCTCTTGGCAAATCTGGCGGAAGCGATGGCAGCTAGCTTTCAGCTGGTCAGCCGAAAGAGTGCTGCTATCACCACAGTCAGATTCACTCGATTGCGCTTCGAATTGCTCTTTGGCGACGCCGAGCACCACTTCACCGAACATGCGGATGAAGCGCAAGTAGCTGGAGTAGGCGAAGACGGCGTCGTCGTTGCCATCGCCATCCGCGGCAAGGGCCTCGACAATCTCCCAGTTCATGCCAACATTGAGCACAGTGTCCAACATGCCCGGCATTGAAACTTCGGCAGTGGAGCGCACCGAGACGAACAGAGAATCGGCACCACCTTGAGCGGCAACGCCGAAGCGTTTGCCTGAAGCGGCCTCGAGCGCTGCAATCTTGCGACGCAGATGCCAGGCCAGCCCCTTGGGCACGCTGCCGGTTTGCGCGAACGAGCGCGCCACCGCGGTGCCGATGGTGAAGCCGCAGGGCACGCGCATGCCCAGTGAAACCAACTCGACCAGACCGGCCCCCTTGTTACCGAGAACTGCAGCGCTGCTTTCAGTCTCGTCGAAAAGAAAAGCCACGGGCTGAGCCTGAGTTGGCCTTTTGCGATTTGTTTGCATCTTTTCGCTTTCGTAAAAGTTATCGCTCGATACGCAACATCTGCTGTCGCTGAGCTTCAAACCGCGCCTGTTCAGCGTCGACCCGCTCCAACCCTTCAGCCACCCACGCCAGCTCGGCATCGACCAGACCCGGAGCCATCTTCAGCAGCTGTATGCTGTGCTCGAGCCAGTCCTTGGCAGCTCCAGCCACAGCTCGATCTTGGCTAATCAATGCACTGAAACCAGCCAATCTGAGTTCGTCAAGACAGCGCTTCAGCTCGTCATGCAGAGCCCGAAGGTTTGAAGCCGTGGCCAGTCGCAGTTTGGCCAAAGCACGTATTGCCTCCCAAGTGAATCCAAAGAAGCAATGCAGCTCATCGTCCAGACGTTGCAACAGCTCTTGGTTGCGGCGCGTAGACGCCAGCTGCGCTTCAAGCACTTGCTTGAGAGTCTCGCCGCGAGTGGTTGCATTTGCCAGAGCTGACTGCGCGTACGACCAGGCCTCCATCACCGCAGGCTGCCGCTGGCCGACGAACTGATGCAAGACCTGGCAGTAAGCGCTTTCGTAGCGCTCCAGCTCGCGAGTGGTATCTTGCGACCGCCTCTCAGCTCGCCGCAAGGCGTACTCTGCCACACCCGCGTCCTCTCGGGCTCGCTCCAGAAGAAGACGAAGACTTGAAATATTTTCCACGTGAATTCCTTTCAGGTACTGACACCGGGTGACCGGTGCACTGTAGGCGAGATGCCGGGGTCAATGACCTCCAGCTCGATATAGAACGACTGACGGCAAATCAGCGGCGACCACCCCGGCCCGAGCGCATCTTGGGCACCAGCCAGAGAGCGGCAAGGCCAGAGCCAACCAACGAGCCGATGGCAGCCGAGCCACCGAGCCAGTAGCCGACGCAGCCGGTGACAACGGCAGTGACAGCCGCGAGGATGAACAGGTCACGGACGCGGGTGTCCTGACCGCCGCCACCGCCGGCAACACCGCCGATCAGCAGGATGGCGAAGCGCACCACCGCGAAAATCGCGAAACCAGCCAGGGCGAAGAGAATGAAGAAGACAGAGTCGAATGAGTTCATGTTGATTCCTTGAAGTTGCGAGATGAAAGTTCTCAGCCTTGCGGCTCGAAAATCGGATTGAGCACCGGCACCGCGTTCTTGGCCAAAAGGCCTTCGGGCTTGAGCACGATGACGCCAGCCGCAACGAGCACGCAGGCTTCTTGAAGCGTGAGCTGGTCGATGGGACGGGTGAGGTCGAAGGCCATGCCGAGCTCGTTGCGGTGGTGACGCAGAGCATCCTTGACCGTGGCAGCCCCGATCACCACAGCATGATCATCCGCTGCCAGAGCTGAGTAGGCGATCACCTTCCAGAACCAGTGCAGGTTAGGCATGGTGAAGAGGATGGCGACGGCCTCGGCACTGAAGAACGTCGGCAGCACCTGGTCGTCATTGACCGATTCGACGCCACGAACACGCATCGCCAGCCGGTAGATGTTCAGACCGAGCATCTGCGGGGTGAGCGGCTGGCTCCAGTTGCGGCTCAAGGCGTGTTCTTGCTGAGCGATGGAAGCGATCTGGTAGAGCTGAACGGAGAAGGAAGTGGTCATTTGAGCTCCTTGCGCATGGGTGAAGTTAGTACAGACAGATTGAGCAGCAGCTTCTGCCGAACGGCATTTCAGCCTTGCGATTGCTGCTGAAAAATCGGGTTAAAAACCAGCTCGGCACCGTTGAGGTGCTGCCATTCTGTGCTCTTGAACAAGATCACGCCTTCGGCAACCAGCATCGCCATCTCCGAGGCAGAGAGTTGGTCAATGGGCTTTTTCAGGTCGTAGAAAGCGGCACAGCGATCACGGAAGCGGTCGATCACGCGACGAACAGTGTTGTCATCGATCAGCTTGCTGCCTCTCGAATCACCGACGGCGTAGTAGACCACGTTCCAAAACCAGAACATGTTCGGCGAGCTCATGAGCAGCTCCACGGCGCCGGGGGTGAAGAAAGTGGGGAGCACAAGGGCGTGGTCGAGCGCAGCCACGCCAAGCACACGGCGGGCCAATTCGTTGATGTCGTAGCCCTGGCTCACGAAAGAGACGTCTTGCACGACGTGACGGTGTTCGGAGAAGATGGAACGGCCACGAATGGCGACGTCACGGAGGCTGGCCGGGAAGTGTTGAGTTTGATTCACAGTTTTTCCTTTTTACACATGTAGATGATGATGCCCATAGGCGAGAAAGCGAGCAACGCCACCATCGGAACGGTGAACAGCGCAATGAAGAAATCCATGACTATTCTCCTTAGCCTGCTGAATCAGCGCTGGCGGTGCCCGCAGCGCAAGCTTCAGTCGATGAAAGCCAACCCGGGGCACCAATCGGTTCCAGCTGCAGCGAGGAAAGTGCGAACACCACGCTTGCGAACAGCTGCGCGCTCAGCCGCAATGGCAGCTAGGCGTTCGGCCGATTCGGGCAAGAGTTCCGCGGCGACGGCGAGGTTCTTCTCGATTACCTCCTGATGCATGAAGATCTGGCGCGAGAACAGCATTTCAGCCCGCAGGTCGCCGTCGGCGAAGGCCGTGCCGGGAAAGCAAGTGTGCCAGTTCCAGCGCAACGACACAGGCAGAGCCGGTTTGCTGTGCAAGAGAAAGTTCTGGGCGTAGGCAGCCGGGAAAGCACGGTCTTTCACTCCATGCAGAAATTCTTCCACCTCGGGGCCGAAGTGAGCGAACAGCTGCACCAGAGAATTCTCTGCACAACCAAGCTCAGCCGCAGCGAGAGCTACAGACTCTGCGTCGATCGGCGTTTGGCGATTGTCGTTCAGTCTTTGCAGAAGCAGCTTGTAGCGTTTGTGCAGCGAAACAAATTCAGCGAGATGGAACGCCACTTGTTCAATAATCATGGAGAACCTTTCGGAATTGATGGTTTGAAAATTAACGCAATGCAGAATCTGAGAAACTGCAACGGCTAACTACACGACAGCAAACTGTCGAGAAGAAAGAGTTCGGTGGGGAATGTATTAGTGTTTTAAAGGAGTTATTGGGTTTTTCAGGTTTGTTGAAGAGATATCGAATTCACTCTAAATAAAGCCCTTATAACTAATCAACTACGCGCGCTTATGCGTAGTCTCCTGACTGAGGAGGAACTAGCAAATCGATACTCGCTTGACGGCGCTAGCAGAGTGGGCGAAAGACGCACAGGAAGGCACAAGCAGGCGCAGAAGAAAGCTTGCACAGCTAGAGCAAGTACACAGAAGCCAGCCCGCAGCAACAGTCGACGCCAGACGTTACAAAGAAAAGCAACTAGCGCAGCGACACTACCGGCGGTGGCGTTAAGCAAAAGACTGCACTGCGAATGCATCAGCAATCGAAGTGCAGCGATAAAATCGATCGACTCGATCGAATACAGATATTTAGACACCGCCTATAGTGCAACCACACAAACCAACATGCAGGCAGAAGAGCCTTAAGCAGATTCAGATCACAGCAGCGGAATTACAGCTAATCTAGTTGATCAAGTTTGGCAATTTAGGGGCACAAACATCAAGTTTAATCACGCTGACAGCTAGTCAGGTTCGCGTACATAGCCCTTACTATTGAGATGATTTGCTCCAAATCGCTTCTCCATTGGCTTTATTGTCTGAGCATTCCAAAACGAACTCGGCATATCAATTGTCATCGGCGTCTTTAGCTTCAGCATTACGGCCAAAGCTGATTGATCAATGGGATTGGCAATGAGACTCAACTCTTGCAAATTTACTAATTTGAGTAACTCTGGCAAACACTTAGCAGTGATCGAATTATCTTCAATATTCAACTTCAACAACATTGTCATGCCACCAATGGCCTGCATATCATCATCTCTAAGCCGGCAGCCCTGGGCCGTGAAGTGAAGCAGACTGTTATGCTGAGCCAGACTGGTAATTAACGGAGAAGCATTCTTCGTTCCGCTAACAACAAAACTTTGAAGCTTCGGCAAGCAATTCAACTTGAGCAAATCTTCTCCTGTCAATGTTGAATCAGATAGGTCAAGATCGATCAACCCAGGTAACTTATTGAGGCTATTTATGGCTGCCAGACTAAACTTGCCACGACTAACAATCACTTTCCGGAGCGACGTAATATGCTCTATAGAAACGAGTGACTTATCACCCCAGTCACCAGAAACACCGTCATCAAAGCGCACAGCGAACAAATCATTAGCGCCAAAACCCCGCAAAAGCTCAGGCTGATCACATATTGCTTGACCAGCCCGAAATACTACAGCTGGGCCATCTTCAATCTCGACAACACCACAAGCAGGACGACAGTTTTTTTCGTCACCCTGACCAATCCTACCGATTTCTCTATCAGGAAATTGAAAGCAGATAAAACCAGATCTCTTTGGCCGTAAGCGATAAGTACCTAACGCCGGCACTGGAACTTCGCCTGGCTGCACCGACATTGAAGAATCGGGCCTTGGAGAACTAGCCTGCTGCAAAGCTAAGAACACTCCAAGTGCAAACAAAGGCAAGACCAATATCAACAAATACACTTTAAATCGTCCATCAATCGCCCCTTTAGACTGGCTGGCAGCAGTAGAGAGCAGCTCAGGCGAAGGCAAGTGAGAATTAAGTTGCTTAGTATGCTCGCCCATCACCTCTAATACTTCCGAAAACGACTGGGGACGCTCAGCTGGATCTTTGGCTAGTAGCTCGGCCACCAGCTCCTCAAGCCAATCTGGGTAAGCTTGCACTTGCTCCAAGCCGCACGCCTCTACCAAAGTCGGAGCCGGAACTTCCTGATGACAGAGCATAGTGGCAAAGGCCGTTGCCGCGCGAAAGGGCGGCTTACCTGTGAGCATTTCAAAAAGAGCACAGCCACTAGAATAAATGTCTGAACGGGCGTCTACTTTGTCACCCACTGATTGCTCAGGGCTCATATACAGCGGGCTACCAAATACTGTTCCGGCCACGGTCAGCTGCTGGCCAACAGATGCCGTAGCTGACAAAGCAGCGATGCCAAAGTCAACGAGCTTAACAGCGACGATGGCATCACTAGTGCTACTGCGCAACTCTAGGAAAATATTGGCCGGCTTAATATCGCGGTGGACAACACCATTTTCATGACAAACAAGAAGGCCCTGACAAAGCCCAGAAAAGACATACAGTGCCTCTGCCACGTCCAACATGCCCTTGCGAGCAATGCGTTCAGCCAGTGACTCGCCATCGAGATGCTCCATGGTGTAATAAGGCAAGCCACCTTCGGCAATACCAAAATCGAAGACTTGCACAATATTCTTGTGCTTCAATTGAGTCTACTTTTGAGAGGTCTGCCGGCTCACCGGTCATTGACCTTCTTTCCCTTAGCTAGTACATCAGCACCACACTTACTGCACTTATAGTAGCCCTCAAGGGGAGTGCCGCAAACCGCACAGTCATCAGTAGTTCTGCGAAGGGAGTCTTCAGGGGCAACTTCAATTACTTTCCAACTACCAGTAACAAAGCCGGTGGCACAAGCCTGTAAATGTTTCGCTTCGTCTTCGCGGTGGGTCTGGCGCAGCAAATTAGCATAATTTTGCAAGACTTTCACAGTATCAGCGTGGCCTGCACCCTGAACCTTAGTGCGAATTGCCAAACAACGTTTATAGGCGTTCTCCGCCTCAAGCATTTTTTTATGGACAAAATACAACATAGCAATATTGCCCAGACAAGTGGCCACCGTAAGGTGCTCAGGACCATACATTTTTTCGTAAATCTTGCAGCTCTCTAGGGCGCTTTTTTCAGCAGCTCCATAGTTTCCACAATAATAATAACAGCGAGCAAGGCTATCGGCCGACTCTGCCACAACAGTATGATTAGGACCAAAAACACGCACCTTAGCCTTGTGCACTTGCTCTAAAAGTGGTGCCGCTTGCTGGTTGCGATCTTGCGAACCGAGAGCCTTTGCCAAGGCTTCCAGAGTAAGACAGAGACGATGGTCTGTTTCACCAAATGACTGCGCGATTTCAAGAGCTTTAGCGAGTCGCTCTTCAGCTCTAGCCCAGTCGCCGACCGCCAATGCTTCGCAACCGTCTCGATAGAGTGGCTCCCAGAGAGCCATGGCTTCGTCAGAGGTAAGGACCTTGCGTGGAGCGGGCGCTGCGGCAGGCGGCTTCATGGCCTCAAAGCGACCGGTCTTCGACCACTGCCTAGCATTTACCACTGCTGGAGCAGAGCCCTTATTCCTCAATTTGAGCAAAACATCGTCGTAGGTAGCTTGCAATTTCTGCACATCTGGATGAGCTAGGCCGAGAATGCGTTTTTTAATATCCAAAGCTTTGAGAAGAATTGGCTCCGCCAACTCTTCCTTTTGCATAACAACATAAAGCAAACCAAGATTAGCCTGCATTCCCGCAACGTCAACATGCTCTTGGCCAAACACCTTGGTATAAATCACAACTAACTCTTGTGCCATCGGTTCGGCATCTTTGAACTTCTCTTGAAACCAAAGACATTCGCACAAACGCTCTAAAGACAAGGCTCGCCGACGATCTGTTGGACCAAATTCTTTGCTCTCTTCGAGGGCTGCATACCATAGGTTCTCGGCATACTCGTACTTACCCTCCGACTGAGCTTTCTCTGCCGAGTTCTTATAATTCTGCCAGCGGTCTTTTATTGCCAAGATAGTACGCCCAGTAGACAATCTAATACATAGTTACCACCCTTCGCTAAGTTTTCACCGCTTTTCAGCTTCTCTTTTTCCTTACGTAACAGCAAATAGACACTTTGAAATATGTATTTGGGGCCTCTAGCCCTTGATCAAAGTGGTTGGATCTTAATAAACTAAGCATTACATTTTGGAGGCGGTCAAATGGACGAGGAAAAATCTCAACCGAGCTTGAGTGAACAGCTAAATGCTATTCCAACGCCTTCTACAGTGAAGCCAACCCCAGGTGCATCCCCAAATAGCCCGATCGGGCGAATCACTAATTCTGGCATGGCTTCGCAGTCGCCAGGGCGAATAACCAGTTCCGGTATGGCTTCGCAGTCACCCGCCCAACCAGAGGCGCAGCAGCAAGGCGCGGATGTGCCGCAGTGGATGAAAAACTACGCCTCTTATCAAAACAATGGTTCGCCAGCGCCGATCACTAGCAATAGTTATCAGACAGCATCACCTGCCGGTGACCCATCTCAAGGCAGCGGAGGAGGCTACCAAATCATCATGGTTGTCATGATTTTGGCTTGCGTAGCTGTCTTCGGCTTCCTTTACATTAACAAAGACAAAGCACCCGCAATGCCAGCCACACCGGGTATGCCCGGGGCGGTGAGCAGTCCACTAACACCAACAACAAATGTCCCAGCTGCAACCAATCAAATACCAGCAAGTACAACTCAACCGCTAAACCCGGTGCCTCAGGTTAACCCAACTAACGCAATACCAGCTCAGAGCCCACCTGATCAATCGGCACAACCGCCAGATCCAAACCAACCTCAGCCAGCCGCAGGCACGACCTACCCAGGCGGAACAACTTATCCAGGCGGAACTACCTACCCAGGTGGGACAACCTATCCGAGTGGTACCACCTACCCAGCGGGAACGACCTACCCGACTGGAGCCCCTACTAGCCCCGAGGCTGGCACGCAAGATCCTAATGCTACACCTGGAACCACCCCAGCCCAGTAATCGGAACAGTTAAAACAAAAAAGCACGTGACACCAAATACGAGGTCACGTGCTTTTTACTTAAAAGCATCCAAAAATTGCTCGACGCTGCTGTTCAATGCTTTAGAGTCATAGAGCACTTCGAATTCAAGAGGGACAACCTGAAAGTTCTTCGGATAAGTAAGAAGCGAGAGCGGCAGAGATACTGTTTTGATTGCAGTAGTAGAAAGCAAATGTGATTCACCGCCGATTTTAAATTTC
>LNEX01000583.1 GCA_001464165.1 bacterium Ga0077546
AACACGGACTGCTGAGAAAAATTCCTACCTACTTTGCTTCAGGCAATGCCGAGCTAGATTTGATTTCCGCAGAATGTCCGCCCGGTAAAGCTTGCCCAAAAGTTATTTCACAACTGCATCAGTCTTTGCAGCTTAAGCTCGGTGAGCCAAAGGTTCTTATCTCCGGCAAACATACATACCGCCTCAAGTATGTCATTAAAAACCCTGCTACGACTGCAGGTAACACCCTTAGTTATGAATGGTCGCCAAACGGCAAGAACTGGCAAATGCCGATCAAAACTATGACCGTAAATCTAAAGGGCATAAGCCCGGCAGTATGCAAGTCACTCGTTACAGCCAAAGAAGATGGCCTTCCCGGTGCCACCATTTACGGTACCAGCGGTAATTATAAAGTTAGTGCTCATGATCTGCAACCGGGGCAGGTGGTATTGTTGAAAATATCGCTGTCCGCTCCATCCGGCCAGATTCTGTCAAGCAGCACAACAGCGAACAAGAAAACAGGTATTCTGCAGAGCCTGACCTCGCTAGATCACAATGTGCAGGTGGGGCTGTGGATCATTGTTATAGTCGGCTTTGTGCTCGTGCTTGCGGCATTGGTAAAATCGCAATCAAATTGCAGCTGCCGTTGCGGCCCGGTCTGCAGCTGCATGTGCGGTTGTAGAAAAGGGTGCACTTGTCAAAGTACCAGCTTTAAGGAAGAACCAGTCTCAGCCAGGAGATCTGTTTTTGGGAGCGGGTACAACAGCTACGGCAATAACGATAACTACAGCAATAACTACGACAATTGGGATAGCAATTCTAGCAGCAGTAGCAGCTCTTGGAGCAGCTCTGATTCTAGCAGTTCCAGCTCCGACTCTGGCGGATCCGGCGACAGCGGCGGTGGTGACTCCTGGTAAACTCGGCAGTAAAAACTAGTGAAGTTCGTCGGCTATCTTGAGCAAGTTGAGATCTTACCCGCAGCTTCGACATTTTTTGATTGTTTATTAGACCGGTCTATTAATATCGTTTTAAAAAGAAAACAGAGGCGCCTGGCCCCTGTTTTCTCCAGGTCAAGCCACTAGTTCAGTCGGCTTGGAGTCAGCACTTTCAAGCTTGTGCTGTTCAGCCGGCCGGATAGAACATCCAGTTGCGGACCATCTTCGTCTGCGAATCCATCAAGCAGATGCCGTGCTCGAGGCGGTTGCCGATTTCGTCGTTGGTGAGGTCTTCCAGCTCTTCGCCCATGTCGTAGCGGTGGCTTTGGCCGTTGCGGTTGCAGGCAATGGCCAGATGCACAGCCTTGGCGGCAATCACCGAGTTGGGGTCGGCGCTTGCATAGCTGACAGCGTCGTGGGCCACCTTCCAGAACCAGTACTGGTTGGGCAAAGTGAGCATGACGCCCACTGCTTCGGCGCTGAAGAATGCATGCAACATCTGCTCTTGGGTGATGCCCGGCTTGAGAAACTTCGCCAGGGCAAAAGTCGAGCTGGGCAAGTCAGAGAGTTTGATGGGCTGAGCAAAGACGCGCTGAGGCTCACACTTGCCATACTGAATGAAGGCGTGGCGCTGCAATTCGCTGTGCAGGGTTATCAGTTGTTTTTGCATATTGTCCTCGCTGAAAAATGCGTTGAATAACTACAGGCAAAGCGCATGATGCCGAGCGAGTTTTGAGCTGCTCGGCATTTGCACTTCAGCTGTTGGCCTGGCCGAAGGCCTTCTCGACCAAGGTGGTGGTGGTCCAGCGGCTGGCACTGTTGACGCCCGGGGTGCTGTTTTCGCGCAGGCGAGCGATCAGCTCGGCGCGATCGGTGCTGCCGACGGCTGCCACCGCAGTCAGTGCCGCTTCCCAGTCGGAAGTTGCCGACAGCAAGCTGGCGTCGCCGTTGCCACGCAGTGCAGTTACTGCCTGGGCCACGGCCGTGTGCAGTTCGTCGCCGTTGACCACCGTGGAGAAGCGGTTCTGGCCATTCGCGCCTTGGTCGAAGGGCTGCTTCCAGCTCGGGTCGACGAAGATGTTGCGGGTCAGCACCTTGGCCAGAGCGGTCGAGGCCTCGTTGTCGCTGGGTTCGACGCGCACGCGGTAGGCGCTGTCATTCAGTCGGCGAACAGCCACCAGGCCGAGCTTGGTTTGGCAGATGACGGCGTAGTGGTAGGTGCCTTCGGTGCCGGCGACGTGTTTCTTGGTTGTGAACATGATGGTTCCGTTTCTTGATTGCTGAAGTTGAATGAGGGGAGTAAGTTGGCTGGCGTCAATGGCTACTCTTGGACGGCTTGCAGCGCCTTTTGCGTTTCCGCCAAGGCGGCCGTTTCTGCGTCGCGCAGTACTTTGCCGCGCACGGCGTAACCCAAAGTTCGGTCAATGCTCTCCAGATACTGCCAGACCAGCTCCATGTCGTTGTCGATCAAGGCGGCGTGGGCATCCTGCAGGTGGCGAGTGGCCATCTGCAACTTAGTGGTGATCATGACGTTGCTGGGGATGTAACGGCCGTAGACGGGAAGCTCCGGGTCTTCCATCTCGATTAGTACGTTCAGGTCGAGCACGCGTTCGGGCGGAATGCTGAGGTACTGAGCGCATTGGTGGACGGTGTCGAAGATGCGCTTGGGCTGCAGGTGCAGCAATGTGATGGCGTTGGCACGTGAGAATTTGACCGCCCTGCTGCGCCGCTGCATGCCCGAGAAGAGGGCTTTGCTGATGAACAAGAGGGCAATGAACGCAAGAAGCGCCATGATGATTGGTGTGATATTCATTGAATTGCTTTCGATGATAGTGGCTGACTCGTATAGAAAGAGAAGTTTCGAAGGCTCGGCTGTGAAGCATTCGCTAGTCAGTCTTGTACCGAACAGCGAGCTGCTTGAGCGAAGGGAAGGTATGGGGGGGTGTGGCTGGTTTGTTTAGATTTGGCTGGCGATTTGCTTTCTTTAAATGAGTTAGGAGATATACGTAAACATTAGCTAAACAGAGCTACTGTTAGCAATCATGAGTATTTGTTTTAGTTAGATCTTGCACTGAAAAGTGTTAGCGCAGTTGGCGCTATGCCACTGCTGGCGGTGGCGCGCGGACGGCAAAAGGTGCATCGAAGTGGCTGACTTCAATGCACCTAGAGCTTTGTTAGATCGGGGGTGATGATCTAATATTTATAGCCTTAGGTTACTTGAGCAAGGTTGGCAATTTGTGGGCACCAGCTTAATATTCAGGTATGTTTTAATTTAGGAGAGGAATTAGGGCTTCTTTATGCGTATCGCCATTGTTTGTAATGATACTAGGGGTGGTGTACAACCGTACGTTGCCCTTGGCTTGGGCCTGGCTCAGGGCGGTCATGCGGTGCGTATGGTGGCGCCAGCTAACCATGTTTCCTTGTTTGATGGTACTTCTCTTCTCGTATTCCCGCTCTCTGGGCCTCCGGCAGAGGAGGTCAACGCTGCTGCTCGTATCGCAGAGAAAGGCACTTTTGCTACCATGGCTTTTATGGCAAAGGAGATGCCAAATATGATTTTCACTGCGACAAAGGAAACCCTCGATGCTTGCGAGGGGGTTGATTTAATTACTGGCGGCGTTGGCGGTATGGTCACCGGTGTTTCGGTGGCTGATAAGCTTAAAGTCCCTTTCGTACAGACTCACTTGCAGCCATTAGGGGCTCCCTCACCTGATTACCCCGGCCCTATGCTTGGGGCTTTGCCTGATTGGGTAGGTGGATGGGGAAGACTTCTCAGTCATAATCTATCAGAGCTAGCACTATGGGTGCCTTTTCAAGGCGCGATGTCTAGCGCCAGGATAAAGGTGCTGGGTCTTGATGAAAAATCTCGTTCTATGGACGGACAGCCCTGCCTCTATGGTTTCAGTAGGCACGTCGTAGCCGTTCCTGATCACCCAGTAAAGGTTCGCCACACCACCGGTTATTGGATTCTTTCTGCAACTGCGAATTGGAATGCGCCGCTGGACCTGCAAGCCTTCTTGGAGCAAGGTGAGCCCGTCGTCAGTATTGGCTTCGGCAGTATGTCTAGTAGTAAGGCTGATCAAGTTACTGATTTGGTACAACGAGCAGCAGGTGATGCTGGTGTTCGGGTTGTTCTGTTGGTCGGCTCGGGAGGTCTTAAGGCGGCCGGGCAGACTGATCGTCTTTTCTGTCTTGGAGAAGCGCCTCATGAGTGGCTGTTTCAGCGTGTCTCTGCAATTGTTCATCACGGTGGTGCTGGCACTACTGCTGCCGCTTTGCGCGCTGGTGTGCCAAATCTAGTAGTGCCCTTTGGGGTCGATCAACCTTTCTGGGGATCACGGGTCAAGGCGCTTGGAGTAGGACCCGAACCGATACCCCATTCTCGCCTTACGGTGGAGCGATTGAGTAAGGCACTTAAAGTGATGGTCAGCGATCAAGCTATGCGCATGAGAGCGGCACAACTTGGTGCCCTCCTTCGTTCAGAGGATGGCGTGGCCGAGGCTGTTAAGCATTTCGATCGTTTGAGCACTAACGTCTAGTTAGGCTAGCGGCAATCTTTTGGGCCGTTTCGCGATCAGAGTAAGGCAAGTTCTTGCCTCCAATTGACTGGAAATTCTCATGACCGAGGCCAGCAATTAACACCGTATCGCCACTGCCAAGATTGCCTATTGCTTCGGCAATAGCATCGCTGCGACCGGCAATTTCTCTGGCATTGGGCGCGCCTTCGAGTACATCGCGTCTAATTGTGGCTGGGTCTTCTGAGCGGGGATGGCCATCGGTGACAATGACTTTGTCTGCTAGAGATTGTGCTACTTCGCCCATGTCTTTGCGCTTGCCTAAATCGCGTTCGCCGTTGCATCCAAAGACGATGGTAAGTTCGCCTGGGGTGAAGCTTCTGCACGCCTCCAGCGCTGCTCTAATAGCGTCTGGTGAGTGGGCATAGTCAACTATAACTTTGCCGCCTGTTGGAGTGGTTGCCACTAGATTCAGTCGACCTTCTACTGCACTCAGCTTTTCCATATTGCCGACGGCTGTCTCTACTGGAACACCTGAGGCGATTGCAATAGAAAGAGCGCAAAGAGCGTTGCTTGCTTGAAATTCACCAAAAAGATTGAAATTGCATTCGTAGTTTTTGCCAAATATTGAAAGAGTGAGTTTCTGACCCAGTGGCTGCGGGCGACTCTCGATCAGTTTCACATCGTAGCCATTTCTGCCGTAGGTGATTATTTTGTGATTGCGGGCGCGGCAAATGGTTAGAGCCGGTGTAAACCATTCAGCATCAGCATTGAGAATAGCATGGCTGCCTGGTTCTAGTATGTTGTTGAAGAGCATCATTTTGACGCGGAAGTATTCTTCCATGGTCAAATGAAAGTCGAGATGGTCGCGAGTAAGATTGGTAAAGGCTCCGATATTGGCGGCAACGCCATGCAGGCGATAATCGAAAATGGCATGGCTGGTGGCTTCGAAAGCAACATGATTGATGTTGCGCAATGCCAGCATGTTGAGCATGGTGTGCAATGTTACTGTTTCAGGAACAGATAATGTGGGGTCGCGATCCCAAATTAAAGTGCCATCGGTTAAGACGCCACCGAGGTTGCCCACCGAGCAGCTTTCAAGACCGGCTGCGCTCCAAAGCATCTTGCAAAAATTGACGGTGGAAGTTTTGCCATTGGTGCCGGTGATTAGTGCGATATTTTTTGGTTTTGGTTCGCCGTAAAAAGCTGAGCAAATTGGTCCAAGAATTGATAGGGGGATGGGGTGATGCAAAAGTGCCGCTTTGCTGCCGTTTGGTAATTTAGTATCAGGTGTTGAGAGCACTACTGTTGCACCATTTTCAAGGGCGCGGTTGATGTAGTGCCGACCGTCAAGTCTGACGCCATAGCGAGTGCTGTCGACTGTTTCGCTTTCTTCGGCCACATAGAGAAAGTCTTTTTTGCACAATTCAGGGTCGGTGGTGATGCCAGCTATTTCTATTTCGGAAGAGTTTAATTCGCTGAAATTATTTTGACCCGAAGCTACATTGAGGTCGGCGGTGAGGCCGGCAAGAAGTTTGTCTAAAGTTGGCATAGGAATGGTTTAGGTGCTCATAAAGGCAAGACTTACGAAATTCTACACGCTTAGGTGAGAATTAGGCTGTCTATTATTTGAGCTCTGCTAATCTTCGGTAGAAAAAACCATTATAGCCTTCTTGCGGCAGCGCGTATGGCCCATGCAACTCGAGCACTGATCTCGAGAATTTCGAGCCAAAGAAAGTGAGGTTAGTGTCTTTGCTCCGTGAATGCAGCAAGCCTCAGAGATTGTCTCGCGTGCTGCGGTAGAGGTCGTCAACGTTGGCTCTAATGTCGAAGGATGCGCCCCATTGGTTGGAGATGGCAGCTTGTCTTTTGCTTTCGTCGTAGTCGGTGACTGAAACGACGTGCCATTTGCCGTCATTGGCCGCTAGACCAGAGCCAGCGAACAACTTGTCATTGCTGTCTACCATGACTATGGCCGGCAGTCTGTCTTCTGTTTTCATGCGTTTTAGGGTGTCGCCAAGCTCTTCCTTGGTGGCAACTGGAACGAACCCGCTGCTTGAACCGAATTCATTGCTGGCAATAATGTAGTCAGTTTCGCCGGTAAGGCGCTTACCGATTCCGGCAATTTCTGGTAGGGAAATGCCATGATAACCGCCGTCTCCAGCCGGTGAGCCGTCGGAGTAGGTGACGGTTTCGCCAGTTTTATTGGTGGCACTGGGGCTGCCTAAGCCATAATACTGAGGTGGCATTTTTCTTTGCAAGCTGTCGTTGACCATAGCCAGGTTGAGCAGTTGGGTGGCATAACTGCGGGAGCCATCGCTGCCTCGGTGAGGGTACTTCTCTTCGGCACCAGGCACCAGATCTGGCGGATTGATTTTGAGTAGTTTGCCGTCTGAGGCTGTCCATGATCCTGAGATGGCAGTGGTTGCCACTATTTCTGCCGCTTTTGAGGGCTGCCTGGTGAGGGTTCGTTCGGCTAGTGTGGTGACATTGCAGGTATTGTGATAGCCCTGGTCTGTGATACTAGGCGCGGCTAATTGGCGCATCAGGGTTTTTGCGGCTAATTGTCTGTGCTCCTGCGGAACAGCGGCTGAGCCTTCTTGCAAAAGTCTATTGACCTGTTTATAGGTAGCGTCAATTTCTTGCTCCGGCAGCTTTCGTTCTCTGGCCCTCATTTGGAAGTCGTCCATGTCGTGTTGAAAGTTCGACTTATCCATGCTTGATTTGAATTTTTCGTCTACTGCTTTTAGCAATTGCTCTTCGGCAGTTTCAGGCTTTCTATTGCGCTCTTCTTCTTCCTTTCTCTTTCTCTCGGCTTCTTCTTGCTGGAGTTTCTTCTCAGCATCCTGCTTGAGCTTATCGGCCTCTTCTTGCTGGCGCTTTTTCTCAGCTTCCAGTTTGAGCTTATCGGCTTCTTCTTGCTGGTGTTTCTTCTCAGCTTCTTCCCGTCTTTTTATTTCAGCTTCGCGGTTTAAAA
>LNEX01000584.1 GCA_001464165.1 bacterium Ga0077546
ATGTCAATATCGCCCTTGCTAAAGAATACTCTCTACCAGAAGCCGTGATATTGCTTTGGGTAAAGAAGCGCAAGCGCCTAACAAAAGTTGTGGGCAAAAAGATAGGCAAGCTCAAATTGCATCGGGCCGTCAACTCGCTCAAAACCTACATGGCCAGAAAAGCTCACGAGCTTGCGCAATACTTGGCCTTTGACAAAGACGAACTGAAGCTTTCAATCAATGATTCAGCCTACCATCACATGGTGGGCTTTCTGGAGGCCACCGAACGAGTGGCTCACGAACAAGCAAAATCAGCCATTACTGATGAAGAGCTCCACCAACTTCGCCTCTCAGTAAAGCGCTGGCGTTACATTTTGGCTGAATTTTTTGGTCTTACGAACTTGGAGTTAGTGCTAGCTCAACAGCTTTTAGGCAAGCATCATGACTTGACTCTATTAAAGGAAGCACTCGAATCAACAGCCGACAAGCTAGGCAACAAGAGAATAATTGGCCTTGAAGAAGCAAAAAGCCGGTTAGTCCTTGAGCTAAGAAGCTTGAATGAAGAGATAGTTCCCCTTAGAGATAGCCTGCCTTACGGCCTGCGGCCGTCAACGTCGTTCGAACCAACTCGCTAAGCTAAAGAATACAACCCCGATTGTCAACAGGCAAATACTAACTTAGTAATTTATTTGATCAGTTAAGTAATATTGAAAGTAGCTCTAATATTCAAGTCATGAACATACAATTTAAGTATCTGAAATTCTGGAAGACTCAATGCCAATAAGAAAGAAAGTAACTATTCTCGGCTCCGGCTCTGCTGGTCTCACTGCCGCCATTTATGCGGCTCGCGCAAACCTAGAGCCACTTGTGATTCAGGGGCTTCAAGCTGGTGGACAGCTGACCATTACCTCTGATGTTGAAAATTTCCCCGGTTTTCCTAATGGCATCCTCGGACCAGAACTGATGGAAGAGATGCACAAGCAAGCCGAACGGTTTGGCACTCAGTTTATTTATGACAACGCTGAATCTGTAGATTTAAGCAGCCGCCCTTTCAAAATCAAGACCAGCTCTGATGAAATCATCACCGATGTATTGATTATTGGCACCGGGGCCTCAGCCAAACTTCTAGGCCTTGAATCTGAAAGCAAATTGATGGGCCATGGCGTATCAGCCTGCGCTACCTGCGACGGCTTCTTCTTCCGTGATAAAACTGTCTTTGTCATAGGTGGCGGTGATACAGCTCTCGAAGAAGCAACTTTCTTAACGCGTTTTGCTAGCTCTGTCACAGTTGTGCACAGAAGAGACAGCTTTAGAGCCTCCGCAATTATGGCTGATCGGGCCCGCAACAATGAAAAAGTACACTTCATCTTAGACTCTGTTGTAGAAGACATTCTCGACGTCAAGGAAGGTCAAGTCACAGCCATACGCTTGCGCAATATCAAAACCAACGAAGTACAAGAACTGCCTGCTGACGGCGTTTTCGTCGCAATTGGCCACAAGCCAAATACAGAGCTATTCCAAGGCCAAATTGAACTCACTGATACTGGCTACATCAAAACCGATGGTGTTAAAACTTCCATCAAAGGCGTATATGCTGCTGGAGACGTGCAAGACGAACTGTATCGTCAAGCCATCACCGCTGCTGGCACAGGTTGTATGGCCGCTCTAGAGGCTCAGTGGCTTCTCGAAAACGAAGAAGCCGAAGCTGAAAGTGAAAAAAAAACTCTAGCCAGCACTAAGGCCTCTTAATTACGCTCTTTCGTGCTGTAAAAACCAAATGACTTTAGCCACAAATACCACGAAGCTGGGCACAAATCTCGACTGCAAAGCTGAGTCGCAGACACACCTAAGAGAAGTCTTGCGCGACAGCGATATGAGCTTGGCACTAAGAAATTTTGCCAACAAGCATGCTGCCTTTAATCATCCGCTGTTCGCCACATTGAGAGCCAACGAAATCACACTCGGCTGCGCTGGTCGGCTGCTCAAGAACTATGACGCCCATGCCTCGCATTTGCGTAGGCTCTTACTTAAAGCCGCTACGATCATGCCCGAATCAGCAGTCGGATTCATTCTTGAAAACGTGCGCAATGAATATGGCAATGGTATCGATAGTGAACGCCACCAACTACAGTTGCAAGATGTGGCCTTCAGTGCTGGCGTCAGCCGTGAAGACTATCGAACTTACAATATAGAAAAGTCAGTCAAGACTTTCATTAAAACAGTGACCCCTCTATATTTTCCTATCGCCCAACATACAGATAAGCACTCCCCTAAATTTAAGGAGCAAACAAGCGCTCTGTCAAAAGCAGCCATTGCCGCTGGTGCCATTACCGCAACAGAATTAATGGCAGTGGAAGAATTCAGGGCTCTACAAATTGCCTTTAAACAATTTGATTTACAAGACCACATTTGGTTTGATCATGTGCGCGTTGAAGAAGAACATTCTAGCGACTCAATTGCTCTAGCTCTATATTTTCTAAGTCGCCATAAAAGTTATGAAGCAGTCGAGTTTGGCTTAATGGGTGTACTTGATGCCAACATTCACCTGTATGATGGACTACTAGCAACAATTACACAATGAGCAAGAAACTCCATATCGCTCTGGTGATGCGTCTTTTCTCTAGCCAGGGCGGCCTTGAGCTTTATGCCCTTAAGCTAATTGAAGGCCTGCTTGATCGAGGTCACAAAGTTACTGTAATTTGCGAAATTGACGAAAGCAATCTCAGTCATGCCAATCTATTTGTGCAAACTTTTGCCGGGCCAAAGAAAGGCAGCAACAAATGGCAAAAAATAGAGCACTATCGAAGAGTGGCCACAGAAGCCGTAGAAAGCGCTGGCCCGTTTGATATAGTTCATTCGCAACACTTTCCTCTTAACAGCAGCCAATTAGATGCTGTCACGTTTCACAACCACACAGTCGGGCGTTTATCACTGGTTGGTTATCCCCTAGAAAAGCTGCTCAATAACTTCAAGATGGCCACAGCAAAAAACTACAAGCTGCGTCATAAATACGACTTAGAACTATGCAGCAAAGCTCTTATGCGCATATTTGTTGCCACTGTGATCAAAGACGACTTTTATAATACCTACCAGTTAGACTCAGCCGCCCCATTCGCAATTGCACCGCCGGGAGCC
>LNEX01000585.1 GCA_001464165.1 bacterium Ga0077546
CGCCGTGCTCAATGTGAAAACTGGATCAAGGATCTGAAAGTCTATTTGAAGTCCGGCCGCACCAGCTGTCAGAAATTTGAAGCCAATCAGTTCAGATTACTACTGCACACATTTGCCTATATTCTGATCTGGGTTATTCGGAAACAGGCACAGCTGCGGGCTATGACAATCGATACATTCAGACTTCAGCTACTAAAGGTTGGAGTTCTCGTCAAAGAGACTGCCAGAGAAGTGACACTGCACCTCGCCTCCGAGTTTGTTTGGCGCGACCAATTCTGCGCCGCCTGGTTGAACACCTGAGCGTCCGCGGTCTCCAAAAGATACGAACAGCTTAACTTTCGAGCTAACCTCTCTTTAAAGGGTTGGCAGCCGCATGTTTTGAAACTCCGCTGTTCAGCCATTTCTTGCCGTTTCGGACTCTTGACTGCAACTACCGTGCCTTCTTACAACCAGCCAGAGCCAGGATTTCGTCAAAAGTCGCTCTTAACAACTATATGGATGAATAGATGCGGGTAAAAAACACTATCGAGCAAAAACGGTATGGAGACCGGCTTTGCAGTGATAGTGTTCTAAAGGCCAAGTCAAGGTGCCGTCTAGCAGTTCTTAAGCTTTCTTGCGGATGTTAAGAAGAGCTTCGAACAATTTGTCTGTGGCAGTTGCCTCTTCGGCAGGCATGTCACTGACTTTCAACGGGTCGCCGAATGTGACAGTAGCACCGTAAACGGTGTTGCCGAGAAAGCTTCGGGGCACGCGAAGATTCTTCAGTAGGCGCTGAAAGGGAGTGGCCTTAGTAGGGTCGGTTAAGTATTGAACGTCCACCGGCAAGATGTGCCAGTTCTGCTCAGGGCGCTTTTCTTGGCATGCTTTGGCAATACGGATAGCTCCTGAGCGAAAGTTCTCGCGTACCAGCACATTGTCTTTGTCCAGCTTGCCTTCCGGGAAGATCAACAAGATACTGTCGCGCTCACTCGTCATTACCTCGACAGCGCTTTTTGTGGCGTTGGCTGCCGACAGAGCGGGATTGGTCTTGTCGTAGCCAACCGAGATCGCTCCCATCCAGGCCAGCGGTGCGCCGCGCAGCCCTCTGGTTTGATTGATGGCAATGAGGAAACGCACTTTGAGAGTGCGTGCTAGTTTTGCCACGAGGGCGGCGTCGGTTTCGATCACGTGTTTGGGTGTGACGACCAGACGACCGTGGAAGTTATGCAGCTTGTCCCAGCCGATCACGGTAACTGG
>LNEX01000586.1 GCA_001464165.1 bacterium Ga0077546
GCCTGTATGCAGTCTTCTTCAGTGCGATATTCTCTTTGAAATTCAATCAGAGTCATACTACTGTTCATAAGACATCCTCTCAATTTTGGGGTAGGACACTATATAACACAGTATGCCCAAAACAAAGAAATAGTAACGGGGCTGCATCAACATAATATCCAGGCAGGGTATAAAGAAATTCCATTGCCTTCCACCACTATCGGCGTTCAAAAAAGTATTCGATTTTTTTGCAAAAAAATCGAATACTTTTTCAACTATTTTGCAGCTGCGCATTCTGTCAAATTTTCAAAAAATATATGACAGCTTTTGACTAAACTATTTGTCTACTACCACCCAGTTAATAGCAGCAAATTCAGCTAGCATAAGCCTTCAATTTTCACTAGGTATGTCAGGCATTTCAGCTACTGCTCCACAGATAAGAGTGGTAGCAATTACGGTGACAATATAGCAACAAAAGTAGTGGCGCCTATGGTTATAAATGCACCGCCATTTTCCCATGCATTTATATGTTTTTTTGATGGAGGTTGTGACTTTTATACTGGCAAAGTAAGTAGCAAAAGAACGTTTGTAAAAAAGACGTGAATAGTCCCGCTCCCGTTTTAAGCTGTTAAAAACACAAGCAGGCAGAATCAGTCAGCTCAACATTTTCACTGACCTTCCTGAGCCTTTAAATGCCCCGTCGCAACCTCTTACTTCTACAGCTGCAGCTACAAACTTAGGCCACACCAATTACATGGTTAGAACATCTCACATCCTACCGTTAAGCGAACTCTGCTAATGTCTGCAAAGAAGCGCAGAGCGAAAACTTAACCGCCGCTCACATTCAAACACTTGAGCCGATCTGAGCGAGCCGCGCTAAGCATCAATTGCCGAAAACCAGCACCCGGAAAGACTAAGTGGGTCTAATATTGTCACATTTGTTACGTCCTTCGTGCTGCTTCAACATACCAAGATGAGCATGTAAAGAAGCTAGAAGGCAGAAACGAAAGGCTTCTTGAAGATCATCACCCAGTTAACACAGCTATGGCATCGCGCGCGTAAAAGCCAGACCAGTAAACGGGCGCGCGAGCAAAGAAACTCTTATTAAGGCTTTAATAGTTTCTTCTAGATTCGTGGTTCTTATACTCTAAAGACCTAATAACTTCTCTCCACCCAAGAAAACGCGCAAGAACCAGAAACTCTACTCCAAAGCAAAAGACACCCCCCTGACTCAATCGTTTCCCAACGTTGTATCAGGCCGTTCCGAGTCTTTCGTCTTGGCAGTATGAACAACACCAGGGTTCCAACCAATCTCAGCGCGGCCGTTGAGAGAAGTTTTCTATGACAACACACACCTGAGGAATGCGCACAACAGTGCTGGCGCATCACCTGAGACCTAGATCTAGGCCTCTAAAGCAATGTTTGCATGAGCCATTTGGCCACTAGCAACTTCGCCTTGGATCTAGATTTCTCCAGCACTCGGCATTCAACCCCAAAGTGGGAGGTTTAACATGATGAATTTTGCAAATCCCTACCTACTCTTGCTCATCCCGCTGGCGCTAGCACTTCTTGTGTTCGCCCTGCGGCGCCGCAGAGCATTCGGTCACTCGCAAATCAACACCCAGAAAGATTTGCGCACTTTCTCTATCACTGGTTACATTCCGGCTGCACTGCTCGGCGCCTTCTTGGTGCTGCTCGGTATCGCCATCTCGCGTCCCGTCGTCCCAGAATTCCATGACATCAGCGTCACCCAGACCCGAGACTTCTGCCTTGCGGTGGATATCTCTGGCTCGATGACCGGGACAATCACTGACCCAGAACAAGCTGCCATTGCCCAAGCCGCGGCCGACGCAGCCAAAGCAAATGGCACTGCCGACGCGACCGCCACCGACAAACCGACACCCTTGACCAGACTGGTCGTCGCCCAATCGGCAGTCGATACTTTCGTCAAGGCACGCGAAGGCGACCGGGTCTGTCTGATGTACTTCGACGACGACACCTACTATTCCTGGCCTCTCACCTCCGACCTCAACACCATTCTCAAGCGCAACAAGCGCACGAGTGGTTACAACGGTGGTGGCACCAACTTTGAAGGTCCGACCGAAAACGACCGCAAAAACGGTCCGATTCAAGCCGGTCTCAACCACTTCAAAGAGTTCGGCCAGGCCAAGAGCAAGGTGATCATCATCGTCAGCGATGGTGAGTCGAGCATCAGCGAAAAGCGCTACAACGAGCTCTTCAACCAGCTCAAGAACGGCAACGTCAAACTCTATGTCCTCGGCATCGCCGAAGGCTGGGTGAGCGGAAGCGACCAGACCAAAGACTTGCGTCGACTGGCAGAGCAATCTGGTGGCGCAGTGATGGTCGTCGGCAATGCTGCCGATATGCGCAAAGGCATCGCCCAGATCGACGCCCTCGAGAAATCGCGGGTCGAGATCGAAAAGTCGGTCAGTTTCAAGGATGTTTACTACATCTTCTTGGGCTTCGCTCTGCTTGCAGGGCTGCTCTACCTCGTGGCCGCTAGCATCGTCCGCGAGGACGTCTAGTTCAACCAACAAACCTACGAAATGAGAAACAATATGGAAAAGAAAACTTCATTGCGGCAGCGTTTCATGGCTGGACTGACGATCCTCGCCGGCGCTGCTTCGCTTGCCTACGGCCTCTACCTCTTCTCTTGGACCGACTCGCAGAACGTGCTCTACAACCAAGGCCTCGTCGCGTACCAGACCGGAGACGTGCAGAAGGCAATCAAATACTTCGACCAGAGCCTTGGCGTCTACAAGGCCCGTCAGAACGAGACTTGGGTGGAACGCTTCGTCTACCCCAAGCCCGACAGAGAAGTGGCCGCCCAGGCCGCTTTCCACAAGGCCAAGGCGCTGATTCGCGCGAAGCAGGGCAAGCCTGCTGTGGAGGCCTTCCAGGAGTCATTGCAGCTCAACAGCGGCAACCTCTACCAAGGTCGCGGGCTCACCCCTCGCGAAGTGCAGGAAGCTGAAGAGAACGCCAAGGTCGTCAAATACGACCTGGAGTTGCTCTTCAAGAACAACCCCTCGTTGGCTGAAGGCCAAGGGAAGGGCAAGCCCAAACCCGGTGACGGCAAGGGCGATCAACAAGTTCCTGGAGACCAGCCCGGCAAAATGCCTGGCAAGGGTAACAAGGACGCAATCTAAAGGAGATACGCTATGAACACATTGCATTTCCTGCGTCCTGATTACATGCTCGCCCTACTGCTGGTTCTCCCAGTGGTGGCAGCATTGCTCTGGGCGTCGGCACACCAGCGCCTCAAAGCTAGGCGCGACTGGGCCGAGGAAAACAAACTCACCGACCGCTTCTCGCGGCCTTTCAGCAAGTCGCTGGAAGTGCTCAAAGGAGCGCTCTGGCTCACCGCTGCGGCAGCCATCGTGGTCGCCGCCGCTGGCCCGGTCATGGAAGACGCACCACTGAAGGTGCGCGAAGGCAGCATGGAATTGATTTCTGTTGTGGACGTGTCCACCAGCATGGCTGCCGAAGACTATCGCACGGCCATGCCCGACAAACCCGTCTATGACGAGAACACCCGCAAAGTGATCGGTCATCTGCCGCAAGACCAGGTGCCTGGCGCCTACGGTTCGCGGCTCGACATGACCAAACACGTGATCATGACACAGATCATGCCGACCCTTGAACGCAACAAGCTCGGTCTCGTCAACTACTCGGGTGAAGGATTCATCCAGGCTGATTTGACCGATGACTATGCGGCTCTGACCTGGGTGATGGAGCATTGGATGCGCATCGGCCAGGCTCCTGGCGGTGGCTCCGACTATGCCATCGGCCTGGAGACGGCCTACAAGATGTTCAAGGAAGAGCCGCCAACAGCAAAGCAGCGCATCATCCTGTTGTTCACCGACGGTGGCTTCACAGGTGACCCTGCCAAGCTGCAAGAAGTACTCGGCAAGATCCGAGAAGCCGGCATTCGCATCATCGTCGTCGGCCTCGGCTCAAGCACACCGGTAACCATCCCCCTTTACTCCAGTGAAGGACAGCTGACCGGCTACGTGCAAAAAGACAATGAGGTGGTTACCACCGGCATCGACGAGGCTGCTTGTCAGACTCTCGTCTCGCTCACAGGTGGCGAGTACATCCGCCTCGACCCGGAAAACCCGCGCCTCTCGGTCAAATGGTCCGCCGCTCTCGGTGGCACCAAGTACGAGAAGCATGAAGATCAAGTCTTCCAGTATCCGCTGGGAGCCGCCCTGGCCATCATGCTCGGGCTTCTCTTCGTCGGCATTCTCCGGCGCGAACGGACAGTCTAAATTGACTGACCTTATTTCTTTCAATCGTCCTCTCGGCAGCGCTCGCACTTCTGCAGCGTTGCTCGACTCTCAACTGTGGTGACCAGCACTTCCGCTCGGTCACACCTCAATCCTGAAATGGAGTTTCCAAAATGAACGACATGCACAAAATCAAGAAGCCGCTCTACGCGGCTATGTCTGCGGAGATCGGCAAGGTGGTTATCGGTTACGACGAAATCATCGCCCTCTGCATCCGCGGTATGCTCGGTGACGGCCACATCCTGCTCACCTCTCTGCCTGGCCTGGCCAAGACCACCCTGGCCAACACCCTGGCATCCTCGATCCACGGCGCCGTCTACGGCCGCTTCCAGATGCTGCCGGACAGCCAGGCTTCCGACATCACCGGCAAGATGGTCTTCAACCAGAAGAGCGGCGAGTACCTTGCCGTACCCGGTCCGATCGTCGGCAAGAACATCTTCCTCGTCGACGAAGCGAACCGCACCGGTCCCAAGACCAACGCTGCGGTGCTGCAGCCCATGCAGGAAAAGAAGGTCACCATCGACGGTGGCCCGACTTTCCCCTGCCCGGAGCTGTTCTTCGTCATCGCCACTCGCAACCCGATCGAGCAGGAAGGCACCTATGACCTTCCGGAAGCGATGATCGACCGCTTCATGGCCGAAGCGAACATGAGCTACGTCTCGGAAGAGAACGAAATGGCCATCGTTCGCAACACCGCTCTGCGCAAGGGCGACTCGAGCAAGATGGTCACCCCGGTGATCACCATGGAGCAGATCCTGGCCGACCGCATCAAGATCAACGAGATGGTCCAGGCCATGCCCGATGAACTGGTGCGCTACATCGTCCGTCTCGTTCGCGCCACTCGCCCGCAGCTGAAGGCTGACTTCGGCAAGGTGAAGAGCAAGAACAGCGGCGTCGACTTCTCGCAGCTGGTCTCCACCGGCGCTTCGGTTCGCGCACAGCAGAACATCGCAGTCTGCGCCGCGGCCGTGGCCTTCCTCAACGACCGTACCAATGTCACTCCGGACGACGTCAAGTTCGTCGCCCGCGACATCCTGCGTGCTCGTATCGGCAAGTCGGAAAAGGGCTTCAACCGCTTCAACGCGGAAGAGTTCATCTCCGCCCTTCTTGACTCCGTCGAGATCGTCGGCAAGTAAGGTGTTTGGTACTCAACTTGCACAGTGTAGGCGAGGCTGTTAACTCAGCCTCGTCTCACTTGCACGAACGTGCCATCACTCTTACTACCGACTATCTTGCATAACTAATGAAAAGAGGTTTTCTATGAGCCAATTATCAAGCAAGGAATCCAAAGTCGAAGAGCTGGTCGCCGCCGTTGAAGAACGAGCCATCACCTGCCCCATCCCTATCCGCTGGCGCGCCAATCAGTCAATGGTTGGTGGCGGCGAGCGCAATAGCCGAAGCAAAGGTCTCCATGGTACCGATTTCTACGGCCTCAAGCCGTACGAATTCGGCGACGACGTGAGAAAGATTGACTGGTCTGCCACCGCAAAGTCGGGCGGCCAAGAATACTTTGTCAAACAGTTCTACGAACCCCGTGACGTCAAGGTCTGGATTCTCATCGACAGCAAGCTGACGATGGATTTCGGCACCGTCCGCACCACCAAGCGCATGCTCGCCGCCGAGCTGGCATGCTCGATCATCAAATCGGTGAAGAAGACCAACGACTTGGTCGGCTTCATCACCTACGACGAGAAGGGCATTCAAGCCATCACGCCCAAGGCCAAGCCGGCTGGCGCAGTAAAGCTTCAGTGCCTGCGCGCCATCATCGAACCCGGCGTACGGCACCTCTTCCCCGGCGAAAAGTCGGAGAACGTGGCGGTCATGAACGGTTCCGACACCAACGCTAGCGGCCTGGCAACTGCTCTTGAGTACGTGCGCACCAAGCCACGTGCTCTCGTCTTCGTCATCTCTGACTTCCTCGACCTGAACGACAACGACAAAGACGAGATCGGCCTCACCGCCGGTCGTCATGCCACCGTCGCCATGTACGTGCAGGACCGTCGCGAGCGTGAGTTGCCCAATACCTGGGGTATCATCCCGATGGAAGATATCCGCACCGGACAGCGCAAATCTGTCTGGTTGCCGCCCAAGTGGTGGCCGCTCCAGGGCAAGGGCACGGGAGTGCGCGACCAGTATGCGCAGAACTTCCAGAACACTCGCTCTGCAGCCATCGATTTCTTCAGAGACAACGGCATCCTTTGGGAGGAATTTTCCACCGAAGAGGGTGCAGCTGCTGAGCCCAAAATCCGGAAGCTTCTCTCCGGCCACTAAGGTCAGCCTAACCTAAAAAGGAAACTCTACATGTATAAAACTTATGTGCGGACTGCCCTCTTGGCGGCGGCGCTGACAATGGTGTCGGTCGCTTCCCTCAACGCACAGTCCATCCCCGCAGCACCGCCTGCGACCGCTCCGGCGGCCGCTGCCAAGGCCCAGGTCATGCCTGACCCGGACCCTTGCAGCAAGATCACCGGCACCATCGATGGTGCCGATCAGAGCTCGAACACGAGCTCCTACAACTACGGAGGCTACTACTCGCAGCCTCCAGCTGACCCCAAGCCGCAGAATCCGATTTCGGCAACCTGCGGTCAGGGCCGGCTCAACATCATCGTCGGTACCACCCCCAGTGACCAGGCGGGCTTCACCCAGTCGCACCGCCACTTCGGTCACTTCATCATGGACAAGATTCCTCTGACCGTGGTGCTCAATGTCGACGAGTCGGTGGAGATCGACTTCAACTCGCTGGTCAAGCAGAAGGTACTGGGCTTCAACGGCTCCGACTTCATGCTGGCCAAGCAGGGTCCTGGCGAAACGCCGGCGATTCAGATTTCGGGACCGCAGCTGCGTGTGCGCGAAATCAAGGGCCCGGACGGCACCGTGGTCGGCAAGCAGACGCGCAAGATCTACGTGATCAACTTGATCGTGCAGAGCATGGTCTACAAGCCGGTCATTCCCTTCCAGCTCGACCTGCGCTACGCCTACGACGCCACTCCTGACGGCAAGCCCAACTGGAAGACTCTGACCACGCCTGACTTCGTTGTCACACGTCCGAACATCGGCGACAACGGCGAAGAGCTGCTCGAGGGAAATCTCGACCAGCAGGGCACGCGCATCTCCTTCATGACGGTGGCAGCGCTCGCGCTCGGCACCTTCCTCCTGCTGCTCATCCCGGGAACCAACCTGGTCAAGTACATCAACCGTGTACGGCCGCGCAAGGTGATTCCGGCGAACCGTGCGGCATGGAACGTCTTCGAAGGTCAGTACAAGGACGCCAAAGCCAACGGCGGATACAAGCGCAAGCACATCCGCGCCATCGTGCATGCCCTGCGGCGTTACCTCGGTACGCTGCCGCAGTACCCGCAGCTCGAAGCACTGACTGTGATGGAAATCGTCGCTCGCTTCTCTGAAGAAGAGAAGACCGAAATGGCTGCTTCTGTCATCACCATGTGCGAGGGCGACCTGTTCGACGTCGATAACGATGACCAGACGACCGCAACCACTCTGACGGCCGAGCAGATCAAGAGTCTGTTCGAAGACCTGCAGGTTCTGGTGCCCCGTCCCTGGGACTCGAAGTAACAGGCTGCCGACAAAGAAGCCATTAACGCCTACGGATGGGCCACGCAGAGTATCGAAGGTGTCAAATGTTGTTCCCCCAGTAACGGCGGACACATTCGCATCCTAGATACCTGCGTGGTCCAGGGCTTCCCTTTCTATGCACTGGGAGATTGTGTGCTCTCAAATTTCGATAACAGAGAAGTCGGTTGGAGAGGCTTCACCTCTGCACATTGAGCCCTAGCGCCAGTGTTCAGTGGTGAAGTCTCTCCGGCTGCCTTTTCAAACAAACGTTTCTAAAGGAAACACAGCCATGAATAAGAACTCGCTCCTGAGCGGCGTTCTCGGTTCGCTGCGCAAGTACGCAACGGCCTTGATTCTTGCCGCCTCCGTCATCACCGTGGGAATGTCCCCCGTCGCCGCACAGAACGTGCCGGCTGCGACCACTCCCGCCATCACCAACCCCGTCACTGTCACCACAGCCGCACCCGTTGCCGCAAAATTCGACGGCGTCGCCATCTACAACACCGCTTTCGAAGTTCTGCGCGACTACCACAAAGACCTGCAGAACCCGGTCGAACGCGCCAAGTTCATCAAGGAATGGCAGAACCGCCACGCCACTGACGGTGTGCTCGATACCGAAGCAGGCACCGACAAGGCGGTCTACGAGATGGTGTGGAGTCTCGGTCAGCGCTTCGACTATTACAACCTGCCTGAGGCCAATCAGGCCGAGAAGGCTCGTTCTGAAGCTTCTATGGCCGGCATCGGCGCCACGCTCTACCAGAAGGGCTTGAGCTCGGCCATCCGCGCCCTGGGCAAAGAGCCGAAGAAAGAAGACGTGATGCCGCTCTTCAAGCTGAGCGACGAACGTCCGATGATTGTTGCCGAAGACCCTGACTCTGATACTCCGTCTGGCAAAGCCGGGCTGAAGAAGGGTGACCGCATCGTCGCTGTCGATGGTGCAAGTGTCAACGGCAAGACTCTCGATGAAGTCGTGAAGACCATTCGCGGCACTCCCGGCACCACTGTCACTCTCAGCATCGTTCGCAAGAGCGATGGCGCCGACAAGAAGATCGACCTGCCGATCGTACGCGCCAAGTTCGTCGTGCATGTCGTCAAGTCGGAAGACCTGGGCAACGGCGTGACGCACATCAAGCTCACGCACTTCGAGTCGCAGTACGGCACCGAAGAGATGTACAACGCGCTCACTGAAGCCGCCAAGGGCAAGGCCATCATCCTTGACCTGCGTGGAAACCCCGGTGGTGAGCTGAGCCAGCCCATCAACATGGCGGCGATGTTCCTCGAAAAGGGCATTGTCGTTCAGCTGATTCAGCGCAGCGACGACGACAAGGTGACCATCACCCACTCGTTCACCCCGACGACATACAACGGTCACATCGTCACCAGCGCCGGTCAGGACATGACCAAGACTGGCAAGCGACCGGACATGATTGTGCCCAAGGACATGCCCGTCATCGTCCTCGTTGACGGTGGCTCGGCATCGGCATCAGAGATTCTCGCCGGCGCATTGCAGGCCAACAAGCGTGCCCTCGTCATCGGTCAGCCGACCGTCGGTAAGGGTGTGGGCCAGAATGTCATCCCGCTGCCTGGCGACCGCAACCTGCACGTCACCTCTTTTGAATTCCGTCCGGCAGCGCAAGTGATGGACTGGATCGGCATCGTGCCGGACATCGAAGTCACCCTGCCTGAGGATGCAAATCTGCAGGAAGACCCGAGCTCTGACGCTCAGCTCAACCGCGCCAAGGTGGAAGCAATTGCTGCCATCGCTGGCAAGGCCTCGCCTGCTCGCGCCGCAGCTGAAATCACTGCCCGCAAGGCCGAGCTGAAGAAGAAGAACGAAGAGAACTTCGCCAAGGAAGTCGAAGCCCGTCGCAAGGCCATCGCCGAGCCGGCAGACAAGTCAGCTGCTGACGGCACTGCTGTCACGCCGCCGGCCGCCGACAAGAGCGACAAGTAGCACCGTCTGTGGTGCGCGCCCATTCCACCGCGGAAGGGCGCGCACCCATTTCTCTAGATTTCAAAGTCAACCCGACTCTTAACCTAAACCTGAAAGGGATAATCGTATGTCAATCAATCTCAGACACCACATGCGGGGTCTGGCGATGGTGGCGCTCTCGGCACTCCTGTCGGTCGCTTCCCTCTCGCCAGCTGCTTTCGCACAAGATCCGACCAAGTCGGTCTCCGTCACCGGCACCTCCGATTCGCTGAGCGAGTCGGACCTGCGCGGCGCCCCCGTCGACACCAAGAACGTCGTCGACAAGGCCAAGCTCTTCCGCAAGCTGCCCAACGGCACGCCTGTGGAAATCACGCCCATGGACGTGACACAGCCCGGCAAGCCGGCAGTCGACCCCAAGGCCCCGGTTGTGGTCCCCACGGCTCCTTCCGTCGACCCCCACGCCCCGGTTCCTGTCCCTGTCACTCCGGCAGTCGACCCCAATGCACCGGCCACCGCTCCCGGTACCACGCAGACCCCTGCTCCCGGCACCAACCCGGCAACACCTCCCGGCACCACTACCGTCGCACCGACGGGACCGTCTCCTGGTGTTCTCACCCCCAGTGGCATGCCCACTGCTGAAGACATCCAGAAGATGATCAAGATGCGCCAAGAACAGATGCGCGACCCGGCCAAACAGCCGAGCCCGGAAGTTCTGGAAAAGATCTACCGCGACGTCTGGACTCAGATCGGCGCCAAGTACTACGACCAGGGCAAGTTGAAAGACTGGCACCTCTGGGCCGACAAGTACAAGGGCAAGCTCAAGACCGGTGAAGACCTGCAGAACGCCCTCAAGGAAATGGTTGCCAGTGTCGGTGACCGCTGGACCAAGTTCACCACCGTGGACGACATGTTCGCCTCGATGGCACGCAGCGCCAGTGGCATCGTCCACCTTGGCGTCGGGCTGGCTCGCCAGACCGACGGCACCTATAAGATCGAAATGATTCTCTACGGCACGCCGGCATGGGAAGGCAACCGCCTTCGCACTGGCGACGTGGTCAAATCGATTGTGGTCAACAGCACCGGCAGCGATGGCAAGGCAACCTCCGTCAAAACCGACTTGGCTGGCCTGACGAAAGACCAGGCAGACGCACTGACCTTCGCCAAGAAGGGCAGCGAGGCCGTGCTCACCATCGTCCACGATGGCATCGAAGAGCAGGTCAAAGTAGCTTTCGGTCTTGCACCGGAAGCTGAAATCGACGTGCGCATGCTGCCGGGCAACATCGGCTACATTCGCCTGCCCAGCTTCGGCTCCAGCCCTGGAGACCTCGAAGCTCTGAGCCAGGGTATGGTCGAAGCACTCTTCGCCCTTGACCAGAATGCCAATGGTGGCATGCGCGGCTTGGTGCTGGACCTGCGCAACAACGGCGGCGGTATCGTCGACGTAGCGCAGAACATCGCCTCGCTCTTCATCCGCGAAGGCATCTTCCTCAAGACCCACGAAAGCAACGGGCGCTTTAGCGAAGACAAGACCATCAGCATCAATCGGCCACTGCCGTACAACTACGTCGGCATGCCGCCCGAGATGGCTGCAATCATCGAGCGTCTCTTGGAAGTGCCGATGACGGTTCTCGTCAACGGTAGCTCTGCTTCCAGCTCAGAAATCCTGACCGGCACTCTGAAGGACAACAAGCGTGCCATCATCATCGGCACGCAGACCTTCGGCAAGGCCGTGGCCTACACCGGTGAGCAGATCAAGCCGCTCGGAGAGCTGCAGATCACGGTCATGCACTACCTCACCCCGAGCGGTTACGACCTGGCGAACAAGGGCATCGAGCCCGACCTCGTCATCGACCGCAGCCGTGGTGGCAGCATCGATGAACAGTTGGCCGCCGCGGTCACTGTCATCAACCAGATGGCCAACGCCAAGTTCGCTGGCCCGGCCGGTACCCCGCCCGCTCACAACGGCGATGACGACTTCGGAGGCATTTCGGTGCTGATGATCGGCATTGGCTTGGGTGCTGGCCTGGTTGGTCTGTTTCTGGTTCGCTTGCATGGTCGCAAGCGCAGAGAGCGTGACCTGGCGGAGAAGGAAGACCGCAAGAACCATCACCAGTAATGACGGTGGTGACGTTGTTCTTTGGAACAACAGCACCACTTGATGGTAAATGAGTTTGAGGTCCCAATAAAAGTTTTTCAACCCGAGGGCTGGTCACACTGATTAACATTCAGGTTGACCAGCCCTCACCAACCCGAAAGGAGGAAACCATGACACGTACAAGGCTAAGCCGAATGTAGGTCCTGGTGGGCGCACTGACGATTGTGTTGGTGCAAAGGCCAGTCTTATCGTTGAAACCTCGGCTCAATAGCTTGCTTGGAACAGTTCCTCGGAACGATTTCCAGGAGTAACTTCTCGGAGTAACTTCCGTTAAGTGATGCTGTTGAGTACTATCGGCCTTGCCGAGTGTTGAGGTAAGACTGTCACCTCCGCTTGCACCAGGACCTCCATTCCTTGGAGGTGTCTATGGGCAAGTCGTATCGCGGTCGCAATCAGGCGACCATTCGCTGTCACCGCAGCGAAGTTGAGGCCATTTTCGTCGCTCTCTCCGACGTTTACGTGTCGGAAGCAACCTGGGATAAGCTCATCGCTCGCGATGGGCAGCAGATCGAACAGTATCGCCAGGCCTATGAGAACGGCGAAGAAATGGTCCGTGTGGTTCTGCGTCCTCGCTTCGACGGTGGTTACAACGTTGAAGACGGACGTCATCGTGTTATCGCGGCCAAGCTGGCTGGTATCGGCTTCATCGAAGCTGCCATCGTCTAAACCAGCTAGAATCCGCGAACATCGAACTTGCTGCCAGTAAGTTCGATAACCAAAAAACGGTAAGCGAAAGAGGGAGGCGGAGCAATCCCCTCCCTCTTTTTCTTCCACTCCAACTCTCACCCTTCCATCAACTTTATTCCGTAACTCCATCCCGTCCATCAACAATTTTTTTTGCCATGGAGATATCAAGAAGCATGAAGAAATTCGTCAAATGGGGATTGCTCGGCTTGGCTCTGGCCTTGGCTCTGGCACTCCTCCGATAACTTTCAGGTCAAAGAGCGCGTGATCTTCAAGCTCAAGAGTGCCTTTGATGTGACAGCCAATGGCGACGACTATGGCGTTGTCACCGAACGTCTCGTCGCCCTGACCCGCTCGTTCGTCTTCACTGACAACAGCGGCGCCAACGTGGCAACGGCCAGCGTGGCAATCGTCAGCTGGGGTACTCAAATTGATATCGTGGATGGTGCTGGTAACAGCATCGGCACCATCAAAGAAGAGGTCTTCAGCTCGATGTTCAAGACCTGGACTACCTACAAGATTCTCGATGGGCGCGGCAACGTCGTGGCCTACTCGCACAAGTCCGAGATTCTCGCCACTGACATCACTCTCTTGAGCACCAGCGGCAAGACCGTCGCCGAACTGCACCGCGGCTACTTCAACTGGTTCGGCGACAGCTGGGCCGTTACCGTCAAAGACCGCAGTGTCATTGACCCGCGCATTCTGCCTTTCATCGCCGCCTACAAGACCCAGTCGGATAACGACAAGAACTCTACGGACAGCGGCGGCGGCTCTGGCAGCAGCAAGAAGAAGTAGGTGACTGGAGTATCCTGGCGTGCCCTAGTGTATCCTCGGCGCAAGCCAAAATAGCCAACATGGCGAACTTGCACTCGTTGCTTGGTCGCCATGTTTTTTTATTTTTGTATATGACATAGCTTAGTATTGCATACCATAGTACTTTTCATTTTTTTGCAAAACTCAATGAAAACCGCTATAGATATTGCTTTAACCGTTTTCCAAAAAGGGAAGATTTTTTCGCAAAAATCTTCCCTTTTTGGAAAAGCGTCAATGTGGAACAATTCCCGTCTTTTTCTGATCGCGCCTCTTCATAATTCATTCTTTTCTCTATTGAACTTTTTCCAGATTCAAGACGTTAGATCAAGAAAGCATCACTCGTAGCTATCAGGAGAAAATTGTGCCTAACTGTACAAGCGAACTCAAAAGATTTATTTCATCGCTGCCTCCAGGCGAGCTGTTTAGCACGACGCAGTTCTTGGAGCGAGACCGCAGTTCGCATTTGAGATCAAGCATAGATTCTGCATTAGCCAAATTGGTTAAAGCTGGATATCTAGATAGAATTGCAGCGGGTATCTTTGTAAAATCCGAAAAAAGAAAGGTTGTCTATACTAATCTTGAAATTGCAGACATCAAGGCCAGAAGCTCAGCCAATCAAATCAATAGCCTCTCCCAGTTTAAGCAGTCAGAAGCAGGTAATAACAAGACCGCAGAGAAGACAGTATTCTTCAGTCTCGGCAAAAGTACAAAATTTCGCTATCAAGGCGAATACATAAGTATCAAACAAGTAAGCGCAAAGAAGCTGCAACTGGTTAGCAGCGAAATCGGAGCAATTGTGCTCAATCTCTGGCAAAACGGAAAAAATCTGACGGATGTAGCTGAGATAGCTAAAACCATTGCACCACTTAGCCGAAAGGAACTACAAGAATTCATAGCATTGGCACCCTGTATGCCGAACTGGCTTTCTACAAGAGCCAAAGAAGCAATTGGTCCCAAGTGGCAAAAAATAGAACGAGAATTGCAGCAAAGAAACACGGCAACAATCACTAAAATCGTTGTTGACAGAGACCATTGAAGAAACGCACTATCTGCTCACCTTCAGGATCATCAGGGTTACCCAGATCTTGATTGATTTGGTGATGATTTTTATGCCCTATCACATGCACATCGACCGGCACTCTGGCCCGACGCAGAGCCCTAATCAACTTGGAGTTCTGCTCTGTACTCTGTAGTGTCATGGGTAAATAGTAAATCAAAAACGGCGGAATATTTTTGCCACCCAGCACATGACTTACTGGCGATGCTTGCCGCCAAATCGCCGGATTGTTGCCAAATGCCGGAGAGTTAACAGGCCGTCGCTTGTCCGTGAGCAAAGCAGCCGTTACATCAAAGACGCCGCCATCAAGAAGCACCACTCCCGATACCGTCTTCAAGTCTAAGCCGTGCCCGCGCAAATAGCGTTCATCACTTGAGACTAAAGCTGCTAGCTGCGCTCCGGCTGAGTGCCCGAGCAAAAATATTTTGTTTGGATCTCCGCCGTATCCCCCAATTGAATTATGAACCCAAGCTATTGCGCTAGCTACGTCTTGCACATGAGCGGGGAAATGGGCAGCCGGAGAGAGGCGATAATCAATGCTAACAAAAACAAAACCCTTACTAGCGAATACTTGGGGCATAGCCCCCACCGAAGTAACTTTGTCGCCCAGACAAAAACTTCCGCCATGGATATAAACAATCACCGGGAGCTTAACCGGAAGTTTTACTCTGTTCCGAAGGCCTCTTTGCGCTGACCTGTGCGGCCGGGGCATAGATATCGAGCCGGTGCATGGGGTTTCTGCTTCCAGAAACGTAAACTTGATTGGCAGTCAAAGTGACTTGATGCTCAGCAAAAGGTATTCGCTCTGCGGCCGATGCACTCATAATTCCAGAGCCAAGGCCGAAAATGCATGCACTAGCGATGCCAAGGAACCTAAAACTAAAGAATCTACGACTAAAGAAGGCAAAACTAAAGACGCTAAGACTAAGAAAGCTAAGACCAATGGAGCAACCGGAGGCTGTAGATGGGTTCCTATCTGTTAAGTAACTCAATGCGCAGAGACCGCTTTAGGTGCTGGTTTCTGATTTAATTTGCCCTGCCCTTCTAGTTTCTCAGCTTCAAGACGCTGATTTTCAATCTGATCTCTTAATTTCGCGATCTCACTGTTGATGCCGCCTTGGCTCTCGGACTTATGCTCTAATACGAGCATAAGGGCATCAACTAAATTGATTTTCTGCAGCTGATCAAAAGCGACTGTTTGCACCACATCAAAGTGAGCACCCTCATGTACAAGAAAATCATCTAGATAGGTGAGCAAACTGGCCCCATTGTAGTCTTCTCCAATCGCAAGAAAAGTCAGCTTTACTTCTCTCGCCGAACGTAATTGTTTGGTGGCGTTGATTAACACCTGCTCTACCTTTGGTCCATAACTAGGAATTCCATCAGTAAAAACCGCAATCATAAGCGGCCGCTGACGACCGGAGGCAATATAGCTGGAAAGCACTTCCTGCAATGGTGAGGCGAAATCAGTGCCACCGTTGGGAGCGGTCGTGGCAAATAGTTTGTTGACTTGATCAGTAGAACAGCTACGCATTATGGTGTAGCTGCTATTGAAGGGAATGATTGTCAGACCACGCCCGGCCAAAGCCTCTTTTGTTCGCTCGGCAAAATTGGCAAGGAAACGGGCGCACCATTGCCACTTTGATTGACGCAAAGACGGAATAGGCTCGGCCATAGAAGCGGACGTATCAATCAGTATGACGAGATCGTGCTTGGCCAATTCCGTTAGTTTTTGTTGATCAGTGAGGGGCTTACCCGGCACAAATGGCTGATCTGCATCTTTGCCATTCGCCGCTAGATTTCTCGCAGGAACATCTCTTGCCGCATTATCTTTAACAGGAACGCCTTTAACAAATTTTCCAAAGTCAGTCGGACTGGTATGCACGCTCAGCGCAAAACGCTTGCCTTTGCGCTCAAACAACAGATTTAGCTTATTCTCAACAATAGTAGCCGAGAGAACTTTATCTCCTTCAGCAAGCCCACCGTAATAAGCAGGAGAGCCTAGTCGCACATTGCCTACTAGAGCTGGCAGCTTGACGTCATCGAGAGTTACCCCTGAAGATTTGAGGGCAAAATCCACTCGATCAATTCCACCTTGCAAGGTCACCTTTTTGTTAGAAAGCGACGGTGCCGACGAAGATACTGACGCAGATACTGACGAAGGTGTATGGGCATCCTTAGCCGCAAAAGCAGGATCATGCTGCAGCAGTGCTGCTGAAGCCAAACAACACGTAGCCAACAATCGACCCCGATCAAATTTGCTCAAGGCGTACTCATCCTCTTTGTAGCTCTTGCTTTGGTCGTTGGGCTTGTGTTCAATTTCGACTTAGTCAACGCTTTTTTAGCGCTCAACACTGGGATAGTGTTGGTCAGCTCTCCCTGCCTCGCTTTCAAACTGACAGGGTCGCTGCCATCGTAATTAACATAGTGTCGAACAAAACCGTTGCTATGCTGCGGACTGAGCTGTATCTGGCTCGTTCCAATCTTCTGCTGACTCTTCAAACCCGCTGAAACTTGATCATATACGGCCGCCCTAGCCTTACAGTCGGCCAATATTTGAGCTTCACGTTGATTGAATTCAGCATTAAGGTCTTCAATTTTGATTTTCAACTCTCTTTGCGAACGCTCAAGTTCAATGGGATATTGGGGATTTTCATACTGCTCCCAGCGAACAATTTGGTAGTTAGACATAATTGGCCGGCGATAAAATCGCTCGATACCATTCATATACTCGACAGCTTTTTGTTTAGCTCTTTCAACATCAATTAACATCTGTCTGCGCTTATGTTCTATGTTGGCTGAGCCCTCGGTCATGATTTGCAACTTGCGCGAAATCAAAGCAGGATCACTTGTGGGCACGTCGGCCTGCAAGCTACTTGAACTGGAGCCATTGCCCAATGGTTGAGAAGCTCCCACCCCATTCTGCTGGGTTGCTGTACCACGCTCAGCCAGAGTAGGCGAAGTGGAAGCAGTAGATGATGTTGTTGCCAGCGCCTTTAAGGCGTCATAGCAGTTCGCTTTCATTTTTTGGTCAGTAGTGATTTTATAGCACTCTGCAAATTGCGATTTAGCATCAGCACTGCGATTGAGCTTATAGAGAGTTTGAGCGTAGTAATAGCGAGCCAGTGCATTGGTCGGGTCACGTCGGAGGATTTCATATCCAGCCTGTGCTGCTTGTTGAAAGTTGTTACTGTTGAAAAAAGCTATTTGCTTTTCAGTAGTTAGCCCAGCATAAGAAGGCGCCTGGTGTTGGCGACTTGCTGGCGAACCTTCAGTAACTCGCAGCGGAGTAGCGGAACAACGAGTAGAAAACATCGCCAACAGAATTACATTGATCAAAGCTGTCTTTAGAATCACTTTGCCCTCAAATGCCCACAACTATCCAAGCCATAATAAGCGCATTTCAAATAGTTCTACATACTGCTTGCTATTGTAATACGCTCAGATTGGATGGCGCAAAATAGCTCGGCAGTGGCATACCAACCTATACTCTGCTAATAGTTGCAGTAAAAATGGAATCGACTCGCAAACCGAAAATACAAACAGAGCCTTACTTCTCGGGTTCGCGCAGCTACACGAATATCTTTTATTTATTGCGTTTTATCACTTGTTCACAAGGCTATTGTGTTCAGCCTTTGATCTCTTCATTCTAAAGATATCTTTTCCTTCTCTCAATCAACTGGCCCACAACAACCAAAACAACACTATCTCACGCTACAACTGCTCTAAACTTGTGACTTTGTCTCACGTTCAGCGCCGAAGTTGTCTAGTCAGTGAAATTTAGTCAGTGAAATTTGCGATTGCTTGAAGCGAAAAGAGAAATCAACCGCAGACCATAGAGTTTGCTAGCTCGGAGAACTCCTACATGACCCTGCAATTCCGCACTGTCGCCAATGCCGCCGTCGCTTCTGCCGCTCATCTCGCCAACGTCACGGTCGAAGAGCGCCTCGGTTCTCTGGTTCGGCGCGATGACTATTTCCGCCCCACTTTCCGCCAGGCGAACTGCCCTGTGGTCGGCACAGTCGACAACAATCGCAGCGCCTTCGTGGTTCGTTTCGATGACGGCGACGGCATCGGCCAGGATTTCATCACCATCGACCAAGCCGCCGATGCAGCTTCTGCCATTCTCAAGGTGGGTGACCAGGTGCTCGTCACGCTCGTCGACGATGTTCACATCGAAGATACCGTCCGCGCCGCGTTCTCCTACACCGCTCCAGAGGGCATCGACCTGCAGACCCTCGTGCTCGATGGAGACAACATCAAGATTCTGCGCCAGGCTGAATACGTCGACGGCAAGAATCGCCGCTGCATCGCCACCCTTGCCCTGATCGGCAATGGCCCCTCCACGCAAATGATTTGCGTCGAACAGTTCGCCGCCTAGGCTCAGCGGGTTTACTTCTCGTAAGTTAACCTCGTAACTGTTCCCCCAAAACTAGCGTAGGCCGAAGAACTCCGTGCACTAATAGCATCGGAATCGGCCTACACTCCAAACTCTCGAACCAGAACGCTATCAGGCGTTTCCAGCTTTTTCAAAAAAATCAATTCTATTACTGCTTATAATAGTTAAATGGCGACAGTAACCAATTAGTTAGCCCAAGCCATATTCCCGACCACTGCTATTTGTGCTAGATTGCAATTCATAGGGAGTTGTTGCCTTATTCCCACCAAGATTTGACCGCAGATCAGGCTATCTATCTAATTTATGTCAGCACCTCTAATTCTTGTTGTCGAACATAATCGCACTGACCAGCAGGTCTTTAATCATCTGCTAGATAAGTTCGATTACCGCCCACAGATAGTCTCTTCGGCCGAAGCGGCAATAGAAGTTGTGAAGCAAACACGATTCGCAGTAATATTGTTGAACCTCAATCTACCTGATATGGACGGCTTAGTTTGCGCCAAAGCAATCAAAGAAATTGATCTAGAGCTGACATCGCAAACTCCAATCATCGGTATCGTTGACCAAGCACCTGATGAAGAGCAGAGTAAAGTGGTCGAAATTCATTTGAACGACTACTTAGTCAAGCCTGTTTCGCCGGAAGCACTGCGCAAAATTTTACTGCGCCACGCCTATGAACCAAGGCGCCCAAATCTAAAGACTCTCATTCCGCTCTCTCTCGAAGAAGCAACGATTCCACCGTCTTTGGAAGACTAAGCATTGCCGACCGACCAAACTAGAGTTGTACTGATTCTGAGTTTAATCATAACTAGCCACTATTTCTCCTTCTCTGCGCCAGCAAGCCCAATTGCTGCCCGAAATGAGCCACCTAACAACAGCGATTCCCACGCTGCTCTCTCTTCCACCTGCAAAAGCGCTAAACCCTCGAAAGAAGCAAGCGAGACAGCCCCAACTTCAGGTCGCTGGCTTGTGGCAAAAGACCTTTTAGAAAGCATAGTCGACATGAATTTTCACGGCGGTATGCACGAAACGAGGCGAACTGGAGGCGACCCTATTGCCTTATACTCCGACGACGTCGTCTACACTGGCGCCCAACCTAAAGAAGAAGGATAATATTGGACCATCCTCAAAGCCAATTTGGACAAGTTCATTGGCATGAGCAAAGTGAACGTGGTCGCCTTAATGGGACCTGAGCGCTGCGCTTCAAAGGAAGGACTAACCCTCGATTATAGAGTCGGTAACGACAGATTTCGCCTTTGGTTTGAAGAAAACAAAGTATCTGAGTTGCAGCTAGCAAGCGAGTCTATGACCCGCCAGGCACGATATATAAAAACTAGTTTTTCATT
>LNEX01000587.1 GCA_001464165.1 bacterium Ga0077546
GTCGTTCGTTGAAGCAGTTTGGTCTAGGTGACATGAGCTATGAGCAAGTTTATCAGGTGCTCAATGCTTAGGTCTGATGTTACAGCTGTTAGTTCTCTCTCTAGGTCTAGTTCTAGGTCTAGTGGTTGGGTTGTTTTGGCTTTGACAGCCGCTTCTATCGAACCGATTTTGATAAAACTTGGCTTTCAAGCTCAAGCTACTCCGGTTCAGCTTCTTGTTTTGAAAAATTTGGTGGCGGCGCTAGTTATGCTGCTCCTGGTTCGCGGCTGGAAACGTCCAGCCAATGTCAGTTTTGCTTCACTAGTTCTAGTTAGTCTCTTGCTTTTTGCTACTAATGCCCTTTGCATTTTTGCTCTGACGAAATTGACCGCTGTAGAATTAATTACCATTATCACTTCGACACCGGTGGTGGTGGCGTTGGTTAATTGTTTTCGTCGTCATGATAGCCGAGGTAAACTATTCTGGTTCGGGCTTGGAGCGGCACTGGCCGGGGTTTTTCTTTCGTTGCAAGTACCTGTTGCTAGTACAGCGCTTAACATAGTAGGAGTGGTCTTCGCCCTGGCAGCAGTATTAAGTTCAACAACTTATCGTATCAAGATCGAGTCTATATTAAAAAAGGCAGACCCACGGCTGGTTTCGCTCAATATCTTTGTCATTAACGCCTTTGTTTCATTTTGTTTTCTGCCCTGGCTTGGTCCTATCAGCCAGATTAATCTAGCGATATTACCGTTTGCGGCTTGGATGGGTGTGGCTGCTGCCCTGGCTAACTTAGCTTTTATTGCCGCCATCAAAGAATTAGGTGCGACTCGCATGTCTGTGATCAATCTCATTCAACGACCAATGATTGTTATCACTGCTGCATTTGTGCTTAAAGAATCATTGGCATGGCCGCAAATTTTGGGCTTCATCTTGGTCATGCTCGGCGTGCAAATGGCACAAGTTAAGCCAAGACTAGAACTGTCTAAGGTTTCTGTCGCTGAGCTAGAGCTTGCAGCGACAGCTGGAAAGTAGAAGTCTAATTTGCATTTTGATTACAGCGCAAATGCATTTTGGTTGCAGTCTGATGGCCGATTTATTTTCAAGGGATGGCAGACTCCATGCCGCAATTGCAGTCTTGCTATAGATCTGCCTGGTATGCCTGTGCCGTGGTTGCTGGCAGACCAAGTGAAGCTAGCGCAGGCAGGGTTTTGCGGTATTGCGTTTTGTGTAGATCTCTAAGAATCAATAAGTACTATTGTCTACCACTAGTCTCTTTGGCTAAGTTACAGATCTCTTTTACTCTCTCAACTTCACCGGTAATACCAGCCCACCTATCTACCGCCGCCCTCAGCATTTCCTCTGCTCTTCATCAACCACTCGGTTGTTGGTTGAGAACTGGCAGATGGCTTTCGGCTGCGGTTTGGTGATTTGTAGAGCAAGAGAGAAATGGCAATCTTCAGAAATGGTTTTGGAGATTGAACAGAAGGAACTATGCCTATGAAACTTGAACCCGCTGACAAAATCTACGGCCAAGCCAAGAGTGTCGACCGCCAAGATCCGTGCCCTTCCTGCAAGGATCATCCGGCTGTGGTTTTCGAAGATGGCTCTCGCTTTTGTGCCATCTCGGGTGAGTCTTTCGTTGCCACCGACGGCGAATTGCTCGCCATGCGCCGCGCCTATGAGGCCAAGCTGCTCGAGGACGACAACCACTGAACGGCGCCGCCAACAGAAGAGACAGCCGTCACTACAGAACACCAAGAGCCACACCTCGAACCCTCGGAAAGGGAACTACATGACTGAAAATAATTCCAAAAACACTATCGCTGCTGAAGCTAATGCCAGCAACAATGCTCACCTCGAGCAGGTTCTCAAAGACTTCGTGGTCGAGCACATCGACATGGAAGCCGGTATTCTCGGTGCACGTCTGCGGGATAAGCCGGGTAAGCCGATCTACATCGAGGTCAATGTCGACCCACATTTCGACGAACAGGATGCTCATCCGCTTCCTAAGGAGTATCACGGCATGCGGGTCACCACCAAGGTGGACATGATGCGCATGCAGGCGGTCCACGAAGGCTATTCGGTCAATGCGCCGACCAACACCCTCGTTAAGCGCCGCAACCGCCGGGAATAACAGCCTGGTGATGTGCCTCTAAGACTCACGGCACTTTAGGGAAAAGCAAAATGTCTCAAGGCTATATTGCATTCAATCTCACTGCAGCAAGCAAAGAAGCGGTTCTGAACTGCTTTCCACCCAAGTTCGAGGAGGTCAGGGCTGACCACATTACCTTAGAATTCGGGGTGCCTGCTGATGCCGCTCTTCCTGCCCTCGTGCCGCTGGAAGTGGTCGCCTATGTTTGCGATAGCAGCCTTGAGGCGTTGATAGTGTCAGTCAACGGTGTGACGGCCCGGCCTGATGGCAGCGTCTTTCACCTGACATTATCGCGCTCAGCTGGTCGCAAATCGTCTGAGAGCAACGCCCTCGCCCAGAACAAAGCGCTCTGGCAGTCGGTCGTTGCTCTCAGGCTTGAAGTAGTAGTTGCTCTCAACTACAGCAACTGACTAGAAGTTACTAGTAAAAGTAAACGAATTGAAAATAGAAACTCAGGACCAAGAAGGGAAGGTCTCGTGAAGAGATTTCTGAAGGGCCTATTCGACTTCTTCTGGCCGTACTTTGCCGCTGGAATACTGGCAGGTACAATCATGACTCTCATTTATGGCCTTGGTGGGTACATCAAGTTTCCTGCCGAAGCCACATCATGGGACTGGCTTAAGCTCTGGTTCGTATTCTGTGCCGTGTTCACGGCTTTCTGCACAGTCATGAGCATTGTCATCGACATCATCGGCTTCGTGCTGTTCGTGCTCGGATACATGGTTGTCGCTCTGTGCAAGCGCCTGAAGGGCAAGTGAAGCACTGCAGCAACCACTTCTATAAGTCACCGCTGCGCGAGAAATTGCGCGGTTAAATTTGTCCGCTCGGGCCTCCAGCTGTGCGTTTGCACAAGCTAGGAGGCCCGAGCCTGCTAGGGAATTCGTGAGATGGATCACGTATCTAGAACTGCCATCGAAGGTAACTTTGCTAGCGTTGGCTGGGAAGCGATCTTTGTCTTCTCCATGGCCATCGCACTGCTCGTCTACATCGCGATGCGTAGCAGTACGTCGCCACGCAGCCTTCGGAAGCACCCTCGTCCGTTTCCTCCGGATGATCGGTCTCATTCCACTTCGTCGACATCGTCGAGTTCTGGTCGTTCTTCTGGTGCGGATCAATCTGCAGAAGTATCGCCTGCAGCCACTGTCGGCTCAGACTACTATGTGCCGACATCAGATGAACTCAAGGGTGAGATCAAGGAACACATTCTCAATCGTCAGAAGCGCGATGCTCTGCAGCTCTCTCGTGAGCTTGTCAATGAGTATCGCCGGCTCCTAGAGAGTGGTGAGGCCAAAGACATCTACTGTGTTATTGCCAATCCGTTGCTTGACGATTACACGATTAGGGATCTTTGTGGGACTATCTTACTTTCGCGCGGCTGGAGTGCCAGCTGGAATGGCAGTGGTTCAGTCTTTTTCGGCCCGATCGGCGGGGGACCGAGATGCTCGTTCTCACCGGCTGACATCAACACCATTCCGGACAGCCAGTCTCTTGCTGAGCTGATTGAGAGCAATGTCATTGCCCCTCGGAAGGCACTGGCGCTGCGTGTTGCCAAAGAGCTGGTGGATGGCTATCGCCTTAAGCTTGAGGCTGAGCAGCCCACTAGCGAGGGTATCACTGTGACTTTGGCAGAGCGAGTTGACTACGACGTCTTGATGGCGGTGGAGAACATTCTTGCTCCCCGGGGCTGGTCTGTGACCCAGCGTGAGGGTAGCAGCTATAGCCTCTGGCCCACTGAAAAGCGTGACAAGCCTTATCGCGGTGGACCATTCATGCTCCTCTGAGGTGGTTCAAGCATTGCTGATTGAATTGTTCGGCTACAAGCCGGTGGTTCTCTCCCGTGCCCCCTCAGCGTAGTAACTTGCGCTGGTTTTGAAAAGGTGGCGAGCGAACTTTGATTCGCTCGCCAACACTAGCGGCTGTATTGCTAAACTAGGGTGAACTCACAAGTTAAATTCCAGAGACACTGTATTTGTCTTGGATAGCTTTAGCTTCGTCATCCTTGCCCAACCTCTTCAAGACAACTGCATAGTTGTTGGCAGCTTTAGTCAAAAGAGCTTGATTGCCGCATGCTTCAAATTCGTCGAGGGCAAGCTTTAAAGAGCTTTCTGCTTCTGTCAATTTTGCTACTTTAAGGGAGCCGAGACCAGAGTTGTAGTGCACGATAGCAATATTGCCACGGGCTGGCTTATTATCTGGATTCAAGGCCAGCGCTTGTTGGAAAATATCTAAAGCTTTGTCGTACTGTTGAGCATTTAGTGCTGTCAAACCGGTATTGTTTAACGCTGCTGCGAGGTTGCGTTTCAGTGCACCAGATTCAGGGTGTTTAGCGTATCCAGCTTTTAAAATTTCCACGGCTTTACTATAGTCTTTAGCAGCCATGGCAGCAGTGGCTTTGTTGTTAATTGAAACGACATCGTTGGCAATTGCTACATCGGCCATCGAAACCAATTCTTTTGCTGTGGGACTGTCTTCTGGTGCCGCGGCAATTTCGGTGGAATACAATTTGCGCAGAGTTTTGCCATCTCTGGCACTGAGCTTGAGTTGTTCGAAATTGAGAGGCAAACTGCTGAACATAATGTCGTTAGGTGACTGGCTGTGTCCGGCAATTCCTAAGGCGTGTCCGAGCTCGTGTATGCAAATAAACTTGATCACTTGGTCGTTTAGAACCATACCTGGTAGGCGTTTAGTTGTGAGAACCACCAAACGTACTGAGCGCAAGGCATTGCCATATGGTATTAATTTGGCCTCGCCACCTTCAGCCGGGTTAGAGACATCG
>LNEX01000588.1 GCA_001464165.1 bacterium Ga0077546
GCATTGCGCAATTGCCGCTGAAAAGCACCCTTAAGGTGAGCCATCTTTCCCAGCAAGCGCGAGCGACTGACAATGCGGCGAGCCTTTTCTTGGCGGATTTTTTGATACTGTACAAAAGCCTGACTGGGCTCATCACAGTGGTGCAGCGTCTTAGCCAGCAAATAGCCATCTTCAATAGCCTGAGCACCGCCTTGACCTAAGTTCGGAGTGGTAGCATGGGCGGCGTCACCCAATAGCACGATTTTGCCACTGTACCACTTTGGCAAATTGGCAAGGTCTGACAAATCAGTACGAATTACCGCACTGGTAGAAGCTAGCAATTCGTGCACGGCAACAGGAAAAGTAGCAAATAGATTTTTAAGCGAATCAATTTCAGCGCTCTGGAAGCTACTTGAATCGGCTTGATGTGAACTTGCTGACATATCGGCCGTAGCATACCAATAAACCTCATCAGCACTGACGTGGGAGAAACCAAAACGCCTTCCCTCACCCCAAATTTCAACACTGGTCTTCTTCCACGACTGAGGCAATTGTGCTCTGACCACGGCCCGCCAGGAGGTCTGTCCAGAGTAATTCGGTTGCTCTAGAGGAAAAATAGATTGCCGCAGGGAAGAGTGCAAACCGTCTGCTCCCAGGACATAGTCGGCGATTACCTTTTCTTGCTCGAAAAATGAGAGCACAACTTGCTCCTGGCTCACAGTTGCCGCCTGGCAGCGATAACCAAAATGCAATTGAGCCACTGCTTGGGAACGCCTTTCTTGCAAGGCCTCAAACAATATCTGATGCAAGCGCGAGCGCCGGATCGCCACAATCGCATAGTCAAATTTTTGCTTTATCCCGGTCAGGTCAACCTTCATCAGTGATCCAGAAAGATAATCAAGCAACTCAATTTCACTCAATTCATATCCAGCCGCCAAGACTTTCTCGGCCAGACCCAGCCTGGCAAAAACCTGCATAGCATTAGCCGGAACCCAAATCCCTGCTCCGCTGGCATGCTCAGCCTCACCAGCAGAAACAGACTGGAACGGCCGCGACTCATAAACAGACGTGGAAATGCCGTAGTGCTGAAGGGCCAGAGCAGCAGTCAATCCGCCGATTCCAGCACCAACTATAGCTATGTCTTTACCGGGATTCATCAATCTATACCTGACCTGCTAAAAGCAACAGTCAGGCAGTATAACCCCTGGACAAGCCGATCTACTCTACCAACTACACCTTTTAGTATTAAAGGTTGTAAAAAAAGTTCGTCCCAACGGTTCAAAAATAACTCAATCGGCGAAGTTCCGCCTAGCCAGATGGTTGAGTTTGCCGCAGCAAGTCAACAGGCCAGAACGGAACTTCGCGATTGATGCCTGAACAAAGCAGCAAGAATAAAGCAGCAAGAAGAGTAGCACCAACTGAACGATCATCAATATCAGTACCAGATCACTTAGCATCGGGTACTGTAACAGATGGTCTCTCAGCGGGCTCGCCTGGAACAGTTACAGGAGCAGCAGCCGCGGGAGCATCCGGAGTCGCATCAGTCGCAGGAGCCGCAACCACGGTGGTCGGGGCAGCAGCAGCAGTAGCTACCGCACTGACGTTCTGTGTCGGACAGGAACTATCGTAGTCACCAGCAGCCGTGGCCGCTGATTTGAACTGCGACATGACATGAACATAGGTAGCATGCGAAGTCGAGATTCCATAACCGCGGGTGTAGATCTCCGAGATCACCTGCGCCAATGTGGAATCTTTGTCTACGGCAGCGCCAAATTCATACCAGAGCAGTTCACCGGCCCGGTGAGCAACGCCAGCGCCATAGCTGGGCAGAAAGTAGTCTTTACTGCAGAGGCGCCTGCAATGTAGACGCTGATAAAAAGCCAACCGACGCTTGCGCATAGTGGTTTCATCAACGCTTAAGTTAGCTTCTTTGGTCGACTCAATTTCGAGGAAAAGACCAATTTGAGTCTGATGATAGCTGGCCTTAAGCACCTGAATCAATTCTTTCATGTGCTTGCTTCCGACACCAGACGAGCGCTTGGTCTGATCTGTGGCGATATAGGCAAGCAGCGAGAAATTGCTCATCGGTGTCACCAATGAGAAACACAAGAGTTCGCCAGCAGCGTTTGTAGTGCGATGAAGCAGCATGGTGTTATTGCTGATCATGGCTTGAACATCGGCTAGAGGCATTCTTTCATCTTGCGGGAAAGCAGTTTCGTAGAGCTTGCTCCAGTCACTCTCTTGACCATTGCTGGGTTGACAGAGTAGAGCGGAGCTAGAATTTTTTACATTTGTCATACATTCAATTCCATTACAGCGAGCGTTGAAGGCTTCTAGCCATTCGACGAAGGCAGTCGACCGCAAATCTAAAAGCACAGTCCAAATCAGCTCCGCCATAAATTAGGTGGAAAGCAAATGGGAACAGCAGTGCTTTAAGGTTTGAGGTCTGTAAGTGGTTGCGAGGTTAGAGTGGGAAAAAGAAAAGGCACATCAACCTAGCCCTTATGGCTCTTGTACTCAATAGGGGCAGAGCAAGCAGCCGAGAGGCCGAAACCGAAGCACCTCATGACAATAGCAAAACTGACTTAAATAAACAGTGGAAACCATTACCTGTCGGACTTCTTCAAAAGCAATGAAAGGCCACAAACTCATGACATCCGATAGTCTTAGCAAAGCCTACTCTAGCCATAGCAAGTTTTCCATAATCACAGCTCGCGCAAGCTCCTGACTGCCTGCCTTTGTTCAGCAGTGCGAATGGTTAGAAGAGCATCCGAACTGGAACCAAAAATTAGCGCAGAACCGGCCAATATTTAGCAAAGTGCTTGCGCACTTCGCTGACACGCTCGTCCACTAAATCACTGTTGCGATCACCAGTGATGTGCTCACTGTCACCAGCCGCACCAGGCATCAAGTAAGAAGCATGCACGGCGCCACTTTCCGATTCATTAGCTGCATTGAGAACGCGCATGGTAGCAATAGCAGAATCAGATAGAGAACGGGTGTTATAACCTCCCTCAAGGAAGACAACAGTAGGGGCCCCGACCTGGTTCGAGAGATCGCGAACGCGCTGGGAAAGCATGGCATAGCCAGACGTTGTAATGCGTTGCTGACCAAGGGGATCGTCTTGGTGAGCATCATATCCAGCTGAGACCATAATCAAATCTGGCTTAAATGAATCGCAAACTGGCTTAACCAGACGATCGAAAGCATGCAAGTACCCACGATCCCCGGTTCCCTTGGGCAGGGGTATGTTCATATTGTAGCCGCGGCCTTCTCCCGTGCCATCTTCGAGATACCAACCAGAATCATAGGGCCAGAAAGGGTATTGCTGGAAGGAGACAAAGAAGACCGATGGATCATCATAAAACGCCCACTGGGTGCCATTGCCATGATGCACATCCCAGTCGATGATAAACACTTTCTTGTATCCTAACCGCTGAGCATAGCGCGCCGAAACAGCGATATTGTTGAACAGACAAAAGCCCATAGGCTTATCAACCAAGGCGTGGTGGCCCGGAGGTCTAACTGAGACAAAGGCACTATCATATTCACCACTCTTTATCGCATCAAGCGCTGTCAAACCTGCTCCAGCAGCTAACTTGGCAATATCATAGGTGGCTGCACTCATAAATGTATCAGCGTCTAATTGCACCAAATTATGGTTGGCTGCTGCCTTCAAAGCATCCTCTTGCAAATGCTCAATGTAAGACTCTTTGTGCACATAGGCTATCTCTTCTTCTATTGCCGATCGTGGCTCTAGCTGCCGCACTGAATTGTCTAGGGCCGCTTTGAGGAAAGCGCTATCAATGGCAGCAAGCCTCTGCGGCGACTCTGGATGAGCATCGGGAGTAATGTGATTGAGAAAGCGCGGATCGCGCACGAGAGCCAATCTGGACATCTATGTTCCTCTATATTCCGCTGCTACGATTGCGCAGCAAAGATTCAACGGCAATGAAGTCAACGGATAAACAGTCAACTACAAACAGAAAAAGACAAACGGTCAAGAGAATTATAGCTCTCTTTTCTTGCCATTTTCTTAGGGCTGTTTTGCAGGGGTGAAGTCAGTCAATTAATCACTCGGCAGCCAAATGTAAAGTGATTCAGCTGTCCCAGCCTGAATGCTGGGGCAAATACGCAACCGAGCCCTTTAGCGCTTGTACTCAAGCTCAGCTTTAACTAGGTTGAAGGATATTTCAATCTAGTCACAGCATTCTCAAATCATTCACTAAAACATTCACTAAAACCAAAAACATGACACCAAGTATCGTCCTCACCAGTCTCGGCACTGGCTTTAGCTACCTGACGGTTGCAGCTATTTATCTAATTGTTTGCTACGCCTTAGTCAAGGCTCTGAAGAAGCTCGGTATTTTCTTGGCTGCTTGTCTATGCCTGCTAATGGTTTTCCAGATCTCACACTGGTACACACTAGAAGTAGAAAGGACAAAGGACAAGTCTGAGCTTGTGGAAAGGTCGCCCGAAATCTACGCACTACTAAGCGACCAGTTCAAACAGTTCGACAAGAATCAAGACGGTCAAATAGATTCCGGGGAACTGGCTCACTACAAGACTTCTTTTAGTTGCAATGCCTCCACCGTTAGCTATCTCAATAGCAATCTGCGCAGCATTGGTGATTGGCGTGAAGTAGCTGGTAGCGACAGCCTTATGCTGACAATCAATAGAGACGACCTAGAAATCTTGAAAAGCAATGCTATTAAAGAGTTGGACTAGAGACTAAAAACTAGACGAGAGACCAGAAACTACACTAAAACCTAAACTAGAAACTCGTCAGAGCTTCGTCGTTGTCTCCTTTTTCCAGTGAATATGAGACATCAAAAAAATCGACCACCTCAGTTCACTAATCTTGACTAAGCTTTCCCCTTCCAAGGTGTCAGATTTTCTGCGAAAAATCTGACACCTTTAGCCAACGGAAAAAGCAGTAGACTCTTGACACAGCCTCGCTTAGACAAAGAGTGTGGCAAGTAACAACCCATTGACCTGATGATGGATTATTCGCAAAAAATTCAGCTTATACTATATGGCTGACTAGACCCGGCAAAAAAAGAATCGCGCGAGACCGGAAGGGCCTTTCGCGATTCATAAAGATTGCTTGTTTTCAGGCAAGCTCTTTTAATTTAGCGCACGAAAATGTGCACCATGTCGTTGAACAAACCGTAGAGCATGAGGCTGATGAGCAATGCGCCAAAGATGCCGTAGAGCTTGCCCTTGAGCTTGGCGTCTACAGGCTTGCCTCCGCGAACCTTCTCGATCAAGAAGAAAACGATGTGACCACCGTCGAGAATCGGCAGGGGCAGAATGTTCATGACGGCGAGGTTGATCGAAATCACCACCAAGAACCAGACGAAATTGAAGACACCCTGATTGACGGCATCCGCACCCATCTGCACAATACCGACAATACCGCGGACTTCCATATCTTGGTCAGACACACCAGCAGGCTTATCGACAATTCCCAACATCATGCCGAAACCCTTGAAGGTCATCGTGATCATGTTGCCAGTAAGCTTAGTAGCATCGCCAGCTGCTTTGCCGACAGAAACAGGATTGTAGACCTGCTCACCGTTGACACCGATAGCGATACCAATCTTACCAGCAGCGTCGGGGGTGAGCGAAATCGCCACCTTATCGTTGTTAGGGCCGCGAGTGACCACAACTTCAACAGGAACGCCCTTGTTGGCTTGAATGGCCTTGGTCAGGTCCTCTGGTGTAACAATCTTGCCACCGCCAACCGAAACCAGCTGGTCATTAGCCTGCAAGCCAGCATCACGAGCAATGGTGACCTGAGTGGTGGCAACGTCCTTGATGTATGTACTGTGGACGTTGTAACCCGGCTCGCCAATGAAAGCGAACAGAGCGAAGAGCATGATCACCGCAGAGACCACGTTGAAGACCACCCCAGCAGCGGCAACGCAAACGCGCTGCCAAACAGGAAAGACCTTGAGGTTCTTGGCGGCATCAGGGTCGTCCTTGAGCAGCTCCTGAGCGGTAGTTTCATCCTGAAGCTCAGGGATGGAAACATAGCCGCCAGCCAGAATAGGTGCCAAGCGAAATTCGGTGTCCCAGAATTTGCCCAGGACAATCGACCACTTACGCGGTCCAAAGCCGATGGAGAAAACTGGTGTCTTGAAACCGAAAAGACGAGCGACGAACCAGTGTCCGAGCTCGTGAATAGTGATCAGCAAGCACAGCCCCAGCACCATCACGGCTATCGAAGTGAAGCCCGAGAGTGAGGAGAAAAACATTGCAGCATCCCCGAGAACCGGAGAAACCGCAGCAGAAAGAGTTGATGTGGTCATAGTTGTTCCTGAATTAAAAGGGAGCCCAGGCCCAGGTACTGGAGCGATCGCTCTCATACCTAAACACCAGGCTCCCTTTATTGTTGTTGTTGTAGAACTGCCTAAGGCTAGATTTTAGGCCTGGCTCGCATCCGAATCAGGTTTGGTATCACCTTCGCTGCCGGCTTCGACAGCGTGAGGAACGATCTTGGCAATCGTAGGCGTAACAATCGGCAGCACCACCGTTTCCGGGGTGACGGCGCAGACGGTCTCATTCCGCAGGGCGACAAATTCGAATCCCAGCAGCGTTTCCTTGACCATGAGCACGTCGACGATCTTCATGAAGCATTCCTTGTCCCGCAGCAGGAGGGCTTTCACCTCATCCAGGCACTCGGTAACAATGCGCTTCACTTCGACGTCGATGGCGTTGGCCAGGTCGGGGCTGAGCTGGTGTCCATTGGCCATGGAGCGGCCAAGGAACGGGTTGCCGCCGCCTTCGCCGATCGAGATCGGGCCAAGCTTCGACATTCCGAATTCGGTCACCATGCGCAGAGCGATCCCCCAGGACTGCTTGAAGTCGTTGGAGGCACCGGTGTCGATGGTGTTGAGGAAGACTTCCTGAGCCGCACGACCACCCATGGCCATGCGGATACGAGCGCGCAGGTTCTGCTCGGTCATGCCATAGCTGTCGCCGACAGGCATAGCCATGGTGTAGCCCAGGGCGCGGGCACGCGGAACGATGGTGATCTTGGTCACCGGGTAACCGCCGAGCTCACGCTCGTACTGGTCCTGAGAAACCCAGGCGTGGCCAAGTTCGTGCACGGCCGTGTTGAGCATGTCGAGACGCGACATGCGCTTGGCGCGGCCTTCCTTGGCAGGACCCATCTGAACGCGATCAGCCGCTTCATCCAGGTCATGCAGGGTGATCAGCTCAGGCACGAGCTTGCTAGCTTCGGACTTGCTGATCTTCTTCGTTTCCACGAGAGCGAGAATTTCCTTCTCGATGCGGCGGTCAGCCACACGAGTTGCTTCGTTCATCAGCTCAGCCAGCTGGGCGCCGCTGAAGCCGGGGGTGTTGCTGGCAATCATATCAAGAGATACGCCGGGGGCAAGTTTCTTGCCCTTAGCATGCACCTTGAGAATGCCTTCGCGGCCGAACTTGTCGGGCGAGTCAACCAGCACGTGCAGACCGAAACGACCCGGACGCGTCAGCGCCGGATCGAGAATGTCAGGGCGGTTGGTGGCGGCCATGAAGATGATGCCTTCATTGTCGTTGAAACCGTCCATTTCAACCAGAATCTGGTTGAGGGTCTGTTCACGCTCGTCGTTACCGCCACCGACACCGGTGCCACGCTGGCGGCCAACGGCGTCGATTTCATCGATGAAAACCACCGCTGGGCGCTTGGCACGCGCCTTGGCGAAGAGCTCGCGAACACGAGCAGCACCAACGCCTACGTACATTTCGACGAAGTCAGAACCAGAAACCATGTGGAACTCCGCATCGGCCTCGCCTGCAACAGCCTTGGCGATAAGGGTTTTACCGTTGCCGGGGTCACCGATCAACAGTACGCCGGACGGCGCCTTACCACCAAGTCGCTTGAGGCGACCGGGATTGCGGAGATAGCTGACGACTTCCATCAGCTCCTGCTTGGCTTCATCAGCGCCAGCAACATCAGCGAAAGTGACACGCTGGGTTGACTTCTGCTGTTCCTTGATCTGGCTCAGCTGAGTGCGCTGGGCACCGGCCGCGTTGCGCTGAGCGCGGATGAACCAGATGAACAGGCCCACCATTAGCAGCATCGGCAGCCAACCGATCAGGCCGTCCAAGAAGGTGCGATCATCGGCACGATTCTTGGTGTCGTTAGCGACATTGCCCTTGGTGGCGGCGTCGAGCAGCTGAGCTGCGCCAGCCTGACCAGGGATTTCGACGCGAACCTTGCGACCGTCCTTGTACTCGGCGTTGACAAACTGCACGTTACCAGCTTCGTCTTTGACGAACTGCAACTTGCTGATCATCGCCGGCGCCGTGCTGAGGTCACGATACAGCATGTCGTAACTCATCGGCACCGGCTTGCCATCAGAAGGGGTGGCGGCATTGACCGGGCCATTGACGACAGTGCCATCCGGCTGGGTGGCACCAGGCTGGGTCTGAGTGACACCAGGTGGATTGGATGCGTTCTGGATGCCGGTTATTGGCCCCCAGAGCATCGCAGCGACGACGGCGATCGCGAAAATCACCATCAAATTCTTGAGTTTCATATTGTTTTTCTCTTGTTAGAGGTTGGGAGAATTGTCTCTCCAAGACTTCACAGAGACACGCCAGCACCAGTAAATCCCACAGGAAGCACGGGAATACCAAGTTGCCGGCATGTCTCCGGAAAGAAAGGAAATGATGGTGACTTAAGCGACTTCGTCAGCCTTGGGCTTGCGAATGACGCCGTACTTGATCATCTTGTTGCGCGTAACCTCTTCAGCGGTCTTGTTGCCCCATTCGCGGGCGGCGGTGAGCTGCTGAAAGAGCGACTGCTCGATGGGCTGACCCACCTTCGCCCATTCGGCGATGGTCGAGCCATAAGGCTTGTCTGTGTCACCGTTGAGGCGAACGCCCTTGGCGGTGAGATAGGCTTCGCCTGTAACCACATTAAAGGTGTATTCGATGCGATCGCTGGTGAGCGCCTCGAGTTCATCTTTGGTGGCACGCAGGGCGATGGATGCCAGACGCGCAGGCTTACCGATGGCAGCCCACTGCTGGCGGGTACGCTCAGTGCCTTCGACGACACTGCCGTCAGAAGCGAGCACGATACGAGCGTAGGCAGCGTCGGCATCGACTGTGTAGCGAAACTCGCCAGCGCTCTTGCGGTGGCCTTTGGCCATTTCGAGAGACTTGATGTACGACTTCAGTCCGAAGACCATGAAGCCTTTTTCTTTCTTCAAGACCTTGTCGGCGTCGACGACATTGCTGCGCTGCAGAGTGCCGTGCTGGTTGGATGTGCTGTTCATGTTGTGTCCTGTTCTGTTTGCTGTTGGATTGATTGAACGCGTCTACCGCTGGCTAGTAGACCGGCGGAAGCGTGGTTAGATTTTTGAGAAGTACTCTTCCTCATCGGACTTCAAGGTTTGAACGCGATTGCGGTCATACCATCTGGCTACGCAGTGACACTGAGTTCTCCAAAGTGAACTCGCGTTTCACGTTTGGCGTTCAATCCGGGCACAAAACTGCACGGTCGACGCTGAACAGAAAGCATTAATGGTGTCGGTCAAAGCTTCATGGTTGAAGCGTGTTGCTGGATGGCTGCAATAACCCCGGCATCTCACTTGGAAACGCTCCCAAAGGTATATTTGGCGTAGGTTCTGAAATGTAGAGCTTTGGGAGACCAGAGAGATTAGGGGGAGGAAGAGTATTCAAGAACATAATAAGAATAGGCTGTTAGATCAAGAATAATTCGATAAGTAAGCTTAAAGAGTCGCGCGCGCGAGGCTGAAACCGACATAACCTTGCCTCAGAGCGAGCCTTTGACGATGTTGTCATTAGCAGCAACCTTGCGAAGAAGCATATAGCAGAGCCAACTCAGCTTGACATCGCCCTGTGGATTTTCGCTTTTTTTTCATACGATACACCCGTCACATTCGCTACCGGCACGCCTGATTTGCCCTGCTGAGCTGCTAAATTAGCTCATGTAAAAACGAGAGCCACGGCTGTCAAGCGACACCTGAAGCTAGCAAAAGCAAGAGGCCAGAAAAAGAAATGCTCAAAGAACTGTTCGGCACCGACAAACCAGTAATAGGCGTCGTTCACTTAATGCCTCTACCTGGCTCTCCTCGCTATTCGGGCGATTTGGAGACCGTGCTTCTCAGAGCCGAACAAGAAGCTACCGCCCTATCCAGTGGTGGCGCCAACGGTATCATTATTGAAAACTTCTTCGATGCTCCTTTCACAAAAAACAGAGTAGACACTGCTACAGCTTGCGCAATGACTCTAGCAATCAAGCGCATCGCTACCATTTGTGATCTGCCAATTGGCGTCAACGTCTTACGCAATGACGGCCTTACAGCCCTGGCTATCGCCGCCACAGCAGGGGCACAGTTCATCCGCGTCAACGTACTCAGTGGTGCCATGGTTACCGACCAGGGTCTAATTGAAGGTGAAGCTCACGATCTTCACATGTACAGAAGACAGCTTTCCGCTCAAAATTCAGTGCGCATTTTAGCCGATGTTATGGTCAAGCACGCTTCTCCACTTGGTCAAGACAACGACATTGCCCAATCAGCCAAAGACACTGTTTTACGCGGCCTTGCCGATGGCGTGATCGTTAGCGGCGCGGCCACGGGCTCGCCACCGAACTGGGATGATTTGAAGAAAGTACGTGAAGCACTGCCCAACACACCGATCATGATTGGCAGTGGCTCTAGTGCCGAGAACTGCGCCGCACTACTCGCCATCGCCGACGGTATCATTGTAGCCAGCTCGCTGAAGCGCCAGGGCCTAGTTGAAAACCCCATAGATGTAGAGCGCGTGCGGAGCTTGGTGAAAGCAGTGCAAGTAGCACAGGCCGAATAATTCAAAAACTGAATAGTGCAAAACTGAACAAGCTAAATCAGAATAGTCCTAATTGAAACAGACCTAAGGAAACGCTATTCGATGTTCTAAATGTCCTGCCCCGGCGGACTTTTTGCCGCACCGAAATCACCAGAAGCAGCTTTCAGTGGCCCTTTGATTTCGCCCAAAGCTTTGTCTAAATCAGCGTCGGCTTGATACATCCAACATTTAACTCGATCTACCCAAATCACCATATCAACTATGGCGTGCGAAAGATCGACATTATCTTGCTTCAAACGTGCCACCACCCAATCGGGCAAGCTGACTTGATTTTCTTTCGAGGCATTAACCGGAGTAACCATCTCCGCTAGCCCCTCAGAAAGCCAGATAGCAATGGTATGGACAAAATCACGCCTAGAGAAATTCAAATTGACCAAAGCATCAGCGAGAGTGCGCACACCATCTAAGCGCTCTAGGCCTGGATTAATCATCAGAGTAGAAGCATAGTTACCTGTCGAAGCCAGTGATCGCAATACTGTTTTAGGAGAAACACCGAGGGAATCTAAGTAATATTTGTCATCGGCGTAGCTCAAGCCTTCCTTAATCATGCGTTCAAAAGTCTGCTCAGCACTATTTAGCGAAATCGAGCGGGGCAGACCGTCAATCGAGCCTTCAGTAAAGCCAAAACTGCCGCTCTGCCAGAGGAAAAGCTCATAAAGAGCCTCCAAACCGGTCGTTCCTTCCATCTCTACATGAATAGGTTGACCACGTTCAATGACAATGGCGGCAATACGCGCCCCTTGTGTCAGGGAGATTTTACCGGTCAGCCCGCCGCTCCTGACAAGCTGCAACAAGTTAGAAAAACTAACTTTTGATAGCTCACCTGATAACTGCATTTCATTCCACCGGCTTAACGTGCTGACTGTGCCTGAGGTTGCTGACATTCAGGCATTTTAAGTATACCCGAAGCTTTACTTAACAGGCTCACTCAACCGTACCTTCACCGCCCCCGCAATTGTTATACTGGGCCCCTTATCATATGTGTTTAGGAGCTAATGTCGTGGCCGCTCAAAAGAACGTGCAAGAAGAAGTCAAGCAGAACCAGTATCAGGGTGAAGAAGAAGAACAAGATGAAAAAATGTTCGAAGGTGACCGCTCACGCTGGTACACCGACACCGTGCTCAATGCTGAGCTAGCCGACTACGCCCCGGTCAAGGGTTGCATGGTCATTCGACCTTATGGCTATGCTCTCTGGGAAAACATCAAAGATGCCCTCGATGGCATGATCAAAGAAACAGGCCACCAGAATGCCTATTTCCCCCTCTTAATTCCCGAATCATTCATGACCAAAGAAGCTCAGCACGTTGAAGGCTTCGCTCCTGAATGTGCCGTGGTCACCCATGGCGGCGGCAAAAAACTAGAAGAACCGCTCTTCATCAGACCTACCTCTGAAACCATCATCAACTTTATGTTCGCCAAATGGGTGCAATCCTGGCGCGATTTGCCATTGCTAATCAACCAGTGGGCTAACGTTGTCCGTTGGGAAATGCGCACTAGATTATTCTTGCGCACAGCTGAATTTCTCTGGCAGGAAGGCCACACCGCACACGCCACTGAAATTGAAGCAGAAGAAGAAGCAAGAAAAATGCTTGAAGTCTACCGCTCACTAGCTGAAGATTGGCTCGCTCTGCCAGTTATCACTGGTGAGAAGACTGACCGCGAACGTTTTGCTGGGGCTGTAAGAACCTATTGCATCGAAGCAATGATGCGCGACGGAAAAGCTTTACAAGCAGGAACATCACACTTCTTGGGCCAGAATTTTGCGAAAGCTTTCGATATCAAGTTCCAAAGCCAAGCCGGAGAACTTGAGTACGCCTGGCAAACAAGCTGGGGCGTCTCCACTCGCTTAATCGGCGCTGTAGTGCTCGGTCACGGTGACGATAAAGGTTTAGTGCTGCCACCACGTATTGCTCCGATTCAAGTTGTGATTGTGCCTATCTACAAAACTGATGAAGAGAAAGCCCTGGTACTGGGCCGCTGCAACGAAATTTTTGCCGAATTGAAAAAAGCTGGTATTCGCGTTCATTTAGATGACCGAGACAACTGCACTCCTGGTTTCAAATTCAACCACTGGGAGCTACGTGGCGTGCCACTGAGACTGAATATCGGACCAAGAGACGTAGCTGGCAATGTTGTTGAAATTGCTCGTCGCGATACTTCCGAAAAAATTCGTGGCGTCGCTCAAGCCGGACTAGTTAACGAGCTAACTGGCTTGCTGTCTGCAGTGCAGAAGAATATTTTTGACAAGGCCCTAGCTTTCCGTAAGAGCAAAACAGTTAAAGCTGCTAGCTATGACGAACTGAAGAAAATACTGTCTGAAAGCAACGTCTTTGTTGAATGTCACTGGGATGGCAGCTCTGAAGATGAAGGCAAAATCAAAGAAGAAACCAAAGCGACCATTCGCGCTATTCCTTTTGCCTTCGAACCAGTTTCTGGTATACCAGTAGAGGGCACCTGCATGTACACCGGCAAGCCCACTACTCGCCGCGTGATCTTTGCTCGCTCGTATTAGAGTTTCGATCACTCCTATTTTGGTTTCAAACGGCTAAGGCAATTTACTTTGCTTTAGCCGTTGAGTTTTCAAAGACAGCATTGCTGACGACACCAGAAGCTCCGGATTCTTTCTGGAGAAACTGACCAGCATCCGAGCTGCTTAGCTTAAGCCTCTTATGACTGCCTACGGTTACTTCGACGCTCTTATCGTGCCGCTGAGCTACATCAAAATGCTCACCACGTAGAAAGCTTCCAAGACACAACCTCGAACCACTTGAAGTACCCTCTTGGCAGCCACTGATTGATACAAAGCCCGGTGCTAATGCATGCCCCATTGTCAAATGCGACATACCAGTGCAACCACTGCTTAGAGAGGTGAGGTAATTCTCGTTCTTCAAATTACGAAAAGAAAGCCCTGCCTCTCTAAAATCATCGCTAGTTGAAGCTGGCGAATCAACGATTTCCAGTGTTACTTTCTGCGTATCATCTTTATCGAGCAAAGCTATACTCGGACCTTGGGCTGCAACTTTCAAGGTAATCTGCTCCTTGCCTGTTGGTCCAACAATTTGGATTTCACTGGCACGCAGCACTGGAGCTACGGTGTTGGCAGCCACTAATTGCGAACACGAAAGACTGGCTATGCCGCCCACAAATGCCGAGGTGAAGCACAGAATCAAATTCTGGCCGAGTCTACTTCTTATCATTTCAGGGCCTCAATAACTGCCGGGCCAGTATATCCTCTTTCAGATATAGTCAGCGAACGAGAAGAATGTCAGCCTGCTTACCTTTAGCCCAGCAGAGAAATTCCCGCGAAATTTCCCTACAAGTCCAAAACTCTAGTTTCCCGAGAAGAACAAAAGCGCGTAAGAACAAGCATATATAGCATTACCAGCTATCAACTATATGAAACAATAGAATAGGTCCAAAAAAAATAAAAAAACCGCTAGCTAACTTGAACCGAAAGCAGGAGAGCAGGCCGAATTGCCTGCTCCCCTGCCGGTCCGAAAAAGCGCTACTACTAGCGCCTAAACGTCGTCTTCGCCGCGCTTGCGTGCCTCATCGAAGCCGTCGCCGATGAAGCAAAGCGGGAAGAGAAATCCGATGATCATCAGGCCGACGCAAGGGCCTTTGACGTAGACGTTGCCAATCCACTCGTAGTTGTAGGCGATGTAGCCCGACACCACCATCAAGATTATGCCAGTGAAGCACAAGACGAGCTTGGGCCAGGGTGGCGGGTTGGCAGGCCCGTTGTCCCGAGGTCCGTACATGAATCTGCTCATAGTAATATCCTCCTTACTTGTTGTCGGCGGGCGCGGGCAGAGCGACAAGCTCAGCTCCGGCTTCGCCGTAGGTCAGGTTGAAAATACGCTTGAGGTCCGGCTCAAGCAGTGTCTCGTGTTCGTCGACTGCGTCGACCAGCTGCTTGAGCTGGTCGAGGTTGCCTTGGATCACTTCGAATGCCTTCGCCTTGCCGGCGTCGAGCAGCTTCTGCACCTCGGCCAGAACGCGCGCCTTGAAGTCGTCGGAGACGAGGCCGGCAGCGGTCAGGGCCTGCAGGTTGAACATGCCCATGGGAGACATGCCGTACTTGGTGACCATATCGACAGCAATGTCGGTCGCCATCTTCACGTCCATCGAGATGCCCGAGTCTTCCTGCCCGTTGCGCATGATCGAGGTCGAGGCCGAGCCGCCCATGAGGACAGCCAAGCGCATGGTCAGATGCTCCTTGGTGTTGAGCATCTCGAAGTCGTCCGGGAAGGCCACGTGACCTCCCGACTGACCGCGAGGAATGATCGTGAAGCGCAGCGGAGCACGCCCCGAGAGCTTCATGTAGACGAGGGCGTGACCGCTCTCGTGCACCTTGACCGTATCCAGCTCCATGGCGGTGAGGACAGCCCGCTGACCGTCACGCCGGGCACCGAACATGGTCTTCAGAACCGCCTCGTCGAGGATGGCCTGAGTGACCTGCTTGAGGCCGGCACGCACAGTGAGGATTTTGGCCTCGTTGGCGATGTTGGCCACATGGGCGCCGGAAGCACCAGGACAAGCCTTGGCTGCCACCGACAGATTGACGTCGGCTTGGCGCAGACGCTCGGGCAAGTAGATGCCGAGCAGGGCCTCACGGTCCTTGCGCGTCGGGTTGAAGAACTCGATGTGACGGTCGAAACGGCCAGGACGAATGGCCGCCGGGTCAAGGATGTCCTTGCGGTTCGTGGCCGCGAAGGTGAAGACGCGAGGACGGGCGACGATGCCGTCCATTTCCTTGAGGAGCTGGTTGAGGGTCGACTCAGTTTCCTGAGCGCCACCAGCCGAGGAGCCACGGGCGCGGGCCACGGCATCGAACTCGTCGATGAAGAGAATGGCACCACCGTAGATGGTGACCAGGTAGTCCAGGTCGTCGAAAAGGGTGCGAACGCGGCTGGCGCCGACGCCGACGAACATCTCGACGAATTCCGAACCAGCGATCTCGATCACCGGCAGATTGCAGGTTGAAGCCAGGGTGCGGGCGAGCATGGTCTTGCCTGTGCCGTGCGCACCGTGCATGAGCACGCCGCGGGGCAGTTTGGCTTCCAGGCTGGCGTACTCATCGGGATGCTGGAGGAAGTGCAGGAATTCCTGAATCTCCACCTTGGCCTCGCTCTGGCCAATCACCTTGTCGAAGGTAAGATTGGTGAAGCGGTGGTCGCCAGGCAGAATCCGGGTGCCGACGTCGCAGGTCATGGGCTTCAGCTTGATCTTCTGACCGTTGACTTCGATTTCCACTTCCGGCTGCGGCTTCTTCTTGTCGCGGCGGCCGTTCAGCTGGCTGATGGGCGAGAGGCGAGCCTGGGTCCGCTCCATGAGTTCCGCACGCTCTCCTGCTTCGATTTTCTTGCGCCAGCGCACTTGGTTGCGGAATGCCAGTGCGATGAAAAGAACGCCGATGATGAGGAGACCCGAGTGCAGCATCCAGCCGGCGAAGCCGGTGATCTGCTCGGGGTGGATGTTCGACACGATGGTGGTGACGGTGCGACCATTCACGACCTTGTTGGGGTCGGGGAGAAGCGGACCGTTGCCGAGCCAGAAGAAGAAGCAGCCGGCACCGATGATGAACATCACCGCATTGCCAATCTTCTTCCAAGCTTCCTTGTCATTGAATTTTGGTTGATCAGACATGATTGAAATCCTTTCATTCGCTAGCCGTGGAAACGGCGTTTGGAGATGGGCAGAAAAGAGACGGCCTTGCATCACACGGTGCGAAGCAAAGCGTTGGAGTAGCTAGAGAACCTGACAGAAGCGCGGATGCATGTTTCAGACCTCGCCAGCGAGAGCTGCAGGCAAGACCAGGCATCGGTCGTTCAATCTCAGAGAAAGTGCTCGGAATGAGAGTTAAGACTTACCGGCACCAAAAGGTATATGCGACAGCCATCCGGAAGACATAATCTCCAGGAGTTATTTAGGCTACGGGGGAGCAGGTATTGAAGTCGGGCGTTTGTCTCAAAAACACAAAAAGAAAGGGATATATAGAGAAATTAGCAATTAAGCCTAAGGAATTTCATTAGCAGGGACGTTAATGTTTTATACACCTTTTCTCTTTACATCCCTTTGCAATCGTATAAACACTTACCAGTATTTACTCTTGACCATTTCATGATTATAGCTCAGTGGGGCGAATACGGGAGGTAGCTAGGTTAACGCAACTTACGCGGGCGTCACTATTGCGCCTGCGCGAGCAATCCTGCTCAGCTGAGAAATTGTCAAAGGTATTCCAGTGTTGATATCGCCTGAATGTCGGTGGCGGTTCAAGAAAAAATTCGCCAGAAAAACTCGACTTAAGGTGTCTCTCTTTAAATGCAAATGTGCCATCAAATTTGGTATCAGGAAAAGCACCAGCAAATACAACAGCATTTTCCATCGGCAACTGAGATGGAAGCGTAAAAGTCAAAGCCACAAAATCAGCCAGCAAGATTGCCTGCAACTTTTAGCGCAGCTGAATAATCTTGGCTACCAGCCCGTCAAAAACCGCCAGTAAGACGCAAGCTAAAACCCAGCTCCCTGGGGCCTCTACACCAGCAAGCGAGCTGCGCTGACTGTTACAAGCCATTGACAACGGTCGCATGCCTGCGAGTACTGGAGAATAATTAGAATCAACGAAACTAGTTATGCTTGTGTCTTAGAACTTGATTCTCATACTTTATGAGTTCCCCCCGTTTATCTGTTCTCTGAGATTTAATCACTGCCCACCGTTCGCCACTAGCCCGCCGCCCCCGCCACAACAAGCACCACAGCCTCAGCACGGGAGACTGTCATAGAGCACTAGAGGCGAGGACCAATTCAATTATGAGCAAGCAGAACTGGTCTATAATCAAGCCTATGTTTGATTTACTAGAATTAGCCCTTGACGCTGCTAGCCAATTTGGTGCCACATACGCTGACGCCCGCTTGATTGAGCAAGAATCAGAATTGATTCAGACCAAAAATCTCGTCGTTAGCCTCTTCAACCGTGGCGACAACATTGGCCTGGGAATCCGCGTTATTGCCGATGGTGGCTGGGGTTTCGCCTCGACGCAGAAGCTCACTAAAAAAGCCCTTATCAACTGCGCTAAACGAGCCGTGGAAGTAGCTAAGGCCAGCGGTACGGTCATGAAAAATCCCGTGCTTCTTGCCACAGAGCCGGCCTGGAATGCCACTTGGGTCTCGCCTCACTTGATTGACCCATTCACAGTTAGTGTCGAAGACAAGCTTGAAGTGCTTATGGCTGCAGCAAAGACAATGCTCGCGGTCAAGGGTGTCACTCTGGCCCAGGGCATGCTGCATTTTACCCGCGACGATAAATTCTTTGCCAATAGCGAAGGCTGTCGTTTGAGGCAAACTTCAATCCGCACAGGATGCATGATTGAAGCCAATTCTTCCAACAGTGAAGACCGCCAACGCCGCTCCTACCCATGCGCATTCGGCCAGTACGAACAAGCAGGCTACGAGATGGTGCAGAAGTGGGACCTTCCCGGCCACGCCGAGCAGATTGCCCAAGAAGCTGTGGCCCTGCTGACAGCACCACTTTGCCCCCAGGGCGAAATCGACACCATCATTGGCTCATCCCAACTGGGCCTGCAAATCCACGAATCAATGGGGCATCCCAGCGAGCTAGACCGCGCTCTCGGCCAAGAAATCAATTTTGCCGGAGCTTCCTTCCTCACCCCTGACCAACGGGGACAGCTGCGTTACGGTTCAGAGATAGTCAACCTGGTTGCCGATGCCACCACTCCAGGAGCCCTGGGCTCATTCGGCTTCGACGACGAAGGAGTGGCCGCACAGTGCACCTACCTGGTACGGAATGGTCTGTTCGAAGGTTACCTCAGCTCTCGTGATACAGCTCACCTGATCGGTCTCGACCGCTCTGGTGGCGCCATGCGTGCGGAAAGCTGGAACTTTGCTCCAATCATCCGCATGACGAACATCTCGCTTTTGCCAGGCAGCGCCGGGTCTCTTGAAGATCTAGTAAGCGACACTGGCGATGGTCTATTCATGGAGACCAACAAGTCTTGGTCAATAGACAGCATGCGCTATAACTTCCAGTTTTCTACTGAAATTGCCTGGAAAATCAAGAACGGCAAACGCAGCGAAATCTTGAAGAACCCAAGCTATAGCGGCATCACACCAGTGTTCTGGAACACCTGCGATGCCATCTGTGACAACAGTGAGAACACTTACTGGGGCACACCAAATTGTGGCAAAGGTCAGCCCATGCAAGTAATGTGGACAGGCCATGGCGCTAGCCCGGCTCGCTTCCGCAAACTAACTGTGGGCATAGCGCAGTCTTGAGCCAAGCCTAACAAACTTGAACCAAGGAAAACGAACGAGAACCGAACATCGCCGAAGACATGAGTAAAGAGGGTGCCAAATGCTGAACGAGAGCCAATGTCGAAAAATAATCGATGCGGCCATCAAGCACGCCCTCAGCTTTGCCAGCAAGAAAAAGCCCATCGAAGTTGAAGTCAGTATCACTGGCTCTAACCTGGCTACCTCTCGCTTTGCTAACAACGAAATGACGCAGAACCAAGCTCCTGATTCTAACGTCGTTGCCGTTCGCCTCTTGCGCGATGGCCGCCAAGCCCGCCTGGAGACTCTCGACTTAAGCGAGAGCGGCATCGAGCGATTAGTTGAAAGTGCCCTAGAAGCAGTGAAGCTACTTGAATCAGACGAAGATGTTCTAGCGCTAGTTAGCGCCAAAGTCATACCCAAGAAAGGCAAAGAGGCTTCAAGCAGATACGATTTAGCCACAGCAGAACTAACAGCTCTTGACCGAGCTAACGCCGTGGCCAAAATTATCAAACAAGCAGAAGACCAAGATGTCTCTGCCGCAGGAATATATTGCAGTGGGGCGAGCTACATTGCCATCGGCAATAGCAACGGCCTGTTCCAATATCACCAGGAGAGCACTGCCGCCTGCTCGATAACTGCCACCGCCGACGGTGCCACCAGCTGGGTACTCAACCATGCACCAGCCGCCAGTGAGGTGAACACAGAGTTGTTGGCGGAGCGCGTCATAAGCAGAGCTAAGCAAGCTCGTATGCCAGAAGATTTGCCACCGGGAAAATACCTGGCGATTCTTGAGCCAGCTGCAGTAATTGACTTACTCAGTTATCTCTGGTGGGATTTCAGCGGCACAAGCCATATCGACAAATTGTCTTGCTTGCTTGATAAAGTCGGTGAAAAAGTATTTGGCGACAACATCACCATTGTCGATGACGTTACTAACAAGAACCAATGCGGCTGCCCATTTGATGGCGAAGGTGTGCCGCGGCAGACAATCACACTAGTAGAAAACGGTGTGATTAAAAATCTTGTGCATAGCCGACTTTCGGCTAAAAAAATGCAGACCAAGACCACCGGTCATAGCGTGGCTCAACCGTCAGCGATGGGCGAAATGCCTCTCAACATTGTGATTGAGGGGGGCATTTCCTCCATCGAAGACATGATTAAACAAGTGCAGGGCGACCAGGAGGCCGTCTTGCTCACTCGCGTCTGGTACGTCAGGGAGGTTGATCCTTCAACCAAATTGCTTACCGGCATGACACGAGACGGCACGTTTCTTGTGAAAAATGGAGCAGTAGTTAAACCAGTTAAAAACTTGCGTTTCAACGTCAGTTTGCTGGAGCTGCTGAACAATGTAATTGCTCTTGGTCCTTCAGTAAGAGCCGCTGGTGCAGAAGGCATCGAAGTTCCAGCGGTTGTCCCAGCCATGATGGTGAAAGACTTCAACTTCACTGAAGGCACCCGGTTCTAACAAGCTAGCAAGCTTGCCTGGATTTTCTATCAACCCTCACAATCTTTTTGGAGTAGTGCCATGACGCACCAAACAAAAGGGATCGATCTCGTCCTTGGGGCGGGTGGTGTCAAAGGCTTCGGTCACATCGGCGTGCTGCGTGCACTCCGTGACCTCAAGGTCGAAATTGGCTCAGTCACCGGTGTTTCCGTGGGCTCGCTGATCGCCGCCATGTACACAAATGGTCTTTCCCTCGATCAAATTTTTGCCGAAATGTACAACGGCATGAAGAACCGCAACGATCCAACGATTCTTCTCAAGACCCTCAGTTTTCCCGACCCCATCAGCTTCATGGTGGGCGGTTCCATTGACCTGACCGGTCCGATGCGCGAGATGGTGGCGAGGCTCAACCTCAAGACCAACGACCGCCTCAAGATCGTCAGCTGCGACTACTTCCGCAAAGAGCCTGTGCTCTTCGCTGGCGAAAACTATGACCTGGCCAAGGCCATCACTGCTTCCTGCGCACTGCCCACTGTGATGCGCCCGGTCTGGCAGATGTCCGAAGGAGGGCTCAGGTTGCTGGTGGACGGCGCTGTTTATCACTACAACCCGACAGACTTTTGCTCGGGTGAAGCGATTGTCAGCTCCTTCCTTCCTGCCACTGAACCCACCAGCGAATGGCAGCAGCCCATCGACCTCTATTTTCACTACCGTGAAATGTTCATGCCCATTGCCGGCCAGCGTCGCTACGTTGACCCCAGCCGGCATGTGGTCATCGAAGTCGGTCTGCCCGACGTCGCTGGACTGAACTATGGCCTCAGCCTGGCTAAGTGCCAGCAGATGGAACAGGACGGTTACGACCGCACCATCAAGGCGATCACAGCTGCCCGTGCCGCTGGACGGCTTGATGCCAAGGTCGAAGTAACGGCCTAATCAGTCAATTTGGCGCTTAGTTCTTAACTCTGGTTCTGAACTCTGGTTCTGGACCCTGGTTCTAGACTAAGCGCCTTTGTCATTGACCTTCTCTACTAATCCGACAAGATTTTACTCATTCGAAAAGAGCTAGTGACTTTCATTTAGCCACTCTGGCTCGCAAGGATATATCTCATGTTTGCACGTCTAACAAAAACTACGCAGTCGCTTGCCTACCTGGCCCTTATCTATGTCAGTTGGAAGTGGTTCACCGGTGAACTTGACTGGAACTTTTCCATCGCCTGCGTCTCGCTTTCAGCTCTCTGGCTCGGGCTCACCAGCTATGATTCCCGGGCCTTGTTTCGCAGTTACTTCGACTTGCTCTCTCGGCTCAAGGTGATTCTGCCCTTGCTCTTTGGCCTGTCACTCTCCGGACTGGCCCTGCTTGCCCCTAACCATCCCAGCGAGACTGTTCTCAGTTGGAATGTTCTTAGCCGACAGTTAATCACGCTTACTCCGCTCAAACTCTTGGCCATTGGCGAGATTCTGGGATGGGGGCTTCTCTACATCAGCTACCGCCGCAACAAGAATCGCTACAAGACTCAGGGCCACGGCCCCCTGCCTAAGGGCGCCTGGGTCAATCCGCACCCCGATGCTCTGCAAGATGGTGATTTGATTTTGACCAGTGGTCGCGTCGCTAAGCAACTGCGCGAGACTGTTGGTCATGGCGAAATGGTGATGGAAATCAATGGCAGACGGTCCACCTGGAGTTCCTTCATGGACCGCGGAGCGGTGGTGCAGGACCTCAAAGAAGTGGCCGAAACCAACTTCAAGTACGGTCACTACATCGCACTGCGCCTGACTAAGCCGCTAGACGACCGGCAGAAACAAGTGGCACCGCAACTGATTGCCATCATGCTAGAACAGAACAAACTCTGGAAGGAAGCAACTCTGGCAAGACGCCAGGCTTTCTATCAGCGCTTTCATCTGCCGCAATTCCTGCGTAATGTCATCGACAAGAAGTTGCCGGTCAGTGGCTACGACTGGTGGGGTCTTTTCACCGGCCGCCTGGCCAGCGATCACTGGACATGCATTGGTGCAGTGCTCGAACTCTACGGTCGCCTTGGTATCAAAACCAATACTTATGGCACCGGCCTATTCGGCCTCGGCACGGGCCTTCTCGACCCGATCATGCCTGTTCGTTTTCTTGGCGACACCGCCTTCCATTTGCTTAACGACAGCGACAGGTTGTCTTTTGAAGAGAAGAAAGCGAAGCCCTGTTAGTTACAAACCTAGCCCCCTGCTAAGCCAGGCACCTCTGCTAACCAAGACTCTTAGTTGAGCCTCACCAGCTAACCAGTTTTCTCTTCTTACTCTTCTATCTCGACCAAGGTCTACGAGGTCGATAAAACAAAAAAAATGCAACCTGTTGCATCTCCTCAAGGAGATAACCATGATCACAATCTACCGGTCACTGATCGCAGTAGCGATGGCTACCACTGTTTTCCTTTCTCTCGGTGTCACTACCACAAACAGCAAAGCTGAAGTCACAGCAATGGCCCAACCGACACTGACAGCTGCATCGGCGGCAGCGTCCGGACCGGCAACAAGCTACCTCACTACTGCGCCACTAACCACGCCACAGGACGTCTGGAGCGCTGCCAAACAGCCCACTTTGACGATGGTACTGGTAGTGCTCGGTCTAATTCTTGCTATATACTTTTTGCGCCGCCATCTGAAAAATAATCAGGCCAAGCAAGAGGCGGCAGAGCGCTCCAGCCTGGGGAGGTCTGACGACGACTACTACGGCGAAGAAATGCACAACCGCCGCAGCACAGACCGTCAGCCCGACAGCCGCTACGACTCTAACTACCGCAATGACTTCAACAGCACAACCGGTGGTGGCAACACAAAGAATCCAGCCCAGCTGATTTTGCCAAACGCCCCCGGCAAGAACACTTTTGCCGACGTGGCCGGACAACCCGAAGCGATTTCTCGCCTGCGCGAAGTTTGCGAATGGCTGAAAGAGCCTGAAGTCTATAACCGCCACGATGCTCAACTGCCTCGTGGCATACTGCTGGTCGGCCCACCCGGTACAGGTAAAACCCTTCTGGCTCGAGCTCTTGCTGGCGAAGCCGATGCTTCTATGTACCACACAACGGGCTCGTCTTTCGTTGAAATGTATGTTGGTGTTGGCGCTAGCCGTGTTCGCACACTCTTCGAGGATGCGCGAAAACAAAGGCAGCGCACCCAAAAGCCTGTACTGATTTTCATCGACGAAATTGATGCTGTCGGTGGCGCCCGCGGCAATGGCACAAGCAGCAACAGCGAGCGTGAACAGACCCTCAATCAGCTGCTCACCGAAATGGATGGCTTCAAAGAAAATGAAGGCATCATCGTGCTGGCGGCCACAAACCGCTCAGACATGCTCGATGCTGCCCTCAAGCGCAAAGGTCGCTTCGACCTCGAAGTCTTTGTCGACCTGCCCGATGTCAGCGGTCGTGAAGCAATTTTCAAAGTGCACTCGCGCAAAAAGAAGCTCGACGAAGCCGTCGACTTCGCCTTGATTGCCCGTCGCACCTTCGGATTTAGTGGTGCCGACATTGAAGCGGCCTGCAACGAAGCTGCTGTAATTGCAGCACGCAAGCAAAGCGCTCTGGACAAAGTAGCCAAAGCCAACGCCACAGCCAAGGCAGAAGCAGAAGCAAAGATCGCCGAGACCACTCAGGTGCTCACCTCGCCACAGGCCGCGGCCAGCACCAACCCGCACAGCCCCAGCAAGCCTACTGCCAACGGCCGGGCTAATCACCAGGGCTTTCAGCCCGGAAGTTACAAGTTCCCGGCACCAGGGCCGACAGCTGCGGCTGAAGTCAAGGTTCCCGGGCCGGTGACATTGATCACCACTGATATGCTCGATGAGGCAATCTCGATCGTCGAAGCCGGCGAAGCACGCAAAGATCGCCTCCGGGCCATGACGCTCGAAGACAAACAACAGACGGCCTTCCACGAGTTGGGTCATGCGGTGGTTACCCTGGTGCTCAAAGGTGACCCGATCACAAAAATCACCATCCTGCCGCGCGGTCGTGCTCTCGGCTATGTTCAGACTCACACCGAGGCTGACCGCTGGAACATGACCAAGGAGCAGATGCTCAAACGCATCACCTCGGCCATGGCCGGTCGCATCGCCCAGGAAATCTTCATGAACACCATTGACACTGGTGCCTCATCTGACTTCCAGCAGGCTAACAACATGGCCAAGCTCATGGTTACTCAGTTTGGCATGTCCAAGCTGGGCCGCATCTATCTTGCCGACAGCCAGACACCGGTAGCTATGCAGGTCGGCCCCAGGCTGGCCGATGCCATCGACACCGAAGTGCAGGCCATCGTGCAACAGTGCGAAGAGCAGGCGCGGGAACTGTTGACCAAGTACGAAAGCCCGATTCGCGCTCTAACTGGCGTTCTCATCGAAAAGGAGACCTTGCTCGGCCCCGATTTGCTGGCGCGCTGGGAAGCTCTCACGACAACGGCAGCGCAGACCAACCAAGAATAAGCACAAAACGACGAAACTAGCACGGCAAGCGTGGCTCTGGCAAAGAATAAGATTAAATGGTGACAGAAGCGCATAGCAGAAAAGCATCGCAACTGGTATCATCGAATTAAGGTTGCCACTACCAGTGAGGGCGACATTCTTCGTAACGGCGAGCCATCATCAAAGCTGGCTCACTGAGGGCTTTGCCATGGACCTAGAAAGTTTTCGCCGACAATTTGGCACCAGGTTTGTCAACCTGGCCAAAGATTCGCCGCTGCTATTGCGCGATATTCGACTGTTGCAAGAGAGGGGGGTATCGATTCGCCGCTTAAACGGCAAGAGCTATGCCTACTCTCGCTCCAGCACTGAAAGCAATCCGGCCGGTCTAATTTGCATTGGTTCTCTGGCTTCACCACTAGACAAAGTAATCTTGCTCGCTCACGAAGCGCACCATATACTTCGTGGGCGAGCGCCTAGTGACCCAGACCCCACCAGTATGTCGCGCCGCCGTTTTGTAAGCCTTTGCATGCAAGAAGAAGCACGAGCAATGCTGCACGAATGCCGCGTCACAGAGCAACTCTATGACGCCGGCCACCGCCTTCCCTTCAAGCACATGTCTTATATGGCCAGCTACTTTCGTGGCGGCTATGGGGCAATCAGGGCAATGATTGAGGAAGATTGCACAATCATGGATGACATCAGTCATTCTGAAGACTACGGCAGAAGGTACGACTCAAAGCACCGCAACTTGCTTAGAGCCAAGGCCAATGCCGCAACAGGGAGACGTCGCCGCAAAGCGGCTTAGCTTGTCTAGATTGTTCGACTTCTTAAGATTGTTCAAACTCTTAAGGTTGTTCGACCTGGGCAAAGCGCTAACGGCGCCGTCATTTTAACTATCAATTTTCGCGCCAGCTTTTAATCAATTGCTGGCGCGAAAATCTCTTTAGGAACTCTTATGAATAAGATTCCAGACCAACGTCGCATGCCAGCTTTGCTGCGCCTGACGCTGGTAACATTAGGCATCATATTTTCTCTTCTTATTGTTCTTTCCTGGCTGGGCTTTGCCAACAGCGCCGGTGAATACGGTCGCGCTTTCCGCCGCACCATCAGCACACAGACCGGCTTCTGCCTGACGTGCAAGCTCAATGACATTGACCCCAAATTGCCCTTTGTCAAAGCGTTGCAGAGCGACACCATCGAAAACGAACTAGTGCTTAAAGCCACAGCCTACGGCGAAGACAATGGCATTCAGATTCTGCTTCAAGGAAACCAGTTCGAGTACACCCTCTACGCTGCTGGCGAGCGGTTAGTGCTCTTCAAAACAGCGGCAACTCCCGAGGGACTTGCTCAAGCACCAGAATTACTTTCGGCTCTGGTGGACCAGAAAATCAGCCAACTAGGCCAAGGCATACACCGAGCTGCTTTCAGCCAAAGCAATGAGTATGTGGGCAAACAGTCTGAATTGGTCAAAGGCACTATAGTAGAAAGCAACCAGGCTTTAACGGCACGCAAGCCCAAGCTTAATGAAATCTACGGCATTGAAGCCGCGCTCAACAGCTCAGTGCCTTCAAACCTAGCACCGGGTAGCAAGTTTGGTGTCAAATTCTACTTCTTGCAGGATCAGCTCTACAAAGGCAATAAAGACGCTGCCGCTTACTATGTCTACAAAGACAAAGACGGACGAGCGGCTATCTACGTTGCGCCTGGTGCCCTCGATAAGCTCTGGCCCACCGAAGCTGACGTACCAGCTTGGGCGGTGAAGCAGCGCACAACCAAAGAAGGTGTATATTACGACACCATAGAATCGTTGATGATGCACGAGCTAGCGCACAATCACCAAAGCCGCATGGGTTGGGACGATAGCGACAAGAAAAAGCTCAGCGAAACAGTTCCACTGACAGGCTTTTACCTGTTCCGCGCCGAAGATGGCACCATTGCTTTCTTCATCAAGGTAAAGGTAGCCAACAGTTCCACCGATGGCCAGAGCTCTGAAACCATAGAGTTCTACCGTCTTGAACCTGGCCTCGACCATAGCGGCGGCAAACGCTGGTTACGGGTCAATCAAGATGGTCAATGGCTGACAGAAAATGGCATTGCCGCACCCACCGCGGAGGCAGCAAAAGTTCTCAGCAACAGTCAGGTCAAAGCGGCTGCTGTTGTCACACCGGCCAGCGATTACTTTGATACTCCGGCTGAAGTTCACGCCGAAGCAATGAAGCTTTACCGCCTCGGCGGTGCCTCCCGGCGCATGTTGCTAGTCAAATCCCCAGTGCTCTATAGGCTGGTCGAAGCTGACGATCAAAGCGAAATCAATCTGCGCTTTGGTGCCATTCACATCAAAGAAGAACGCACATTGATAGCGCCAGTCGAAGACAGCACCATCGATAGCCAGACTTTACTTTTCTCCAAACCGGTCAACCCGAATCAAGTCGGCCCTAACCAGGTCACGACAATTCAGGCAGCCACTAAAGCAATCGAACGCCTGGAACCTCTCTACATCAGAACTTGGAGCGGCAAAATTGTGCCCTATTCCAAGGAAGAGGCAAAGGAAATATTTAGCCAGGAAGTTCTCACAATCAAAGCAGGAGAATGAAATGCTTGCATCCATGATACTTTCAATTGAACTGGCGGCAGTGTTCTTCACGCTGATTTTCTGCGCTTATTGGATGGTCAGCAAGCTCGCCCAAGAGCATACGGCCTTTGTCAGCGAAAGCACGCTGACCGGCAAATCTCAAGGATTGGTTCTTGGATTGGCAATCTTCACCGCCGCCAAGTGTGCAATCATCGACCCGCTGGCCTCAATGCTGCCTTTTGAGCTTGGCCCTGAAGCGGCAGCCACTGTCACCGGACTGGTCTATTTTGCCCTTGGCCTGACTGCTATTCACGGCGCCAGCCGCCTGGTCAAAAACGGCCTGCGACCCGTAACAGTTCCCGCAGTTATTTACTTCTGCCTATTTGCCGCTGCGGTGGTTTTTATGAGAATGCTTGCTCCGAGCTGAACGGCCAATCATTCCCTTCCCTTCAAAAAAATTAGTTATTTGCGACCAGTTCGATCAGCTCTCTCTATCTCTGGAGAAAAAATGAATTCAACTACCAGGAGCAAGGCTTTTGCTATGCTCTTTTCACTCAGCCTGGCTTGCACCTCTTGCCTGTTCCTCTGCTCGACAGCCGAAGCTGCTGTGGCAGAAGTATCGGTACAACAGCTACTGAATATGGTGCCCGGAAGCGGTCCTATCGTCGTCGAATTTTATGAT
>LNEX01000589.1 GCA_001464165.1 bacterium Ga0077546
TCAAATAACTGTGTATTTTGATGAGCCTATAATCGGGGCTCCCTGGGTAAATGTGTACGATCAGAATAACCACCTTCCTTGTTTCCCAAAGATCGAAGTTACCGCCATTGGGCCCAAAGAAGTCAGGCTTGATTTAACGATTCAATTCCCCTTACCTGCAAAGAAAAACGCAACAGGAGCCATAATTTTGGTCAGAATTTTCGCCTTGACTCAAGCCGTATAATTACCACTGCACTTGTTATGTCATGAGTTTTATAAGGACCGACAATTTGTTTGTCGGTCCTTATTTTTCGACCTCAGGATTGAGGTCGGGTGCAAACACACATTTCGTTCAACTTAATTGTTAATCGCAATTTTATTTGGTAATAATGATAATAATAATGGTAATAAAAATAATAATTGGTAATAATGTGCTATGATGATTGAAAGGCGTGGAGGTGGAAATATGGCGCGCAGGCACCCTGTGGAGCAGGATGAGCTATTTGAGACCGCAAATAGGCTTCAGTTAGAGGGGCGGGAAGTAACTGCTCTGACTCTTCTAGATGCTTTAGGCGGTGGCAGCTTGAGGACCATTTACAAGCATTTGGAGCTTTGGCAACAATCCAAGCCGTTGGTAACGGCCGCTCTTCCTGAAGAATTACCGGCTAGTGTGCAGGCTGCTTTTGCTAGTACTTGGAGAGTGGCGGTCCAAGAAGCTCGAAGCGAAATACAAACAATCAAAGAGAAGTCCGCAGAAGAAGTGAGTGCTGCTCTTCGTCAGTTTCATGGTGCAGTGGATGCTATCGGCAAGCTGGAAAAAGATAGAGAGGACGATGCCGAAATTTTGGAAGGTCTTCAAAAGCAACTAGCTGAACTAAAAATGGAATCTACTAAAGCTGAAGCTGAAGCTGCAGCCGAAAAAGCCAGAGCCGATGAACTCAGGGAGCAACTTAGATTGCACCAGCTTGATCGAGATAGTGCATTGAAAGAGTCCGCCGAACTGAGGGGACAGCTAGAGGCGATAAAAAATCAAAATCAAGAGCTGCTCAACCGATTGGCAGATAGTGGCAAGAACAAGTAGCGCCCATTTCTGAGCGCTCTTATACTTATCTTTTGGTGAATTAGCCGCGAACGGACAAAATTGCCAATGTTATGATGAAAAGACTTAGAACAAACATTTCCATGTGGGTTACCTCCTTCTTGTAAATGTGTGCCGGGGTGGAAGTTGCTGCTTCTGCCCTGGACTTTTTCCAGGCTACGTTTAACGCCATTACTGGAATTGTATCGAGCCCTGAAAAAGCATAATTGGTGGGTCTTGAGCCAAGCAAGTATTTCAAACAGGGCTCCTTTTTCTGTAGCCATTTCATTGTCTTTGAGCAGGCAGTCATGAAACAAGGCGTCTTAGCTCCGGCGGCGGCGAGCGGGCAGCGAGACGCAAACGAGCGCAAGCAGCCGTCACCCGTAGAGGGTGTAAGGCAGGATAAAAGACGGTCCGCTATGCGCTGTATTGGCTGCTCTGTTAGGGTTATAGTCACCCAAAAATATAAATTTAAGCTAGTAAATTCCTCCGATAGTAGCTAAAATAACCATATAACCTAGTTATAGTTATCCGGGAGTATGGCGAAATGGCGAAAACTGGCAAGGCGTTCACTGGGGAAGTGCGAACCTGGATCGCAGCAGAAGACCTGGTCAAATTCAAAGACATTGCTCGCGCCCGTGGCCTGAAAGACACCGAGCTTGCAAGGGAGATGATCCTCCAAGGCCTCGATACTTTGGAAGCCGATCAGCGCAATCGGCTGGAGAGTGTTTACGCTCAGCAACTGAGAACGTCTACTGACGAAATCAACGCCACGATCAAGGCTGGCGTTAACCGCATTTGTGGGTTGATGGCAAAGGTTGCTGTTACTGCTCTGGCTTCGAACAAATTCTTGTCCCGGTTGGAAGACACCGAAGACATGATGAAAGAGTGCACCGGGGCTGCTGCAAAGCAGGTGCATGACGGCCTGAACGCTGAAGAGCAAGCTGTGGCCAGGGCTATGGCTAAGAAGGTCTCCGAGAGCTAACCATGAGCTTAAGATCTGTAGTCAAACACAGCTATATCAACGCTTTTCGCAATGGGCGAGGGCGGGCGAAGGCGCACGTCAATTACATCAAGTTTCGCCCTGGTAAGGATAAAGAAGAGGCTGGGGCCAGGTTCTTTTTTTCTGACAAGCACGATGGGCTGACTTCTCAGCCTGTTTTGAATGCCATCGAAAAGCAAAAAGAGCACGGCGTTTTAGTGCACAAGATGATCGTCTCGCCCGGCGTCCAGGACGCTGACATGCAAGAGTACGTCAGGGAAGTCATGCATGAGATGGGCAGGCAAAAAGGCCTTGATCTTGAGTGGTACGCAGTCACCCATGGTAATACAGCTAATCCTCATGCACACGTTGTTGTTATGGCCACTGACAAGAAAGGTCGGCAGGTTAGGTTTTCTAGGGATGATTATTCACGGCTCAAAGAGTCCGGTGACCGCTACCTTGAGCGAAATAAGCTGTTCGACAAGGAGAAAGCTAGAAGCGGCAAAAGTCGGCCACTAGGAATGAAGCTGAAGGAGGCGCTCAAGGCCGCCAAAGACGAGTTTGTGCGCGTGATGCGCTCTGATGAGGAAGAGAAAAAGCTCTCTCGGCTTGAGGCCTTGATGGCTCAAGAAGCTGAATTGCTAGGTGGCGCACCTAACTATGACGAGTTGGCTGCCAGGCGTCTTGAAAAAGAAGAGAGGCGGCTACTTGCACAGGAGGCTGCTTGGAAGCACTACTCTAAAGCAATTGAAGTGAAGCACGGCAGCGAAACTGTCTCTTATTCGTGGACGCTTTCTTTGCCAGAACTTCGCGCACTAGAAAAGCGGCACAAGGTCGAGGGTGAACTTGGCCGTCAGCTATTGAACGATGAAGACTTGGCTCGTTTGCAGACGTGGATCAAGGACTCTTTCTACGAGGAAAAAGTCACTGCTGCTAGGGCCGAACAACTGACCGGAATCGAATTTACTTTGAAAGATCGTGGGGAGATAAAAGTCTCTCCTGATACTCAGTTGCAGCAGCTTCGGGAAGTTCGCCAAATGCAGGATAGGGGCGTTGTAGCCTTGTCCACTGTGGAAGAGCGTGCGCTGGCCAAGTGGATAGACACCAAGGAGGCCGAAGAGCCCATCCACCTTTTAATTCCTGGTGAGAGCGAGCCTGTCGTATATGATAAACAAGACTCCCGTGAGTCACTAGAATTTTTGGCCAATGAGTACCGCACCGGTCAGGATTGGGCCAAAGACGGCATCACCAAGCAAGAGTACAAAAAGCTCCGCAGCTGGATTCAAGAAAAACGGCATCCCGACGATAAAGTCCGCACCGAAGAGAAGGCTCGCAAAGAAGAGCAGAGGTGATTGCCGTGAATGAGAGCAAGGATGAAAAACTAAAGAAGAAAAACGAACAAAAGCGTGTTCGTGAATCTGACACTCTCAAGAAAAAGCTGACTAAGCAAATCCAGAAAAGTCAGCCTTCTGAAAAGGCCAAACCAAAAGAGTTTATTGCCAAGCAAAAGAATCCCGTGAAGCTTGAAAAGCTTGATGGGACTATAGCTATGAAGCCCCAGGAAAAACCTAAGTCTGTGGATAAGAAGCTCAAAGAAGGCAGCGCTCTGCGCCGGAAGCTTTTGAAGGCCAAGCCAGGTAAGCGCCAAGTCTCAGAGAAAGAAAAAGCTCTTTCCAAATCTGTCACAGACGACAAGAAAGCCCGCCTATCCAATCATTTGCAAGAGAAGGCAAAGAGTCGTGAGAGCCTGGATAAGCAACGTCAGAGCTTACAGGCTGAAGTAAAAGCTCTCAGTAAACTTGAGACCGTTAAAGAGTCTAGCGGCACTGAATACACTGCTAAATTCTCCGGCTTCCAATCTGCTATTGCCGCCGGTCCGATGGGAGCAGCATCAACAGGTTTGAGAAAACTCAACCCGTCGATTTTGATCGACATGAAACGAGCAGAAGCAGGCGCAAAAGTACAGAACAAAATAGATCCGCAAATTGCTCTGCGTATGGCCAGTCTGGGCAAGATCGCCCGCGATCTAAAAATTGGCAATCTCAAAGAAGTTAAAGCGCCGAAGGTTGAGAAAACCGTCTCGGTCGCCAAAGAAGCCAATTCCGAAATGACCAAAATCGTGAACAGTAAGTTGCGAATGAAAATCCAGGAAGTCAAAGACCGCCTGAAAGAGCCCAATCGCAATCCAAGCAAGTTCGATGAATTGAATATGCCGTTCAGAGGAGTCGGCGGGGTCGGAGGCATCTAGTGGGAAGCAAATACTCTGAGGTAGTCCCCACTGATATTCCGCTGGATAAAGTCGCCCGGGTTTTTATGACGACTCTCCGCCGGCAGCTTTGGCATGTCACTTTCGTGGACGAAGAAACCGGCGTTATTACTGGCGAGCGCAAGCAACCAGAGACAATCATGGGCAAACAGTGGAACTACAACTTCACTGTTGTCATCCGTTGGGTAGATGAGGGAGGCTTTGCTGGCGTTACTATCGAGGTAAATGAGCTTACCTATGACTGGACTGTCGAAGACTGCAAAAAACGCTTTGTAGAACTCCAGAAAGGCCTTTGGGAAGATTCAAGACTTATAGTCGACGCTCAGGCTAAACCGAAAAAGGGAGCAAGATGGGCAACTCCATCTGAGCTAGTCACCGCTGGCTATATTTCCAACAAGGCAGACGCTGGCAAGCTGATTGTCACCGGTGACGGCGATAACTTCATGTCGCTGCCGGAAGGGGAAACTAACCGCCACGCGCTAGTTTGCGGCCCTACTGGGACCGGTAAAACCACTGGCATATTCATCCCTAACCTGATTGAACGGGTTTCTTGTTCTGCCATTGTCACTGAGGCAACTGGCGGCAAGGGCGTCGCTGATTTGTTCAACAAGACAGTCGGATATCGAGCAGCCAAAGGCCACAGGATTATTTATTTCAATCCGGACGACTTGAGCTCGGACCAAATAAACCCGCTTGATCGCATCGAAACTTATCGCGATGCCAGGCGAGTAGTTGAAATCATCATGCAGTCGACCACTCTGGAAAGTCATAAAGGCGATCAGAGCTGGGAGATGTCTGAGCGGATGCTACTCACTGGGCTCATCTTGCACTCAGTTGGACTTAGAGAAGAAGGCAAAGCCAACCTCGGCTACATCGCCGATCTGTTCGAGGATGGCCCGGAGGGCATGCAGCAATACTTGGCTGACAGCCCTATTGATGCAGCTCGTAAGTCCTACAAGAAGTTCATGAATACCACTACTCCGCCGTATCGCAACTTGGTAGCGAACGGACTGATTACACGCTTAGACTTGTGGAATCAGCCTAGAATAAGAGCTTTGACTGAGAAGACTACAGTAGACTTCGAGCTACTTCTTGATGAGTTATTCACCTGGTATTTGGCTACGCCAGCAGACAAGCCGGAACTGAAGCCACTTGCCGCGCTTATGTTCAACCTGGCATTGGACACTGTGATGAGCAAAAAGTTCAAAAATCCTATCGGACTGTTTCTTGACGAATTCACAAACTTTGGCTATGTGCGCGGCATGCCTGGCAAGTTGACGATCATTCGTCACGACAAAATACCTGCCGTTCTGGGCGTCCAAGATTTTGTGCAGCTGGAGAATCTGTACAAGAACGAAGCAAAGCTGCTCATTAGTCAGCCAGCACTCAAGGCTTTCTTCAAGCCCAACGATTCAGATACAGCAAAGAAAATTAGCGACATGCTTGGAACAGCTGTCTCGTCTGAAGGCAAAGTGACCTCCACTGGTCATTTGAAAGACTACAAAGACAAAGAACCATTGCTAACCATGGATGATCTTTTGAACCTTGGCGCGATCGATGAATCAAAGACTGAGGCAGAAGAAGGCAAACCAAACATGATTGTGTTTCTGCCAGGCACCAGACCAGTTCAAGTCCGTGCCCTGAGCTGGCAAAACTATCAGGCTGAAACCAATCCGGTCCTTTACCCACCTCCCGTTCGACGCATTCTCGATGTGGATGAAACACTTTCTCGTTCAAGCAAAACGGCCACGAAGTCTCAAACACCCTTGCCTGATGATGACGTTGAAGATGAGAAAGATGAAGCTCCACCCTCAACTAGCGAAGAAGCCGGCGACACAAAATTCGGTTTTATGGAGTGGTAATTAGCAACAAAGTTATGGAGAAGTAAGACTTGGGTCCAACAGTTCTGATTGGTATAGCCGCATCAATTGTCACTTTTCTCCTGGTGGGATCCATCTGGAGCAATCTCATTGAACAAAGTATGTCCGGAATAGCAGCTTTTGCGGCGGCCGGTTTTGTCTTCAAATACTTTTGGGACAAAGACAAAAAAGAACTTGCGGTATTGCTTAATCCGCCAGATCAAGTGTGGCCTGTGCCTTATCCAATTGCCTGGGGTTGCATCATTGACGTGTTAAAGCGCTCAGGAGTCGAGACCGGAGTGAGCGGCCGGTCTGTGTGGCAAGTCATGCAGGAAGATGACTCAAGGGGATTTATCCAAGCAAAACTTGTTTTCAATCAGTTGCTTGGAGCTGGCGAGCACAAGTCTACAGTGACACGCGAAATACACCTGATAGTTCAACTGGCCGCTGAGGAAGCAACTACGAGACTGCATTTCGAATATCAGATGCTCAGTCCTTCTGGGGCGGGTGTCGCACGTGAGCTAATCAAAAAGAATCAGGAAGACTTTAGAACCTACATGGAGAGTAATAGAATTCAATGAAAAAAGGCTTACTGCTAGTTGTTGCATTATTGGCTTCCCAGGCTGCTTACGCTCAAGGCTTTATACCAAAGCTTGAACACGCGCCGCGTGATCCGCAAGTAATGTCTGATTTGATGACTGCCGCTGGAATGGCTCCCACAAAGGATAAGCAGGGCAACATTGCCAAACTGCAATTTTCCATGGCAGGTCTTCGCGGTGGCAACGGCTCTAGTAAGCCTTTGGGCCAATATTTGGTTCAGCCAAATATGGAATTCAAATCTGAGTACAAAAAAGAATCGGCTGAAACTATGTGCCAGTTCGCCTTTGATCTTCATCAGTTCGTCAAGCTGAAGGGCAGAGATTTAGAAGCATTGCAGAAACACTCTGATTTGGAGACGGTTCCATACGAGAAGCAAAAGGAATTTGCTGACATGTGGTGGCGGATGCATAGCCCCAAATACAAAAACATGGCAGGAGTCTGGAAAGACTGGTTCATCAATGACGCCATTGTCGACGCGACGAATCTGTGGCTCTATACCTACCTCCACATCGAGAAACAAAGTTCTGCAGACCGCACATTGATTGGAGACGCCATGATGAGTGCACTAATGAAGAAGAAGCCTTAGTTCTTATGTGAGCTTGTCAGTTCGATGATTTAAGCAGTTTCATAGTTAAAGAGATCCCGAGAGCAAGCTTGCCGCGTGTTCTCGGGGTTCTTCTTATGTTATCAGATTGATCTGTGCTCTCACAACGAGTTCTCGTCTACCCAAAAGAACTCACAAAAGAGGCGGGCCAACGGTTGGCTTCGCCCTTCCTTCCATGCCCGCAGGTAAGCGTAACTTCAGACTCCCAGCATAAAGACCAAGCCTAGCGGCGCCTTTGGCGGTCTTGATACCGGGGCCCAGTCTTCGCTTTTACGCATGTGTGGCATGGGGGCGCGGGCTGCGCTTCTTTTATGGAGGACTGGATATGTTAGAGGCGACTGAAGAAATTAAAGATGCTCTTCGTGAATTAGCTGAGGAGCGGTCTAGGCCGTTTTGCTACTCAGATTACATGACTGTTCAAGAAAACAAGGATGGCGAATACCGCTGTTCAAAATGCGGCAGTGACGACCTTATGCGCGAAGTTGAAGGCGTCGGAGTTGAGTGGGGCTTGGAATGGGTCATCGATCATTTAGTCGAGACTGATGGCGAAAAGGTTGATATTGAGGAGCTTTTCAGAGACTTGCTTGACGAAATCTATGAACCGATAAAATTTGGTGAACTTGAATACTGTCCGTCTCAAGTGCTTGAAGCTGTGGATTCAACAGCCTTTAGGATAGGCTGCAATGAAAACGTTGATAACTTAGTTGAAGACGGCCAGATCGTTTGTTTGAATGGTATCTATTACCGGATCGATAAGTTGATCTAGAGTAGGAGTCAGTTTGGCGGCTTGAAAAAGTCGCCTTTTTGCTAACTGTATTTTTGCTGCGCGTTCTGGGATTGCTTTAAATCGCTACTTTACGGTTGGCCGACGCACCGGATTTTATAGCTTGAATCGCTTCTTGTGCTTGCGCGATTATTGCGGAAGCTTCTTCTGTATCAACAACCTGAAGTAGGTCCTCCAGCTCATAAGCATTAAAAGAGAGCCTATCTGACCAATGGCCATTTTTGTAGCAAGCAGTGAAACTGTCTTCTTTCGAGCGGACAATTACGTCGCCTTTTTCTGATTTATGGACTCGATATGCCATTCGTCTTACTCCCGGTCTGCTACTCTATTATCGCATATTTGGACGGGCTTTACAACTCGGAATTGAAGCAGGTGACGTGCTTTGGGCAAGTTGATAGATCTGGAAGACGATGAAATCATTAATCCCATAGACCCCCAAGCAAGTACACAAGAAAAGATCCAACACCTTGCGGCTCTTTCGAAAGACAACGAACCGAAAGTTCTGGCTTTCTTGAAACAGATCGATGCCAAATACGGCACGACATCCAAAACTAGTCATAAGGAAGCCGATAAAATTGCTGAAAAGGCTGGTCGCCCGGCTATAACCGAAGTGAAACCCTGGCATGACGTTGAACACATTCGGGATTCTTTCCGTTTTAAAACAGTACTTAACGACCTAGAAGATTTACCCCGAATTGCAGAAGACTTAAAGGAAGCTGGTTTTGAAGTAATTAAAACCGATACGGATAAAGTGCTCCGTCCGGGTTTTTGGGGATGGCGAATTGCTGCATTTGATCTGAGAATGCCAAATGGACAGCTTGTTGAGTACTATTTACCGGTTCAAGAAATGGAAGCAGCAAAGAAAGATGGTAATCATGCGCTTTTTGAAAAATGGCGAAACAAAGATGTTCAGACACTTACCCCGAAGCAAGAAGCTGAATATTTGGATGACACTGATACCAGCAAGGAAAAGTATGATACGGCCTGGCGACAATATCTTGACCGCACTAAGCAAAAGTCAGAAAGAGTAAAAGAGATTCTAGATAACGTGGAAAGAGTATTTGAGAAGACAAAGCCTTTTGGCACTAAGACAATCTCTTCAAGCGCCTTGCGTAAGCAAATAAGGGACAGGATTCGTGAGTCAAAACACAAATCCAAGGACGATGATCTGATGCGCTAAATCAAAAAAATTACTTTTTCGATAAGTCGATAATGTTGATTGAAGCGACACTCTGGCGCTTTTTGTGGAAATTTTAGTTCTGCAATAGATTCATTAATTACACTCCAAGCGGAACGCAGGAACATCGCTGCGATCAATCCACCAACAATCACATCTGGCCATAGAGATGCCAGTTTGTAAGTTAGAAGGCCTGCAGCAACAACTGAAGTGTTGGCAATTACGTCATTTCTTGAACAAAGCCAGGTTGAACGCATATTGAGATTATCCGCTCGATGTCGCCATAAAAGCCAGAAACAAAGAGCATTTGCTGCCAATGCCAAGAGGCCTATGTAAGTCATCACTGGCGCATCAGGAACTGTTCCAGCGCCGAACTTTAACGCAGCTTCGACTAAAACTCCTAGTCCGAAGAAAAGCATGAGTAAGCCCTTTGCAAGAGAAGCCCTCGCCTGCCAATACGCTGATTTGTTTAGAACATAGAGACTGAAAATGTAGACAAGTGAGTCTCCAAGCATGTCTAAGGAATCGGCAAGTAAACTTGTTGAGTGAGATGCCCAGCCTGCTGCAGCCTCTATGAAGAACATTGAGGCATTTATGACCAATACGGCCATAAGCATCTTGCCATGTTTGGCGCGCAACACAATTAGCTCTTTACCTTTGTTACTGCAACATTCGTCCATAGCAATCTCCAGTAGTTTTTTTATAATAGTGCGCTAAGCGATAGCTAAGTTTCAGCTAGGACTGCAATTCTGCACAAGTGTTCAAATTTCGCAAAAGTGGAAACGAACACGATTGTCATTCTCGCGCCAACGAGCACTTGCTTTTTTTCAAAGTAATTGCCACCATACAGAAACCTTTGGATTCGTTTTGCTCGCTTGAAGAAACTATTTCTACTATTTTTTACTTTAGTGATTGCGTGGTTCAATATCGCGCTACCACAATGCGTCTGTCCGCCGGGGGGCGCCGCGACCAGTATTGCCGCGTCAAAGGTTTCTTTTGTAAGCCCTGTTAGCGATTATTGTTCTGATTGTGGTCACAGTCGTTCCTGCTGTAGTGCTCAAACTCATCAAGTTGGAGCAACTTCAGTCGATGCGATAACCTTGCCTTCAATGGTGCCTTTCGTCCATTTGAATGAACGACCATTGACACATAGCTACAATCAAAAAACTGTCTTCGATTTTTGCAGACGCGGCCCACCGCTTGCGACATCGACTAGCTTGTTCGTTCAAAAAACTCTTTTTACTATCTAAATCTCCCGTCAAACGCCGCAGTGATGCTCACTGTATATTTTCGCGCTTTTGATCGGGAGAATTTTTGTGCAGGCACATGACAAAAAAGACATAGCGTCTTTTTCAACGAAACATAAACCTATTTCGAGCTGGCTCATAACTGGAGTAGTGATAGCAGCTCTGGTTGCTTTGAGTGCTTTACTATGGCTCAGTTTAAACAAAGGCACTGGTGCGGCGAAGCCTGAGGAAAAAAATGAAGCTGAAGGAAAGCAGGTGGAAATATCCAGCGTAGACTTGGAGCCTGAGTCAGAGGGGAATATTTCCACCCTACGCGTAGCATTAAAACCAGCAATGAATAGCCTTCTTGTGTCTGGCGTTATAGAAGCAAATCAACAACAGTTGCAACAAATAACGCCACTTGTTTCAGGACGGGTGGAAACCGTTAATGTTGCACTCGGTGATTATGTCAAAGCTGGCTCGGTAGTGATTGTCATTACTAGCCCACAAGTCGCTGAGTTGCACGGTAAACTCCACGAGGCGGAAACACGACTGCGCCTAGCTCAGGAAAATCTAGGACGTGTACAAAATGGTTCCAACCGAGTAGCCATTTTGAAAGGTCGAGCAACTTTGGATGAAGCTTCGTCCAATCTTGAAAGAACTAAACAATTGGTAAACGAAGGCCTCAGTCCACGTAAAGACTTGATCTCTACCGAATCAGAATATGAGCGCGCTAAAGCTGAATTCAACTACCAAAGTAATATTTCATTGAACCGCGAGGTAGCGGTAGCAAGAGGGGAGTTAGAGACAGCTCGGACAGAAGCGGAACACATAAAAGATGGCTTACAGGCCCTAGATGCGAGCCTGACTAACAATGAAGCATTATCGAGAAGACACGATATTTCACTAATTCAATTGAAAGCACCAATCTCAGGGACTGTCATAGAAAGATTTGTCAACCCTGGTGCCGGTTTTGAGCAGGGCAAGCCGCTTTTAACTATTGCTAACACCTCATCTCTCTGGGTCATCGCCAATGTGCCAGAGCAACAAGTACCCAAAATTCGCCTTGGAATGCCGGCAGAATTGATATTCGACGAAAGCCATGTCGCTGGCCGAGTTACCTATATCGATTCTCGGTTGAACGAGGATACGCGCACAGCGCGTGTGCGGATAGAAGTCGATAACCGGCGTCAAACTCTTAAGGTCGGAATGTTTGCCCAAGTGAGATTTGATATCAACTCGGTTGGTCAAATGCAGCTTCTGGTACCCAGCGAGAGTGTTCAAAAACTCAATAATCGCACAGTTGTATTTGCTCCTGATACCAACAAAAAAGGGCACTTTTTGATCAAAGATATCAAAGTCTCTGAAGAGAAAGGAGGTTTCATACCAGTACTGAGTGGACTGGAAGCAGGGGACACTGTTGTAGACAAGGGTGCTTTCATTCTCAAATCCAAAGCCTTGAAAGGTCAATTTGGTGAGGACGAGTAATGATCGACTCAATTATTCGATTTTCGGTTCAGCAGCGGCTATTAGTTTTACTTATGGTCGTCTTTATTGCCATCGCGGGAGTATATTCGCTTCAAAAGTTACCGATAGATGCAGTCCCAGACATCACCAACGTACAGGTACAAATTCTGACTGCAACACCATCTTTGACACCACTAGATGTTGAGCGACAAATTACTTTTCCAATTGAAATTGCAATGAGCGGCTTGCCTGGTGTAGAAGAAATTCGGTCCATTTCAAAGTTTGGGATTTCGGTAGTTACAGTAGTTTTCAGCGATGCTACTGACACTTATTTTGCCAGAAGTTTAGTTTTGGAAAGACTGTCTCAAGTAAGGGAGCAGATTCCGCCGTCGATTGGTAGTCCGCAGATGGGACCAATATCGACTGGTCTGGGCGAAATTTATCAGTATGAAATCAGACCGCAAGATGGTGCCAAGTTTGATCCCATAGCACTGCGCACAATTCAAGACTGGATAGTACGACGTCAATTGATGAGTGTAAGCGGTGTCGCTGAAGTTAATAGCTATGGCGGCATGAAAAAACAGTTTCAGGTGCGCGTAGATCCCGCTCGCCTCCAATCTTATGACTTGAGCTTACGAACCGTTCTGACTGCAGTAATGCAAAACAATGCCAATGTGGGCGGAGCATATATCGAACATACCGGAGAGCAATATCTGTTACGCGGAGTTGGCCTGGCGTCAACCACTCGCGAGATAGGCAATATTGTTGTCAAAACCGGTGTAAAGGGCGTACCGGTCTACGTTCGGGATCTGGCTGATGTAATTGAAGGGTCGGAAGTTCGACAAGGAGCCACACTCGCTGATGGCAAAGGGGAAATAGTCGCCGGCATTGTAATGATGCTCAAGGGTGAAAACTCTCGTGCTGTTGTTGAACGAGTCAAAGAAAAGATCGCTCAAATCAAGAAGACGCTGCCAAAAGAAGCACAATTAGTGCCCTTTTATGACAGATCTGAATTAGTTGATCGGACAATTCATACTGTTGAATCGAACCTTACTGAAGGCGCCATTTTAGTAATTGTGGTACTGCTTTTGGTGCTCGGCAACTGGCGTGGTGCCCTACTTGTTTCGAGTGTAATACCGCTATCTATGCTATTTGCGGCTATTTGCATGGTGAGTTTCAAAGTGTCGGGAAATTTGATGAGCTTAGGTGCTATTGACTTTGGATTGATCGTCGACGGTGCGGTGGTTATGGTGGAAAACACCGTTCGTAGATTGGCTCATGGAAGCAAAGATTTGCCTGAGCAAACTGTTTTGAACGCTTGCCTTGAAGTGGGTAAACCTGTTGTGTTTGCAGTCGCCATTATCGCAATAGTTTATTTGCCGATCTTCAGCCTAACTGGCGTTGAGGGCAAAATGTTTAAACCGATGTCGCTGACAATAGTGTTTGCACTTGCTGGCTCGCTCCTTTTGTCTTTGACTTACGTGCCAGCGATGATGTCTCTAATCTATCGAAAAAATATTGAAGAGAAAGAAAGCATTGTTCTGAAAGTGGCGCGGCCACTCTACGAAAAAGCTTTGGATCTGGCTTTGCTTTATCGGCTACAGGTAATCTCCGTAGCGGTGGCAATGCTTATTTTAAGCGCTATAACTTTCCCTCTTTTGGGAGCAGAGTTTATTCCACGTCTGGACGAAGGGTCTCTTGCGGCGCAAATACAACAACTGCCAAGTGTATCGTTAACTCAATCGATCAAAACCGCCAGTGACACTGAAAAGACGCTATTGACCTTCCCCGAAGTGACAAAAGTTGTCTCTAAAATCGGTCGTGCCGAGGTTGCTACTGACCCCATGGGCGTAGACACATGTGATTTATATATCGGTCTAAAGCCAAAAGATCAGTGGACCTCTGCGAAAGATCGTGAAGAGCTGGTCACCAAAATGGCTGACGCTTTAAACAAGCGAGTTCCACAGGCCGTGTTTAGCTTCTCGCAACCTGTTGAGTTAAGGACGGCTGAGCTAATTGCCGGCGTCAAATCTGATATTGCCATCAAAATTTTTGGGCAGGATATGGACAAATTGCGCGAGGCCGCCGAGCACATTAATCGTATTGTTAGTAAGGTTCCCGGCGCTGCTGACGTTAAAGTTGAACAAGTTGCCGGCCTGCCGCAGCTATCGATTAAGCCAAATCGCGATGCAATCTCGCGCTATGGAATTAACGTCTCTGATGTTAACGAGCTAGTGGAGTCGATTATTGCTGGGAAAGAAGCCGGTTCTATTTATGAAGGGGAGCAAAAGTTTGATGTCGTAGTGCGGTTGAAAGACCCTGTTAATCAAAATATAGACACCATAAAAAACTTGTTGATAACTGCCCCAAATGGCGCCCGCATTCCACTCGATCAGCTGGCTCATATTACGCTCGAAGAAGGGCCTGCGCAGATCTCTCGTGAAGACAGGCAGAGACGCATCGTAGTTGAATTAAATGTGCGTGGGCGCGACATTGGATCATTTGTTGCAGACGCACAGAAAGTTATTAACAGCTCAGTGCACTTGCCAGAAGGCTATTACATCACCTGGGGCGGTCAATTTGAAAATCTACAGAGAGCTTCCGCCACTCTCTTGCTTGTTGTGCCGCTGGCTCTCCTTCTTATTTTCGTACTGTTATTTATGACCTTTGGCTCTGTACGCCAAGCGTTGCTTATCTACACAGGTATTCCGTTCGCGGTAGTGGGAGGAATTTTTGCATTAGCTCTTCGAGGCATGCCTTTCTCTATTTCCGCTGGTGTTGGATTCATCGCTCTTTCTGGTGTAGCAGTTTTGAACGGTGTCGTCATGGTCAGCTATATAAACTCTTTACGGCATGAAGGTATGGCTCTAGAAGAAGCCGTGCGAATAGGAGCTGAAACACGTCTGCGTCCAGTATTGATGACTGCTTTAGTAGCAAGCCTTGGCTTTGTGCCGATGGCATTCTCTGCTTCTGCAGGTTCTGAAGTACAGAGGCCGCTAGCTACCGTTGTCATCGGCGGGCTGTTTACGTCAAGTCTTCTTACTTTACTACTGCTGCCAAATTTGTACATCTGGTTCAACCAACAAAAAAATCGCAACGAAGAAAAAATTGCAAATGAGAGTACTGTTGAGGTGTCCCATGAGTAAGAAAGATTTTTCAGATGGAGATGGTTTAAAAACCCGTCGCGCAAAGCGATTTCAATGGCCATGTACCCTCGTTTTGGCTCTCTCGCTGCTAACTTTATATCGCCCTGCGCACGCTCAGATTGTGCCAAATCTTATGCCATCTTTGGTGAACGGTGGGCAGACCGCACCTATGATGCCACTATCGGCGGTATTTGACGAGTCGTTGGTTAATAGTCCCCGAGCTGCTAATATTCGCGCCCAGTTGGGCATTTCAAAGGCAGCCTATGCACAGGCCTATACTTTCCCCAATCCTTCAGCTTATTACTTTAACGACACTGCGCAGCAAGCTCGGCAAATAGGTGCATCCATTCCAATAGAGCCTCCTTGGAAATTCGTCTTCAGGCTGCTTATTGCAAAAAATCAAATCAAGCAGACTGATTTGGAGATTCAAAAGTCTCTATGGTTATTTAGAAACTCAATTAGGCGCGCCTATCTAGATGCAGTTATCGCCAGAGAGTCAGGTGAGACACTCAAGGATCTTCTCACGCTTTCGTCTAACTTATTCTCGATAGCAAGTCGTCGCTGTGATGCTGGTGACGTAGCTACGCTAGATGTCGACAGAACACAATTGGCAATGCTCCAAGCTGAAGCGGATCTTAACCAGGCTAAACGGAAAGTCGAACAATCCAATCAGCGTCTGAGTGTTTTGCTTGGGCGCAGTTACAAAGCTGCAGTCGACGTCCAAAAACTACCGCAGTATCAACTAAAAATTGAAGCGAACGAATTGCTTCCTAATTTCCAGCAAGCGCCACCAGACCTAGATCTGTTATTGACTGATGCTTTGAAAAACCGATTAGACATAAGGGTCGTTGAACAAAGTATTGCTGTCAACGAAGCTAATTTGCGTAACGTCGCCGGCAACACAATGCCAAACCCTCAATTGAATGTTGGCCACTCCTATTCCGGCAATCCAATTGGTGGGCCGGCGACAAGAGGTTTTCTCATCGGTGTAACGCAAGAAATTCCGGTACTCAATTTTCAACAAGCTGATAGGGCTCGATTGAAAGCAATCAATGTACAGCTCAAAAGAGAGTTCGATTCCACCAAGAACATCGTTACGGAAGAAGTGATTTTGGCTTATCAACAAATGCTCGCAGCCCGCGAACGTCTTGCAGCCTATCAAAATAAGATTTTGGATGCTTCCAATGAAGTGGCTAGACTTGCTCGACGTGGCTATGAAGTTGGCCAATACGACATCACAGCAACACTTGCTGCACAGCAAGCCAATGTGCAGACCCGCTTGTCTTATCTTGACGCCGTAAAGGTGTACCAGCAATCGATGACTGACTTGGAGCAAGCAGTTGGACATCCCATTTAGGTTACTAAGCTTGCAGTGAAGGGAGAAAAATAGAAATGGAAATGATAACCAAACCGCAAAAGCCTCACTGGTGGCTGCTCTCGGGGTTGACAAGAATGGAAATGACTGTTAAGGTCATGCCATTCGAGACGACAAATATCGTCGTCCAAAAGTTTTGTAATCACAAAAACATTACCAAAGAACAACTGAAAATTTATGGAGATTGAGCAATGAGTGCAGGAGCAATGGAGCAATTTGACGAATGTGGCAGTCTCGTTCACGGCGGCGAGATGGTCAGATTAGGCGATGAAATGGCTAAGAAAAGTGTACTAGAAAGTCAATTGACTGCACCAGCAGATGTAAGTCAGGCTAAGTCATTCTTCGGCCAATTCGAGGCTCCACCAGCACCAGTCGAGGATTTGCCAGGGCTTTCAGTAAGTGATCAACTGCCAAGCGTTGATATTGCCCCTTCAACTTCTGGTATCGACGGTGGTGGCTTAATTGGTGGCGATTTGATCGGTGGCGGAGCCGCACCCGGTGGTTTGCTTTCTGGCATGTTCGAAATATTGACGGAAGTTATGACCGCCGCCCCTCTAGACCCTAACCAGGCAGCTAATCTCGTACAACCGGGATAGTGGCCAAAAGGCTGTGAAAATTTATTTTGAAACTTACTATCGCAAACCCGTATTGGGACCTTTATCAAAAAGTAAAAACACTTCAAAAAGAGCATGATTCCAAAATTCTGCAGCAGGCTTTTAATGAGCTAAGTTCTGCATCCCACCTCAGTTTTTTAGACCGCTCTGTAGTAAAACTTCTGATTGGATTCAGGCTTTATATCAATCGGCTTTTGGAAGAGAAATTTTTTGTTCGGCTGCGTGAAGAATATGCCTATTCGGCGCCATCCCCAAAACTCCTTCAACTGATCGCTGACCATTCCCCCTTAATTGAGATGGGAGCGGGTAATGGGTATCTTGCTTCTTTGCTTAGAGCTATGGGAGCGGACATTGTTGCATTGGACGCTTTCCCTGTCGAAGAAGGTCACAATTGGTTTTTTAACACCAGCATTTTCGGCCTGCCGACCAAGAAAGGAAGCAGTTGGACGGCGGTTGTTAAGGGCAATGCTGCGAATCTGGAAGAATATTCTGACAGGGTGTTGCTTTTGTGCTGGCCACCTAAGAATGCGATGGCGACTGATTCTTTAACTCACTTTCGAGGTCGCCATATTATTTTGGTTGCTAACAAAAGCTGTTGTGCTGATGCGAAATTCTATGACTTGCTTAGAAAAAATTGGCACCTTCAGCTTGAAGTAAAAACTGACAGTTGGATTATGTGTCATACAGAAGTAATGGAAATTTATTCTAGAGATACTGACGCCTAGGCACATTCAGGATAAGTAATTCTACAAAAAGGTCAAAACATGGATTGGCAACTTGAGTTTCTTATGGTGACGCGCACTCTTCTAGCTGCGCTCTTCGGAGCCTTTGTGGGTTGGGAACGTGAAAATCACGGTCAAGACGCTGGTATGCGTACTTATGCTGCCGTGGCACTGGGGGCCTGTACTTTCGGCCTAATATCGACACATGCTACCAGTCAAATTGACACGCGTATTGCAGCACAAGTTGTATCTGGTATTGGCTTTTTGGGTGCTGGCCTAATTATGAAAGAACAAGGAAGGGCGACAGGTTTAACGACTGCTGCCACCCTTTGGTCCACAGCGGCAGTAGGCCTTGCGATGGCTTTTGGAATGTATACAGTCAGCGTTTTGACAGCTTTGCTTACTTTCGGTATTTTATCGGCGCACCATTTGCCGTTATGGAAGCACTTGGCTCGTAAGCATGACAATACTTCCGACAAATCTTCGTAAAGGTTCTGACAATGGCTTTGCTTTTACACACATTAACATGGGCATTGATACCGACGCTATCTATGATCGTCGGTGCAGTCATAGCCCTCGTTAAACCTCCGTCAACAGCTGTTCGAAGCATCATTTTGCATTTCGCTGCAGGTGTCGTTTTCTCAGTCGTTGCCGTGGAACTACTGCCTGACATTGTCAAACGACATGCTCCAATTGAAATTACGATTGGCTTTACCGCTGGAATTGCAGCAATGCTTGGTTTGCGCACCCTTAGTCGCAGACTTGAGGAACAAGATAAAGAGTCGAATACTATTAGATTGCCTAGCGGGCTGCTATTTGGTATCGCAGTCGATTTGATCCTTGATGGTCTACTGTTAGGTATTGGATTTACAGCTGGTAATTCTGAAGGAATGATGCTTGCTTTTGCACTTTCGCTTGAGTTATTGGCTCTAGGTCTTGCGACAAGTACGACCCTTGTAAAAAAAGGGATTGGTAAAAGAAAGACTTCTATTGTCATTTTCACTCTGTCTTGTTCTCTGGCACTAGCAAGCGTGATTGGCACGACACTACTACGGCAACTTGATAGCAATAGTTTAGAGATTGTCCTGTCCTTCGGTCTAGCTGCTTTATTGTTTTTAGTTACCGAAGAATTGCTGGTAGAAGCTCATGAAGAGCCAGAAAGCCCATTTCACACCGCGAGCTTTTTTTTGGGATTTCTTGTGCTTCTTATTTTAGGGATGGTGGCACCATAAAAACACTTGGTTGAATTCAATCGCGAGTATTTGATTGCAAAAGAAATCAGAGATAAAATTTAGTGGAAATGAAAATGATAATCAAACCGTGTATCGCAAACAGGGATGGCTTTTCTGGTTGACAATAGTGGGTAAAAATGGTAGTGTTGCATAGTTCATCTCCCGTGAGCAAGCGTCATCTATTTGAAGTCGATGATGTATATCTGCTGATTTTACTCGGCAGCATATTGCACATTTCCAGTCGAATGTGAATTTTAGATCTATTGTACGAATCCGCCAGGAAACTCAGTGAGTCCTGGTAGCCAGCATCGCTAAATGTATTACTACGAGTTGCGACAGCATGAGAATGTCGCGCAAAGTTTGTGATTCAAAAACTCTTAGCGGAGCAGGGCATTTTGCTGTCTCTTTTAAAAGGAATTTTGTTATGTCTAAAGCAAACACGTTTACTAGATCCGCTATTTGCCTGAGTCTAATCGGATATTTTGTCTCTTGTTGCCCCGCTGGAGCACAGGATGCATTTGGGTCCGGCAACCAGACTGCGGAAACCTCGTTGGGAGCAACCGGAATACAGAGCCGTCAAAACTACACCACCGGATCGCAGACGCAGCACTTAAGCAACGGGCGCTCCCCCGTTCTACAGGGAGCTACCCACGGAACGATAGCACCTCAAGGCTCTGAGGCAACTGTAGTACAGGGGGTCAATACTGCAGGCACTGTTCGAGTGAATAACTTGGCCAACCTAGAAGCCTTGCTTAATATCATCGCAAATGGCATGGAAATCCTCGGCATTGCTTGGGGCGGCCCAACAATGATCATGGGCTTTATGCATTTAGCTGCCGGGACTAATGATGCCAAAAAGAAGGTTCTATACGGTGCCTGTGGTGTAACAGGCGGTTTGGCTACCCCCGGCCTTATCAATTGGCTGGTTGCGTCCGCTCGCGACGCAGCGTTGTTCAACTAAAGGTAACTCAAGCATGTTTTCACCAATAATGATGGATTTTTCTTGTCGAGAAACTAAGCTGATAATGCTATCGGCACATCTGCAAACACCTCATATACAAGTCGAGCACGGCATCAATGACGCAATCAAACAGCTGCAAAAGTTTCTGAAAAAAAGCTTGACCCTCTACCGTGCTTCAGGGTTTATTATCTCCTTGACATCGGGAGATGTTGAGGAATGAAGAACCCTAAAGAGGAGGAAGAATCGGTATCTGGACTGACTATTGGTCAAATCGCTACCAAGACTGGAACTAGCGTCGAGACTTTACGATACTACGAGAAATTTGGCTTACTAGCAGCGCCAGAGAGGACTAGCGCAAATTACAGACTTTTTCCACAGGAGACAATTCGAGTAGTCAAATTTATCAAAAAAGCTCAGGACCTAGGTTTCACGCTCAAAGATATTAAGCAGCTTCTATATTTGTACAACAGTCCTGACGCTAATGATGAAGACGTAAAAGCAATAAGTCTCGCTCTTTTGAAAGACATCGACACCCGTATAAACACACTAAATACGATGCGAACTTCTTTAGGCGAACTTGTTGCTCAATGCGCCGGCGAGCATCCTGTGAAACACTGTCCAATACTAAATGCCCTGGATGTCTGACACTAAGAATCAGCCCTTTGGAGGCGGGGTTTAGCTTACAAAATTACCAACACTTTTGAGGAAACTTTCATGTCACACGAACAAAATGATAATTCTAAAATTTCAGATAAATCGTCCGCCAGTCTTTTTGATGCAGCAGCAAACAAGGCCGGAATGCTCATGCGCGAAGAAATTTATGGGATGGGTGCTGGACACAATGCTGGAGATGCTCATAACCATTCTGGAGCCATTCAAAACTTTGCGGTACCTAGCAACGGAGATGGACACAACCATGGCAATATAGACCAAGCCGCTGCGGCAAGTTTAGATAAGACAAATTCGATTCTGCCAATCGGTGACGGTCATAATCACAATCAAACTGGCCAAACTGGTACAGTTGGGGCTGATAAATCAGTCGCTCCGATTGGTCTCGATGGGTCAGCCTTGGCCGGTATGTTGCAGAATGGAGCACTGACATATCAGCAAGCAATTGCCATGAGTTCACCTCAATTAGCTTCTTATCTCTCAAGTTTCAGAACTAACAAGCCAAACGCCTAACATATTTGCCACGTGCCGTAAAAAAAACAATGAGATTAAAAGGTAGTCTAGGAGCGATTCCTTGTTGATGGTTTGACAACGTTAAACTTAATTCAAAGTCAGCAAGTTCAACACAGAAAAGCTTTCTCTTTCTTTTCATAGTTTGGGCCGCTGGATTCTGAGCCTAAACGCCACCTATATTAATTTCAGGCTTGCAGATCTTTTGGTTTGCACCAGACCACATGGGAACCATCAAAACCTGAGTCAGTCGAGTAAACTTGCAGAATGCTATAACAGTATTGACTAGAGTAAGGTTTGAATGGGTCATAATCATCACCACGGCGACTTCGCCACCAACAGAGCTAGTGGCAAAAAAGCTATGGTGACAGTGTTTTCGCTAACACTAGCTTTTATGTTTTTAGAAGTGTTTGCCGGTCTTTATACGCATAGCTTGGCATTAGTTGCGGATGCCGGTCATATGTTGGGTGACGCTGCCGCACTTGGATTAGCTCTCATAGCCGTATGGTTCTCGACTAAGCCATCTTCGCCTGACAAAAGTTTTGGATATTATCGAAGCGAAATACTAGCCGCTTTCGTTAATGGGTTGTTTTTGATTGGCATGTCGGTCTATATCCTCTATGAGGCTATTCACCGCTTGTGGGCACCACCTGTGGTGCTTGCTGGCCCCATGATGATAGTAGCTGCAGCCGGTCTAGTAATTAATCTAATTGGCGTTAAGTTATTGGCAGGCTCATCCGAGCATTCGCTCAATGCAAAAGCCGCCTATTTTGAAGTTCTCAGTGATCTATTAGGATCGGTCGCAGTCTTACTGGCTGGCTGTATCATGATGTTTACTCATTGGTATTGGGTTGACCCGATCATCAGTGGACTTATTGGTCTGATGATCATCCCTAGAACTTGGAGCTTGATTAAAGAATGCAGTCACATCCTGATGCAAGGTTCACCAGCACGTGTGAATTTAGAAGAATTGGAGTCGGCGCTGCAAAAAACTTCCGGTGTGAGCAGCGTTCACGATATTCACGTTTGGACGATAACCCAAGGCAAAGACGTGTTGTCCTGCCATATTGTGGCCGACAATCAGGTTCCGGTCGATACACTGCGACATGATATTTCAGAGATGATCGAGTCAACATTTGGCATTAATCATTCAACAATACAGATAGAGCATCTGCCTTGTTCTCATATTGAAAATTCAGGTTGCATTACGTAGCAACTATTCGTGACTATGATTGCTAACTCAGCGGCTCCAAGTCGAGCAATAAAATACTGGCATTCTGCCCAGCAATCACTTACTGTGTAAAGATGGTTACACAACAACCCTTTTACAAAATTTTGTTAGTGGACGATAGTCCATTGGATCGCGAAGCAGTTGCTGCAAAATTGAAAGCTGGCGGTTTGACTATTGATGAAGTTTACTGCGCTCAAGACGCTATCACCCAGCATGATACTCATAATTATAACTTGATTTTGATGGACTTCGCCATGCCTGGAATGGATGGCTTGAAATGTACGGAAAAAATTAGAGCAAGAGAAAAGAACGCCAATCGAGTCATAATTATTGGTTTGAGCGGTAATTCTTCCGAAACAGTTCGGGAGCAGTGCTTGGAAGCGGGGATGGATGATTTCCTTCATAAAGACACTGCGGAAAAAGAGCTTGGGCATGTGATAAAAAAATGGCTTGAGAAAGCATAGCGATTTTCGACAAGCTCAGGCTGTCGCCGACAAAATGAATGATGCTGATTTTATCCCTGGCAGCACACTGATGCTTTCTGAAAAATCCATCGCCAAGAAAGGGTGCTTGTCTAAGTGCAAAGAAGAGTGGAGCTAAGCCCCTCTTTCCAGCCCTTGTCGGGCAAACGCCTCGTTAGCCTTCACAGTTTTACATCCTTTCCGAAGCCCTTAAAACGCTTGGGATTGAGTTGGGTGTACAGAACTGTATGCTGGATGTTTTTGTGCCCCATGTAGGCCTGTATAGCCCTCGTATCGATGCCTTCTGAAGCCAGCTGATAACCTTTGCCATGCCGAAGCATGTGGGGGTGGACGCTTAATTCAAGCTCGGCTTCAATTCCGGCCCGTGCGATCATCTTGTGGACGGCGTTTGGCGAGAGAGGCCCCTGGCGTTCAGATTCGAAGACATAATCGGTGACTGGGTATTCTCGGCGCAATTTTCTCAGTGCCCGAATCTCATCGCCTTCTAGATAGTGAACCGAGGGATCGCCGTTCTTTAGCCGATTCACATGCATGCGTCCGCGATTAAGGTCCATCTGGTCCCAGTGAAGATCAAGTAACTCGCCCACTCTCAAAGCGTGGCGGTACATGACTAGAATCATGAGGCTGTTTCGCTCGCCATGTCGGCCAAGGCTTTTGGCCATTTTAATCAGCTTGTTGACCTCTGATACGGTCAAATATTCTCGCGATCGCTTCTCAAGGTTAGGTAATTTGGCCGGCGGCCCTGGTCTCTTCTTGTCCTTCTTCTTTGACTTTACCGAAAATGATGGCTCAGAGTTCTGTTTTGCCATGCCTCAAATCCTGTGCTAGTCGACTCGCTTACTATAAATATTACCGTAAACAGTCATTTTCGGTAATGTCTCTTCGCAACTCAAATCAGCTGCAAAATCGATTTATTTCTTTCGGATTGCCGTGAGAGCTTCAGAGCGAAGTATTTTAGAGGTGTAAGTCGGCAATTTGCGTTCGACTGCTAAACGAAAAGTTACTGTTCGATGGCAAGCAGAGGACAATTTCAAGGTTGTCGATATTTGGTGCCGGTGGATTGGGCAGAAGGTAGAGGCTTTCTCCGGTTGATTAGTCCATCTTGGTCCGCCTCAGTTGGCTTTTTTGTTTAACCTTGGGCCAACTCAGTGACGATCCTGCAAATCCCCCTCCCCGACAATCCCTATTTTATCTGCATGTTCTAACTAAGTGCTTGTTTTAGCCTTCAAATTTATATTTTTCTTGTTCGTGAATACTACTAACATCGCTGCCGTGCCTGCATATCGATTCAATAAGCGCCAAACCTTCTTGAAGTTCTTTTTGATCTGTTTCCCCCATTAGATTCAAAGCTATATTTTGAATCATTTGCAAAGCCTGTTCTTTAGCCTCTTCGGTCATCTTCGCTCCTTTTTAGCAGTCAAATACGGCTATCTCAATAGTAGCCACATTGGGAAGTAGCGTTACGCACGACTTCGACTTTGAGCCTTATTTCGTAGTTGGCAAATTTCCTCTTCTGAAAATGACGACAGGTCAGACGTGGAAAGCAGATGAGCAGCTGAGTGCGAATTTATTAACGCATTTTGTACGGTTCGCGCATTATGTAGTCTTGCTCGCTCTTGACCCTTTACCTGAGCTGCTTCCAATTCTTGTATGGCTTTAGCTTCGGCTTCAACAGCTTCTTTTGGCAATTCGCCTTTGTCGAAAAGATGCGATAACCATCTGTAATATTTTCCAGCAAGGTTAATCTCGTCAGGTAACACAGAGTCTCGTTTAGTTAATTTGGCAATCTCTATGGTGGTGTTTGCTGCCTGCCTTGCTTGTGCTATCGAAGCATTGAAAATAATCTCTTTGCGCTTCTCACGCCGGTCCATTTGCTGACCAATGAGACTTAGGCCACTTGAAACTAACGCGCCGCCTGCGGCCGAGATTAGCGCTAGTAGCAACGGATCAACTGTGATAGGCATTTATCTTACTCCAAAGCTTTTTAAATCGGTCATTTTCGGCAATCTACGGTAGCAATCAAATTAGCAGAGAGCTTTAGGCATGACACGTTCTTGCTCGGTCGAGGAATGTGTAAGAATCTCTTGAAACTGTAAATGCAATTTAGCCGATTCAGCATTGAAGTCGGTTTCGAGAAGCTCTGTCGTTTTGCTTAGTTGTTGCATGGTGGCCGTGAAGTACATTATGCCCTTTCTGGAAAGATGCCTCATGTCTGACATTTCTTTCCAGTGATAGATAAATCCGTCCGGTTGCGCTGCGGCTTGCATCTCAGTGTCTGTACTATTGGTGGCAAGTGTAAGCAGTATATCTATCTCTTCGTCTGAGATTTGAAACAATGCATCAACTCTGTAATACCATTCAACAAATTTCATAACCTCTCCTATTCAGTTGTTTTTATGGCAATCGCCGGGTGAAAATTCTCTACTGTTCGCTGAATCATTCTTTAAACATCTCTATCTCTAGCGTGAATTCTGGCTGGTTCTTCACCGCACCGGTTAGGCGAAGAAAATTGGGAAGAACGGGACCAGCAGCAACGATAGCAAATTCATTAATCTCACCAAAAATAGAATCTATGCCTTCCTTGTACTTCTCAATGGAAGCATCAACAGTAAGGACACCCCCTTGGATTTGATAAATACCGGTCCATCGAAAATTTGTATCGTGACCGGTTAGTCGCCCATTCAATAAAGTGACGTCACCTTCGCCCGCCCACCCTTGATTAGATTCAAACTTGAGCTTGTAGGCCCCCTCAAGCTGAAAAAGCGGTGGGAGATTTTGTACTTCCAGGTTTAATCGCTCACTCAACTGTCTCTGCAAAATTGGATGAATAACGCATTGTCGAATCTCGTTTAGATCGAAGAAACAAGATCTTTGTTGGCCATCGACAGTAAAAGCTAGATGACTTCCCGAATCTACATCACTCCAAAATGCATTACCATCAATACGTTTGGAGTTGACTAACCGCAAGGCTGAGAACTTGTCTAAGATCCAATCTTTTCCTGCCCTCTCGAACTCTCTCTGATTATTTTCAACCCCAAGTAGCCCATAACTTTTCAGAAGTTGAACAGAGGCATCGTTCAGTTTGACAAAGTAGTTGCCACTCGAATAGTTTTGCTGGCCAAATAAATTGGTTAAATGATCAACAAAATTCATGTCCTTAAATATCATCTCTAGCTCTGGATCTTGAACGATCTTAGCTCCTGTAATCTGTCCGCGCTCGTCTAGCAAAACGAGCAGCTTTTTCTCGTCATTGATCCAATTGGACACTAGATTGCCAGAAAACTTGTTCTGGCTTTTGGCATAAGTAATGAGATTTTGTGCAGTCCTTAGACCTAGTTCTGCGGAAGAAAGTGGTTTGACTAAAGGGCTATTTGTCCATACTTGTTTCCAAAACCAAGTTTCAGAGCTTTTCTTTAATCGAAATGTTTCAGTTGCAAGGTATTGGGCCATTTTTGTCAATCTAATGGTGAGATATGAACCGGGCTCTAGAACGACATTTCCGTCAAATTCATCGTTGTTTATGTAGACTTCCGTGTTCTGAAGCAGAGTGATGTATTCAGCATCACTCTGAACTCCATCAGCTGAAAAAATCATTTTCATCCATGGCGAAGGTTCAGTAACGAAAACATTCTCCGTAATTTCAGGGATGGTAAGCATTCGTTTCCGCACATTCTGAACAGCATTCTGGCCTTCTTCCGGCCTAAATTCCGGTTGCCTAGCAGAAATTACTACACTATTTTTTAAAACTTGATAGTTGTCTTTAGCCTGCGTCCAGAACTGCAAATATTCAGTGTATTCGAATTTGCGATTGCGCTTTTGCGCGCTTGTCTTTTTCAAAATACCGAGAGCGACAAAACGGTCAACCAGTTTGCCTGCGGTTGCATGGACACAATCGAGATGGTCGCTCACCTTTTGAACAGTCACGATTGGCTTGTTAAACAGATAGTCCAGCAAAGCGAGTTCTTGAAGGGTAGCTTTTCGATCGGTTTTGAGAAGCTCTATGTGTCTTACGCGCAAATCTACTATCGCATTTGCATTAGCCAGAGCTTGTTCGCTAACCTTAATCACTCCCTGAAAAAAGAACTTGAGCCAGCCTTCCCAATCACCGCTATGGCGCACTGCCATCAAATGTGAGTTGTATTCCGATTGATTCGCTTTGAAGTAATGGCTCAAATACAGTAGAGGTCTGCGCAGGATCTTGCGATCAATTAGAAACAAGGTGATAAGCAAACGACCTACACGTCCATTACCGTCTTCAAAAGGGTGAATGGTTTCAAATTGAACATGAGCTAGACCAATTAAGATCAAGGGCGGAATTTGCTCAGAGTGCAGAAATTTTTCGAACGACGCCATACTTTTCAGCATTTCTTCCGGTGGAGGCGGAACAAAGGAAGCCATAAAGACTGATGAACCGGGAGTGCCAATATGGTTTTGATTTTTGCGAAACTCACCAAGCACACGCTCGCTACCACGCAAGCCCTGCAATAATTCTAACTGTAATTCACAAAGCAGTCTGTTGCAGAGAGGTAGAGGTTGAGCTATGTCAGTAAGTCTGCTCACACCATGGCGCAAAGCTTTTGTGTAGTTGATAACAGTGTGAACGTCGTCTTTTTTCTTGTCGTCTGACGCTTCTGATTCATCGACGTCAAAACGCAATACATCCTCAAGAGTGCACTGCGTACCTTCAATTTGTGAACTCAGAACCGCTTCCTGTTGCACAAAAATCGATATAAAGGTGTCTATTTCTGGGAGATTGACAGTCGCTGTGTCTAATCGTCCCAGCGCCAGACTGGCATCATGCAATAGCCTGATTAGCTCGTCATCCCATATAATCGGAGGGTCTGGGGGCAACGCCGCAGGAATAAAGGCCTTAAAACCTCCAACTTGAACTTGATATTCGCCTGCTCGCAATCCAAAACTCCTTATTTTAGCAAAACTCTATTTCGTAAAATAAAATCTGATTTGCTTCACTATATTGCAAAAAATACGATTATGCAATATGGAAAACGAGTTTTATTTTACGTTTGGCCGTTTTTGTAAAATAACATTTGAAATTTTGGTCAGAAAGCGATCAATTTTGGTTGGACAGGCAAAGGAAATGCTGAAAGCAATGTGGCTAAGTATTAGAGCTTTCCGACAACGCTTTTCAATCCTTGAAACTGAAACTTCATGGAAGTTGTTAGCTGTTAGTCTGCGCCGATCAGCTTTGAATATGTCTTGGTATCAATGTTATCCAAGTACACGCCTATCATAAAGCTTTCTACCATCTGACTATTTTCGAGTCCCGATATGAGTCTATGTTCAACACAACGAACTTGAAAATAAGGACCGCCAAATGGTTCCCAATTGAGTTTGTCCCAACCGCTAGCATCAATAATGTCACCTGGATTGTATGTTGGTGGTGGCGAATTAGAGTCAAATTCACCAATTCTCATTCTTGTTTCACCTGGGCCAAAGAAAAACATTCGATACAGTACTTTTTGTTGCGGCATTTATCTTTCTCTATTCATGGGTAATTAGGAGATCAATTTATTCCTAAAAAGCTGTTGAGGAGGGGTGCTGCATAATGCCAGGCTGTCATACAGGAAGCGCTTGTTTTGATGATTTCGGGAAATTGTTTGACAGTATCCTTTAAAAGAAACTGAGGCGGCCGCTGATCCGCACTCTGGACAATCGCTTTAGAAACATAATCCAATCGTTCAACTGCTTCGTCTCTATCCGCTTTTGAGAGGCTAGTGTCGTCTTTGACTACATTCAAAAGTTTCGCGAGAGCCGCTGTTAATTCTGACAATTCAATGCCAGCTTCACTGCTATCGGTGTGAATGCTAATTGAGCCAACATTGTGCATGCTGCCGGTATTAATTACTCCGTGAAACTTATCAACTTTCACATTCATTGAGTTGTTGATCGAGCTTGCCGCCTGAAGCAGGCTTTCATCAGAAGTCAGCTCTTCAGCAAATGCACGCCCTTTTGCCGTAATTTTGTATAAATCACTTCCACTTTGGTTTTTGCTTCTAGTGACTAGACCTTGATCTTCCGCATAATCAAATTCTGCTTGCTCAAAATCGGCGCTTACATTGTCGCGCTCATTCATGTACACACCAGTTGGTCGACCTCTCATGGGCTTAACCACAAGCAACGTACCGCCATGATTTGCTAGCTTGGCGAGCATCGGACGAACTGATGCAATGAGTTCTTTAAGTTTCATTAGGCCTGTCCTCTTTTCCCTATTTGGCGTTAATGTGATTTTGTACTGAAAAGTTTCTGCCAAAATCCTGGAGCTGGTTTCTGGAGTTGTTCAAGTTTTTGGTTTAAGGCATCGAACTTGGTTTCAATAGCTCGTGACTGGTCTTCTTTCTCGTCTCGTAAACGAGCAATTTCGTTCTGAAGAGTCTCCTCAAGTTTGGATTTGGCGATTTCCGCCTCTTGATTGGCGTTCTCCAAGGCGGTGACCTTAGCGGCAGCTTCTGCTAAGTCCTTGTCCTTTTGGGAGCGTTCTTGGTCAAGCTGGCGCTGTATGGTGGGCAAAGTTATAGTCTCAAGTTCTTTGAGTCGTACCAGGTCGGCAGCCTTCTCTTCTGTCAAAGCTTTGAGGGCTTCGACCTGCTTTGCTAGGGCGATGGCTTCGAGTTCTTTGGCTTCGGCTTCGAGTCGACGATCCTCAGCTTGCTTTTGGAAGTCGGGAAGGCGCTTTAGTTCAAGATCCTTTTCCTGGAGTTCACGTTGAAGTTGGAAGTTGAGCTGTTTTTCGCGGCTCAGTTGCTCTGCAAATTGCTGGGACATTTCGCGGATGATAGATTTAATTGGAGCTTGAGCTTCTTCAAAGTAGTCGTTGTCAATCTCTACTGTTTCAGCTTCGAGGACGGCACTGCTGTCGCCACCCTGGAATTCGTCGCTCGGGCCGTCCCCAACCGTGGCAAATGCATCAGGCGGAAAATCCTTCAGTTTTTCAAGAATTTCTTTGTTTGGCCAAACTCGCCATTCAGACGTCCCATATTGATTGGTGACACGTTTACCGCTTAACTCATTAGACGCGAGTCGATTTTGAATAGTGCGGACGCTCAGGCCCAGAACCTTTGCAGTCTCTTTTACGGTTAGTGTTCTCACTAGACCTCACTCCATATATGGTGTCACGCATCGCTTGTATATACGTATCCGGTTTTGCCAGGAACTATTATAAGGGTGAACTCTAAAAAGTCTGCTACTTTGGCGCGTTTTTCTTGACCGGCGCATAAATTCCAGCTTTAGCGCCATACCTGCGAAGCTGTCGAAAAGCATCACCATTAATACCCAGTTGGTATCCATACTTCTCGATGTGCTCGTTGATTATCGGCAGCGACGTAAATTCGTCGCCGGTTACATTCCCGCCTGTGGCATTTCTGCGCACCTACGGCGCCATGACGTTTGGGGTGCGCAGTCGCCGAACGGTTTTTGCGTCGCGGCATTTACCGACCGGCGCAAGAAAATAATTTCTGCGCCGGTGGCGGCGCAGGAGGTTGCGCGGGTTTCGTCGGTAGCTGCGAGGGCTCTTCGTTGTAAAATTCCAGACCGGCGAAAACGGTAACCCTGTGCGCCCCTCGCGGGTGCGCCGCTAGCGCCGTTGCTGCGTCGACCCTGTTGCGTGGGTCGAATAATGATTGCGTCGGTTGCGAAAGGGTCGGTGGTTTTGCGCAGGTGCCTAAGATATTGAATATTGTGCACTGCAAAACTAAACGCTAGGATTGAGATAGAGGGCGGCTTTGCGAGACTCGCGTAGTTGCGACGTCATTGCGCCGCCCCCTTAGACCCCCTGTGCAGATCACTTTTTTGGATCTAAAGTATTGATTGAAATCCATGCACCTTATATAGTGGCTGGTGGCACTTGGCATTAAACGCTCAATGCATATCTATCAGACACATTGGAGCCCAGCTCCCTAGAAAAGAAGAACCAGACCGAATTACTGCTTAAAGCAAAAAACACCGCTTGCAGGCGATGTCTTTTGTGAGACCTTTTACGGACCTCATATTCTGTTGTTGTCGCGTTTTCTAGCAAATTCCGCGAAGTAAATACAGAATAGACGAATGGTCCGGTTAGGTCAACACGTCCCAATTAAGGATGACTAACTATTACCGGACAGCTTCAAGTGCGCTCTACATCGAGCGCGCCAATTAGATTTGCGCGCAAAAAATTCTTCCCAGAAGGATGGGAGTTTTGCGTGTCGCAGTTCCTGTCCTTGTTTCACCGCTATGGCTATATCTACAAACCGATAGCTGGTGGCAACTGGTCGTCAGCCAACAAGACCTGGAAGCTCGACGACAGCAGCATCTTGAAGGCTATTTCGCTTCAAAACGAGAAATACTATATAGGTTCTCGCGCTGGCTTAAAAACCCAATACGCTGTTTTTGATGTTGACAGTGAGAGCAAATATCACAGCAAAGAAGAACTAGACCGGTTACTTCAAACGCTCGCCCAAGCAGGGCTCAATCACTCTTCCCTTTACCGTTCCAGCTTCAGTGGCGGCTGGCATCTATATATCTTTTTTGATGAGCCGATACCGAGTAAATCTCTTTATCAGCAGCTCGTGAGACTACTTAAGTTGAGCAACTTCGACGTGGCCAAAGGCACCCTCGAAGTTTTCCCCCACCCGGGCTATGCATCGCTGGGTATGGGCTTGCGCTTACCGTTGCAATCGGGCTTTGCCTGGCTCGACAAAAAAACACTTGAAGTTGAATATGAGCGCGAAGAATTAAGTGCCACCAAAGCGCTTGAATTTTTCATTGATTGCCTCGACAGCGACAGCAATTCATATGCCGATTACATCGCCCTGAAGGCTCGAATTGCTGAATTGGAGACAATCCAAGCCTCTGTGCCACAATGGGAAAATCGCAACAACATCGTGCCGATTCGAACTAGTAAGACAGTCTCATCGAGCGAACTAAGTATTTTTGTAGCTTCTATCTTTGGTCACGTGCCTCTCAATATGGATGCTGAAGTCTGGCAACGCGGGCGCCTGTTTCACCTACAAGGTTTGACCGAACATTCGCAGCGGGCTGAAGCCGCTTTCTGTTTGGGGCACTACTTCTTTTACGGCGATCCTAGCCGCAGTCTTCCTGCTATCGGCTATGCCGATAGCGCCTCCCGAGAGCAGCTCATAGAAGAATTCCTAACCACCAACCACAATGGCTTCAGCAAAGATATTGCCCGGGGGCACGCTGACGCCACCGCCCAGATTACCCGCATGGCCAACTGGGTGCCACCATATAGAAGAGATGGTGCCCCTGAAACTTATACAGTCAATCCACCCATTGCATGGATTAGAGGAAACGCTAAGCGTAAAGCTAATGCTCGCCGAAGAATTGAGGATGCCCTCGCTGCTCTTCGAATTCGCAAGGAGCGGTTTTCAACTGTTGAATTACAAAAGGCCGCTGGATGTGGCCGAGAAACTTTGTACAAGCACTCAGATATCTGGCGACAGGAATATGAGGACCTAGCAGATGACTTCTTTGCATCCTGTACTGACAAATATAACGCTGTGGAGGATTCCAATTCGGTTTTAGAAGGCTTGCCGTGTTCTCCTGTTCTACAAGAAGAAACACCTTTTGGTCTTGTTGCTGCTCGCCAGGTTGTTTTTGAGCTTTCTTTACTTGGTCGAAAAGAGATTAATGCTTCTGAAATTCTTGCAACTGAGTCTGTGTCCAAGTCTGACCAAGATTGGCGAGATAAGGTCTCCGGACTTACTTCTGATAGTCCTTTGACACTTTCAATATCTGATCTGAAATATCGTCTATTTATTCTAGCCAATTTACTTAGCGTTGTTCCTTCTGAGGAGGATGCTGTCTCACTTCTGCCTTATGTTCAGCAACTTCGCAAGGAATTTAGATCACGGCAGCGAGGTCCCACTGGCTACTTGAAGGATGAAACAATTTCATTTGACTCTACTTGATTAGCCTTCCCTAAAGTGAGTTGGAAACTTACTGTTACTGGGGTTGGCACATCTATTTGGCAAATTCTCATTGCAGTTACTTACAACTGGTGTTATCTTATAGATATATACAATAATTGCATGAATCGAATTCATAACCATATGTCACCTACAGCTCCACCACTTATCCATAGCCCCAACTGGTTTGCATCAGCTTCGCAGAGTCTCAAGCTCATTCAAGACAATCTTGCCATGTACGAGAATGATGAGAGAGTTGCACCATCCAACGCTATTCTTGAGAATGTTCGAATTTTCCTAGAAACGTTGAAAGATAAAACTGCTGGTCATATCAATCTTTCTGAGCCAAAATTATTTGTTTCGCCGAACGGTGATATAGTCACCACATTTGGTGACAGACCGCAAGTTTTAAACGTCCGTTTTGGCAACAGCACAACTTTCTTGTTTATTCATCCGACGCTTGGAACCGTGAAAGGAACAGAAATTTGCGATGCAATCGTTTTAACAATTAACCACTTTCAAACAATCTAAATGTATGCGCCACTTGCGGTAGCTAGAACAGAAGTTCTCATTCGAATATTTTTTCGCGCTCCGGGTGCACCTACTGACACTGTCAATTTGACGGATTTTGACCGTCGCCCAAAAGTACGGGGACAAAAAGAAGGTGGTTTGTCATTTTGCCGTAGCGGGCTGATGACTTATAAAGATATGGCTCACAGAACACGTACTCGTGAACCAGGGTTTGCCAGGGGTTTCAGTTACATTCATGCGAGTACATTGATTGATCGCGGGTATTCGTTTTATGGAAAGGCTTCTGATCCTGGTCACGTGTGCATGCATTGCGAACTATGCAATAACCTTATGGCAGCCTGTTTTTGTACAGGTCGCGTCTGTCCACTGGATCCTAGTGATCTCGCTGGAGACGATGAAGAAAGAGAATTTCTGTCGTCAATTGCAAGGGTGCTTTTTGACGCAAAGTTGATCGCCGACGTCGAAAGAATATTCGGCCATGACGTTGATGAAACTGACATTACGAAGGCTAATGCTACATACGTCGATAGGTGGCAAGAAGACCGGTATAGAATCTTTCAGCCTTGAGGGGTGGCAACGATTCGTGCGAAATCCAGCCATTTCCTTCTTGGAAATAGACCTAAATGCCTTCCATCTGCACATCTCCGGCAGTTGCACTGCTGATAGTATCATTCGTTGGATGGGTGGACAAAAACCTATCTTATGGGGTACGGGTAAAATCAGGCGCCTGTGGGCTTCATTCGTGCGATTTCGCCACTGTGCAGAAAGTAAAGTTATTAGCCAGGTCCGCTCGATTATTAGGCGAGGCTGGAAACAATCACGAGTAGTGCAATTCGCCGAGTTTTCAGGAGCATAAATGGCCCATTCTTACACGAATCGTTGCCATAGGTCTCTGTGGTCCCAAGCTCAAAGTTGAAGAGAATGGTGTGGTGAAAGTTGCGAGAGCAAAAAAGCCAGATTTTTCTGTGCTTGCGCAGAGGGATTTTTAGTCTCGTCGAATGATTAAGCTAGAATAGACTGCCTTTTACTCCCATGTTTCCCCGAGGTTCTATGACTAAAGTTGAAAGATCCGATTCTGGTCTAACCGTTGAAAAAAGAGATGTCTGCATTACTGCCGGAACTTATCAAAAGCCTGCCGAGGT
>LNEX01000590.1 GCA_001464165.1 bacterium Ga0077546
CTTTTACATGTTAGGAGAACTATCATGAAAACTATCATGAACGGGTTAACTGGGGGGCCAGATGCGGTGGCTGCACTGCTGCCTAGCGGTGCGATGGTTCTGCCTGGCAGTCAATCGGCTCTGTCCGACCTGCTGGCAAAGGCAGAGAGTGAAGGCCGACCGCTGCGCATCAAGCTTGGCGTCGACCCCACTTCTGCCGACCTGCATCTTGGTCACGCCGTCGTTCTGCGGGCGCTCAAGCGCTTTCAGGATGCCGGCCACCAGATCATTCTTTTGATTGGCGGCTTCACTGCCACCATTGGTGACCCCACCGGTCGCGACGTGACACGGCCCGCTCTCACCAGCGAGCAGGTGGCAGCCAACGCCAAAACCTACCTCGAACAGGCCGGCAAGGTAATCGACCTGTCGCGCACCGAGGTGGTCAACAACAACGATTGGCTCGGCGCCATGAGTGCTGCGCAGCTCGTCTCTCTGACAAGCATGGTGACGGTCAACCAGCTGCTGGCCAAGGACAGCTTCGGCACGCGTATCGAGAATCAGCAGTCGGTGGCTGTGCATGAGCTGCTCTACCCTGTTCTGCAAGGCTTCGATTCGGTGCATCTGCGCGCCGACATCGAAGTGGGTGGCAGCGATCAGCGCTTCAATGTGCTGATGGGCCGCCAGTTGCAAGCGCTCTTCAAGCAAGAGCCGCAGCTGGTTCTGCTAATGCCTTTGCTCGAAGGCACTGACGGCGTGCAGAAGATGTCGAAGTCGCTCGGCAATTCCATTGGCCTGCGGGATGCTCCTGACGACATGTTCGCCAAGTGCATGCGTATTCCCGACGACAAAATCGTGCGCTGGTTCGAGCTGGCTACTTCAGCCAGTTTCAGCGAAGTGGCCGAGGTCGCCGGGCAGCTTGCCGACGGCATCAACCCCAAAGACCTGAAGGAGAGCCTGGCCAAGCGTATCGTTGCCGAAATGCACGGTACGGAGGCTGGCGATCAGGCTTTTGCTTCGTGGCAGGCCGTGCACTGTCAGCGTCTGGCGCCGGCCGAAATGGCTGAGCTGCAAGTGGCCGCTACTACCCCGGTGGTCGACCTGCTGGTTGCCGCTGAACTTGCGCCCAGTCGCAATCAAGCCCGCCAGCTGATCAAGGGAGGTGGGGTTCGTCTCGATGACGTCAAAGTGCAAGATGAAAAACTGGTGGTCACGGTGGCTGCTGGTGCAAGCAGTGTTCTGCAAGTTGGTCGGCGCAAATTCGTGCGGCTGGTCAACTCAGTCAAGAGCTAACCTCTCAGCAAAGGAGCTAGATCATGTTGTCTATGCATACAAACTCGGCTGTGGCCGCCGCCACCAGCGCACTCAAGGTCGACAGCAATGTCGTGGCCATGGCCTGCAAGCTCGATGCCAGTGCGCTGGTGCGGCTGGTGCTGTCGGCCACGAAGAAAGAGTTCGACGATGTCGCCTTCTGGAATTCTGCCGATGAGACCCGCAGCGAGCGCAACGTCGGCGATTCTGTGACCTTCGTCAAGGAAGGTATCAACCGCGTCATGGTGCTGGCCGAGAAGCTGCAACTCTTGCAGGCGATTTGTCAGCGGGCCATTGCCGCTAAGGTCGAAGCTGAAGGGCATGTGCGCTCGGCAGTTCGTTCTCTGGCGGCCCTGGGCATCGGAGAAGGTGAGGTGAAGCTCGCCTCTGCCGCCGACAACTTCGCCTCTCAGCGGGTTTTGCTGGAGAAGGCTGCTGACGTGCAACTGGTGCTCGCCGCTGAAGCCGCTGCCGCTTTCGACCAGCTCTCGTCGCGCATGTTCGACCTCTACGGCGGTGCTGGCAACGGTGGCAGCAATGCTGCCGCGCTCTCGTCTTCCATCGACGACTCCAATCGTCGCCCGACCATGCACTAGAGCGGGCGCAAGCTCGTTTGGTCGGTGTTCCTTACTATTTTCTTTGCCTCCCTACGGCCTTGCGCATGGCGCTTTCAAAAAGCATGCGCGAGGCCATGTCCTCAACACCTAACCAAAAATCCTGCAACTGGAGAAAGGAGTTCAATGTACACCCTGGCACAAATGATGGAACAGCAAGTCGAGGCTCACCTCGAGCAACTGCGCCGCAGCCGCTGGCTCACCTTTACGGGTGAAGAAGCTGTGACCATTCTGCGCAAGTCGATTTTTCTGCCGCGCTGTCCGGTGCTGATCGTGCACTGTCATCAGCGCCTCGGCTTTGCCCCACGCGAGTACGAGCGCTTCGTGCCGCGCATTTTCAATGCCTCGCGGCGCGACGGCTTGGTCACCATATCTGGTGTGGTGGGCGAGCGTGAAAGTCCGTTGGATATCCACTGGCGGCCGGATCGGCCCTTCGATGAGTCGGGCACCTATCTCTCGGGCATCTCCACGTTGCCCGACCACTTTCCGCAACAGGCTCTTGCAGCCATAAACGTTGCTGAGATTTTGATCTAGCAAAAACCGGGCTGGTAGTGCCCGTCTAGTAAAGAGGAGAGTCTATGAACGAAAAGTCTCAAGTCGGCCCTGTGGAGCTCAGCTCTGCCGGAGCCCTGGCGCCGATCGCACCAGATCGCCCGGACAAGCGGCGCACCCCGCCTCCCGGTGATCGTGCCACCAATTTCGTGCTGATGCCGTCCGATTTCATGCCTCCTTTTGAGAGCGTTACTGCAGTTGCTGTGGTGGCGTTTACTGAAGGTGGCATGCTTGTCGCTGCCGAAGAAAATCGTGGCCCCGACTTGCCCGGCGGCCACGTGCAAGAAGGGGAAGAGAGCCCAGAAGAAACGGCTCGGCGCGAAGCGCTAGAAGAAGCTGGCATCACCCTTGGTGTCGTGCATTTCTTGCGGGCCATTCAGTCAGATCGTTATGGCAGTGCGCCAGAGGATTTGACCTATATGGTTATCGTTGCTGCCTTGGTGGTCGAGCAAGGACCTGTGCCACCGGGCATGAAGAAACACGTGATGACGGTGCAGCAGTTTTTCGCTGCCCATCGCGGCCTGCGCACTGAAATGGTGCGAAGCCTTGTGCTGGAAGCGCAGCAGCTGCTTTTGAAAACTGCGCTGTAAGGCAAGGTTTATTCTCGGGCGCCTGCCGCATCTGAATGGTTGGACCTTTGCCTGTACTCGCCAGTTCAATCAATTCAGATGAGTGTAGACTGTTGTATTGAGCCTCTTTTCAGGCTCACCGTTGAAAGAAAATCGTGAATACCACTAACAAACAAGACCTCGAGAAAAATGTCCTTCAGGCCGCTAGAACTTTGGCCGCCGAATTTTTGCATGAGGCTAACACCGCCAGGCAGCTTGCGTTTGTGTCGGTGAATTTGAGGCAAGCGCAAGAGGCGCTAGCCGATTCGAAATTGGCTCTAGCCGAGGCCGATATGAACCTCGCTGCTGCCCAGGTTCGATACTTGACTGCCGAGCAGAAAAAGCGGAAAGATTACCTCGGTGATTCAAGCCCGGTGGCTCTGCAGTTGGTTGCCGCTCGCAAGCACCTTTGGAGCATTGCCATGGGCGGAGACGACCAGGATATCCTTCAGGCTGCACGCGAGTACGGAGAGAAGGTCAATGCCCACTGGCTACAGTGCCAGCAGAACGATCGACTGACCGCTGCTTGCACAGAGGCTATGATGGCATGGAGCCTGGCGTGTGAGGAGCGCAGAAACTTGCTTGAAAAGCACGAGCAAGCGATTGCAAGGGAGGCTAAGGCCCAGGCAGACATTACTGCTATCTACGCTCAGAAGAATGCAATTTCTCATTCCTATGAAATTCAAAGAGAACTGGTTGCCGCCGTACTTGCGATGACTGGAATGCAAGGTAAGGGCTCCGCCTTCCTCTCTTTGAAGCTTGCTGACTTGGATTTCACCCTGCCTTAAGGTTTGCAGTCGAGATAGTTGAGCATTTTCGCGCTTTGGGTGGGATGGGCATCGTTTTAGCTTCGGCTGAAAGGTTGCCCTTCCCACTCTTCTTTTTAGCCAGTAATAATAGACTGGTCTATTAAGGCGCGTTTAAAAATCAGGAAGCGGCGAGATCGTTTCTGCTCCTAACTATGGAGTAGAGACAATCTGCCGCTTTTTCACTAGTTAGTGATTGGCTGCTGAATCAGGGCTTTAGCCGTTGGAATCAGCAGTTGGTTGAGGCCGGGGTCAGCTCACCTTGAAGGTGCGGCCGTTGCGGCTGGAGCTGACGAGAACCACGGTGTAGCCTTGCTTGGCGAAGTTGGCAATGACTTCGTCCATGACCGGCTGCAGGTAGCCGCGGGCGGTGGGGTTCCAGTTGCCGGCCTTGACGGCGGTCTCGATTTCGTCGGTGAGGCTGTCGACCTGGGCCTTGTGGGCAGCGGCGGCAGCGGCAGTGGCGGCGTTGGCGGAGGCGGCGGCTTGTTGCTTCTTGAGTTCGTCTTTGTTGGGCAGGGACATGATGTTCCTAAATGAGGTTGGGTGGAGGGATATCTCGCAATTCTTTCAACACTTTCAGTCAACGTTTTCTGTCAGCACAAAAAGCCAAAGATAAACGTCAACTTAGTAAGTAAATCGACTACTCGACTACAAGACTTGCTCATTCGCTCTCACTGTTCGCTGTGTAGACCGCCGCTTTCCTTGACAGCAAGGCTGTTGGATGGATTAGTCATAGATGCGATAGTGGCGGGCGTTCGAGTACTTACTGAGCTGAGGTGATGAAAGGAGGAGATATCGATTTTCTAGCGCGTGGGTGGTAGCGAAATCTATATTTCTAGGCAAAAACTGTGGTGAATGTTCTGTTATGTTGGCTTTGGTGTACTAGTGTGAGTTCGCGAGAGAATTAAACCGCCAGTAGCCTTAGCGCCGCTTCAGCTAGTATTGCCGTGCCTATGGGCAAGCAGTTTTCGTCAATATCAAAAGTGGCAGTTTGGTGAATTCGACGGCTGTTAGAAAGTTCTGCACCCAGATAAATCATGGCACCAGGCACTTTCTCTGTAAGCAGTGTAAATTGATAATTCCAAGACTTGCGCTTGATCGCTAAGACGTTATTGGCGCCAACTAAATCTATAGCAGCATCGTTTAGGATATTAGTCACAGCAGCACTGCTTACTGTTTGTTCAATGCACCTTTCAAACTCGACAGTGCTATTGCTGTCAAATGTTTTGGCAACTTTTTCGATTTGCTCTTGTGCTTGCTTTTGCATTTCAGCGCTATAAGTTTTCAGTGTGCCGCTAATCTGGGCGCAACTTTGATTTTCGATGCCTTCTTGCTCGACAGTCTGGTTGTAACCACTCTGCATAGACTGCACGGCGATGCTTACTTGCTCTGTTGCTGAGCCCGCTGCCTTAAATAGAGCGGGCGCTTTGTACAACTCACAGACTGTTTTGGCCACAATTAAAGCGCTATCGGCTGAATTGTCGCTAGCGCCTTGAGCTGCATTATCGCTGCCGTTGACAGTAATGATAAAACGCTGCACAGAGGGCATGGTTGCCCCTGTAACAATGCCGACCTTGCCTGTGGGCACTGTGGCATCGACATGGAGACCAAGCAGGGCTGTAACTCCTTCTAGGGCGCCAGCTTCAATCATGGTGCTGGCACCAACCTTGCCGTCAGCGTCGTCACCGGGTTGAATAATAATTCTGATTCTTCCTGGTACTTGGCTTTGGCTGAGAATGGCTGCGGCACCCAGTGTGCAGGCTAGGTGCGCGTCGTGGCCGCAAGCATGCATGACCCCGACTGTTTGAGAAGCAAATGCGGTTCTGTTTAACTCAGAAATGGGAAGGCCGTCCATGTCACAACGAATGGCTATTGTTTTGCCGCTGCCAAAATCAGCAACTAAGCCGGTTGGTCCACCAATTTGGCGAACAGTAAAACCCAACTTAGTGAGTTTCTCTGCCGCATATTGAGAGGTTTGATATTCAACGAAATTTAGTTCAGGATGGGCGTGCAGGTGCCGGCGCATTGAAACTAGTTCAGCTTGCATCGATTTGGCATTTTCAATCGTCGAGGTCATTTAGCACCTTATTAAAACGCTTTATATATTACCTCAATCGACGTCTGCTTGCGACAACAAGCGTATTGCGCTGCGCCATTTATAGAGCTGAGGCGATCACCAGCTCTATGTCCATCTGTAATTTCGGGATAGATCACTGTAGTATATAGTATTTACGAAACCAAGAAATAAGTACTGATTGAGAAGCAGTGCAGAGGGCTGCCACCACCTATGGTGAGGGTGATAGCAGCCAACTGCAAGTCTGTTATTTGAGTCCGCTAAAAGGACCGAACGCGGCTAAAACAGAAAGGAACTCTGGCGTTGCCGCGGCCATGTCCGTTGCCGATAGATAAGCGTTTGCCGCTTCCAAGATGGTCTGGCAGGCTGCCTTGTTCAGGTCGGAAATGCTGCTGTCAAAACCATCATCGATGAGTTCTTGGCAAGATTGGGCAAGCCTTTGTGCTACGACTGTATGCTGTTGCATAATGTTCTCCTGGTTTTGAGTTCGGGTTTTCGCTCTCTGCTAGTGCGTCGCAGCTGTCCATAGCAGAGGCAAGAAAGGGAAAGGGAATCAAGAGAGGCCCACTTCTGGGTTCTCTCTCCTGCTTGCTCACCAACTAATCGACTGAGATTTAGTCAGCTTTGTTCAGAGCCGCTGCCAGGGCCGTCAGGTACTTGGCCAGACTGGGCAAGGCCGTGGCCACGTAGTCGGTGGCACCAGGGAAACCGACAGCATAGTCGAGGTCGCCGCCGCTGGAGCTGCAACTGTTGATGGCCCTGTCAGCGCCAATCATGCCCAGCTGGTACATCAAAAAGCTGTTCTTGGCCAGTCTCGGCTCGAAGCTGATGGCGTTGGTGTAGCCAGTCAGTTCGATGCCCACGACGACATAACCTTCTTTGCTGTGCACTGCGGCTTCTCCTCGCAGAGGCAAGATCAGACCCAGCTCAGCCACCACCTCGTATTCGCGATTGAGGCCGGCCTGCAGCGTCACGGCCTTGAGGCCGAGCCTGCCGTCGGGTGCCCAGTCTTCGCCGCCGGGCAGCGACAGGCAGTTGCCGCGCTTGGGCTCCTGATTGAAAGCAACGAACATCTTGTTCGGGTTGGAGATGGCCCGGTAGCGGGGAAACAAAGTGCCTTCGCCGGTGTCGAGCAACTTGACGCCATCTGTCGCCTGGGACAAGGCAAAGAGACCGCGCACCACTGGTGCCACCGCTGCGGCGAAATCACTCATACGACTGCGCCGGTTCCATTCGGCCAGGGCGGCTTCCGCTGCCACTTTGCCTTTCTTGGCCAGAAGCTTGGTGTAGAACGAATCGCCCTGGCGGATGTAGCGGTCAACATAGCGCTCGTATTGCGAGGCCATGGCTTTGCCGTTTGCCAGTGCTTCCAGGTCAGATACTGCGGATGGTGTAAATGATGTTTGCATTGAATTTTCCAGTTGCTGATTGTGGGGAAGATTGCCGATGGCCGATAGGAGTGGCACCCCAAGCCGATTAATTTTCAGCTTGGGGCTTACACTATGCCGTCGAAGCTGACCTTACGTGGCGGCGGCTTCGATGGCGTCGGCTTCGGCCAGCTTGTCCTTGGCCTGGTTGAGCATGTCGCTGGAGAGCGCCAGCATGATGCTGTTGCACTCGACGAGGAAGGGCGCAATCGCCGAGACATCGACATCGAGCATTTCGGCCAGGCCGGCAGCGACGTCCTCTGCCAATTGCACCGCGACGTCGAGCAGGCCGCCGTCGCCAGTTTCTTGCGGTACTTCTGCCTCGTCGGTTTCGTCTGCAGCGCTGAGGTGTTGGGCGCTTCCAGCCGCCTGCTCCAGAATGTGTGCCGCTTGCTTGGCCAAGCCCATGGCAACCAAACGCTTTGCTTGTGCCGCAGCAGGGCCGTCGATCAGTTTCTGCTCCAGGGTTGTCTGGATTGCGCCCAGGTCGGCTTGTTGCTCGGCGATCATGGCGTTCATTTGGGCGGGGGTGAGGAATTTGATTTGGTTCATGTGGTGCTTTCGTTTGATTGAGTTGATTTGGTGGTGGTGCTGGCTAGTGCTGGTTTTGACTAGTGCTGGTTCTAACTGGCACCAACTGGCTGAATGCGCACTGTGTGCTTATTTGCGCACGCGAATCTTGATGTCGCCGCTGCCCGTGTTGTGTTTGCTGACTGCGCCGAATCAACCGCGCATGGTGGTGTCACCAGAGCCCGAGTTATAGACCATGCCGGAGCGCAGGTAGCCACTGCTGATGGTGGTGTCGCCACTGCCGCTCTGGCGCAGAATGAACTTATCGGCGTTCAGCTCGTCGATTTCGAGATCGCCGCTGCCTGACAGAACGCCGATCAACCCCTCGGCGCTGAGCGATGCGATTTCGATGTCGCCGTTACCACTGCTGTTCAGGTCGACTGTGACGA
>LNEX01000591.1 GCA_001464165.1 bacterium Ga0077546
CACAGCTCTAAGGTTTTCAGACCTAAGTTTTGGCGCTCAAATGTCGATGACTGCAATGCTAATTCTCAGAATTGATTGCTTTCTAACTAGATTTCTTTCTAAGTAGATTTCGTGGCTCTGCTGCTTTCCTATTCTTGATTCGCAGCGCCACCGACCGTCAAGCCGCCTTGGGCGACTGCAATGGCTTGACTGACCGGAGCCGCGAATCACCTCTTCTGCCGCGCAGCAATGAGCTGCATGGACAGATGGAGGATGAGAAAGCTATGAATACAGTGATGAAAAGCCAGGTTGAATGCAGCATCGAGTTCGGAACAGGGGTTGATTGGAACAGTGTGATGGCAAAGATTAAGCGGATCCTGTCTTCGATGGGAGTAGTGATGCCTGAATTAGAAGATTTGGCTCAAGAGGTCTGCATCAAAATTATAGGTTCCAGGGTGCGCGTAAATTACATGAGTTGGTTGACAGTGGTGGCGCGCAATGTAGTGGCAGATTTCTATCGCCGCGAGTATAGGCGTGCTGAAGGCATCAGCAGGAACACTGAGTCCATGGCTTCTGATGGTATAGTCAGCGCTAGTAAAGACGCGACTGATAGTAGGCTTGCTTATGTTCCGAATCCTGTTAAGGATATTCTGGAGTTCGATTTCAAGGAAGCTATTGTGCAAGAGTTCGCTCGACTGGAAGCACATCAGAGGAGAACGATGTATCTGTATGTCGAAGGGTTTCCTTATGAGCAGATAGCAGCATTGACAGGGGCTCCAGGAGGTACGGTGCGCTCAAGGATATATTATGCCAAGCGCAAACTTCGAGAAAGGTTGGCACCATTTCGCTAGATTGCTAACAATTGAATAACTACAGTTAAGGGGAGCTTGTCTCCCCTCTTTTCGTGCTTGTTTTGCAGGTGCGGCCGGATTTGACCAGGATGGACAGATGTGTGGATTATGCGTTGTGCTTTAGATGACCCATTTGATACCTACTTTTGATACCTGCCTTTGATACCTACCAAGGATGATGCGCATTGCCTTTTCTGCTGGCAATATTGACACAGGAAACCCGAGATGACTTAATGAACGACATGGATAACCTTATTGCAACTGGACAGGCCTTACTTTCTCTAGCACAAAGGCTGGATGCCGAAGGAAAGACCAACGAAGCCCGCGAACTTTACCGGCGCGCCTTTCAGCAGGGCATTATGATTCAGAAACTGAAACCGAGGGCAGTAGCAGGCAGCCAAGCTAGTTTTAGTTCATCAATTGAGTTCTGTAAAAGTGTTTAGAGCAAGAAGCTAGCAGCTATCAGTCCAGCGGCACAGGAATTGGCAATTGTTTTGCTGAATTTGCGACACGTATGCGGCGCGCATCGAGTGAGCGCATTTTGTATATACAAAGCCCTCCTTTTGGATGCATTTTTCTTGATTGACGGGTTGTTTAAGTGACATAGAGTAGTAGCTGTGGCCCTCCCGGCTCTTTGACTTCTGCTATGGTGAGAGAAGCCCCATAGTCCCGAAAGCGAGGTTGGCCTTGAATAAAGCAGATTTAGTTGACGTCTTAGCTCAGGAAGTTGGTACCACCAAGAAAGAGGCTGAGATGGTGGTGAATGCCTTCATGGATACTGTTATTAGGCAAGTTGCGCGTGGTGAAAAGGTCACCTTAGTTGGCTTTGGTACTTTTGATGCCAGCCAGAGAAGTGCTCGCACAGGCCGCAATCCGAAGACCAATGAGCCTTTGGATATACCGGCCAAGAGAGTAGCTAGGTTCAAAGCTGGTAAAGACTTTGCTGTAGCGGTCGACAAAAAGGCCAAGTAGAGCCATTAAAGGCTGGTCGTCATTTTGATCGTAAGTTGCGTCTTCAAGCTTATTGCTTGACGGGCAATACTGCCCATGGTGCTTGTTTCTATATTCCGCAGTTTCTTTTGACGTTCTGCGCTGTTTCCTAATTTTACCGTCGCGGCGCCACCTCAGCGCAAGCGGCGGTATTTTTGCTGGTGATTTTTCTCAAGGCTTGCCCTGTCGAGCCGCGCCGGTTGGTCTTCCTCAGTAGCGCTTGCTGCAAAGCAATGAGGAGGACCGATGAAAAAAGATGACACTGACCTCGGGTATGGATTGGCTTTGACCAGTAACAGTAAAGTTGGCTGGGCATTTAGTTTGCCTCGGACCGAAACATGTATCAATGCCACTGGTATTTGTCGCCAGGTCTGTTATGGCAATGGCATTAGATATCAGTCTAAAGGCCAGAAAGAGAAGAGAGCTCGCAATCTGCGGACCTTAGAGTTCCTTCTAGCAGAAGGTGGCCCAGAGTTGCTGGCTGAGAATTTGTCAATGCTAGTCGAGCAAGCGAGGCCACGAGATTGGCTCACTGCCAGGATAACTGGCGGCAGAACCGTAGTGCCATGGTCATTAAGGCTAAATGATGTAGGCGACTTTTTCTCTGTAGAATATGTGTTGGCCTGGGTTTTAGTTGTTCGAAAATATGTTGATTGCGGTTTTTGGTTCTATACCAGAAGCTTTGTGGAGTTAGATATGTTGATGGCACTGACTGAGCTAGCGGCTTTGCCTAATTGCCAGGGTTGGCTTTCTGTGGACTCGGAGAACTTTTCAAAGGCGATATTGGCTAAGTGCAATACACCAGTAGGAGTCTGGAAATTAGCGTTGATGCAAGACAAAGACTTGTTGCCTGAGGTTCTTGTGTCATTGAAGCAGTCGGCACCTGTGGGTGAGGTGGTGCACTTCCCTGTTCACCGAGGTGGTCATCATGTTGAGCCAATTCGAGACAAAGTGCTCACTACTTGCCCGGCAGTGACGGGAGTGTACAAGCTTCAGAGCAACGCTGCTTTGGCTCGTCCTTGTCAGATATGTAGCTTTTGTTTGCCATAGAGAATGGAGAAGTGATCGCTGCTTTCTTTCTTTCTCTTTGCTATTTACAGCAGGCCGTAGTTATCTTGCTTCTCTTGTGAGTTCCATAGACAGCTCTAGCACTGTCTCTCTTTGTGGTCCTTGCTTTGATCCGGTTTCAACTTTCTACCAACGATATGCTCTTCAACTGTGAATTGGGGGCAGTGTGTCTGCGATTGCGCTGCCTTTTTAGTGAGTTCTCTGGGCCAACTTCTGCCTAGTTAGTCTGTGCTGCCTTCTCTTTCTCTTGCTTCTTGATTGTTGTTCTAACTCAGCCGCTGAAATATTTTGACTTGAATCGCCGGCGGAGTTGCTCGGAGTTTTTCTGCGTGTGCGAGCCAATGGCAATTGAAATAACTGTTCATGTGTCTCTCCGTGCGGTGTTAAATAAGTGCGAGAATGGCACAACTTTGCAGTAGCGCAATGGCAGACCCTTTCAGGGCGCTGGCTTCGCTGCGCGTCCATGCACCACGGCAAAGCCGCGCCTCTGGGATTGCACTTAAACACAGCACTGGAGGTGCCTTCAAATGAACAACCAAATCACCATCGTTGGACACGTCGGACAAAACCCAATCGAGCGTTCAGTGGCCGATGACAAAGTGGTCAAATTCTCAGTAGCGGTCAAGGAGTTCTCTACCAACAACGAAAAGAAAACAATGTGGATCGACGTAGATGCCTGGAACAAACTAGGCGACCTTGTCATGGAGAATGTCACCAAGGGCCGCGAAGTGGCTATCACCGGAAGGCTTGCCATCAACCAATTCACGAAAGAAGAGGACGGCGTTCTGGTTAAGATGTCCAAACCGGTGATCAAGTTGACGAGCTTTCACCTCTGTGGTGCCCGGCCGATTCCTGTCACTGAAACCCAAACGGAAGAAAAGCCAGCCAGACGCAAGCGGCTAGCTGCAGTAAATAGCTAGTTTTTGGAAGAGAGAGGCAGAACTAATGCCTCTCTCTTCTCTGTTTCTTTCCACGGGCTTTTTCAAGTTGTTCTGGCGCCTTAGAGACCGGCAATTGAGCTTGCGATCGCTGCTAGCTTCCTTTCCATGCCCGGCTTTAAGCCTAAACCCGCACCCCAAAGTCCATGTCCGAGCCCTGCGGGTGAGTTCGGGAGCAGCTCCAGTGAGCTGCTCCCGAACTCAGACAGGACTTTGGGACCCTAGTGCGGGTTTTACCGGCATTGCCGCATGGGGTGCGCTGCACCGAGAACGGCTGGGAGTTGTTAATGGGAGGACCAAAGACTATGAGATACGAGACCAAGAAGCGAGCAGCTAGAGCGCTGGTTGCATTGCGAGGAAAAAAGACGAGTCGTCTAGCGCCTGCATACTACGAACATTCAGGCCAGTCAGATTGGCAGCAAGGCCTAGAAAATGGGATCTCTGAGTTGTTGTGTGATCTTAGACATCTGTGTGATGCCTTGGAGCTTGATTTTGTTAGTTTGGATTCGCGGAGCGATTGTGAATACAGTTTTAGTGTGATTGAGCGGGTTCTAGATTTTGGGCGCAATCTCAGTAAATGACATTGCTTAGTAGGGCGGCGTCTTGCTGCCCTTAGCCTTGTAAAGTCAATTGTGATAAGGGTTTGCAGCGCTGTTGTCCTGGGGCGTTGCTGTGCGATTAGCTGAGCGAATGTGATTGCTGACTCTTGGGCTATCTGGTTCGTTTTCTTTTGTCTGCCACATGCTTGATTAGACATGTTGCTCACCCACCGTGGGCTCTGGGGGGCATCCATTGACCACGAGTCTTGCGGCCTGCGAAATCGACCTCTTCGAGGCGCTGCGCGGATTTCTGGTCCTGCTGCGTCTCGTGGTTCTTTTGTGCCATCCCAGAAACCCAATGGAGGGTCGAAATGCAGATACTAAATACAACGCCGTGGGGCAGAGTTCAAGAAACACAGACGATAGCACCAGGGGTCTTTTTCCTCTCCACGGCCAGCCATGGAGGCATCTTTCTATCGCCTGAAATCAACAGCACTGTCCCCGACAGTATCAAAGACATGACCTTTTGTGGCCAAGGTTTCCAAGGCTTTTACGAAGAAGACGAAGATGCCGAACTGGTGCGCCAGCTCTTGCCTCAGTTCTTCACTTGATAGTTGCTCGATCAAATACAGCAACAGAAAGAGCCGGTGAGCTGCTTACTTTTTTAGCGCTGACCGTGCGTGAAGCGCAAAAGCGCTCGCTGCCTGTGTTCTTTAATGGTAGCAATCTTGGCGCCACCGGAGTCAAGCCCCGCTGCGCTCTTCCGGCTTGTACTCCGGAGCCAAGTTGCTCCTGCGTTAACACGAGGCAGCGGAGCCTCAAAGCTAGGAGAGGCAAGAGACATGACACGCAAATTCGAAATCGAAGCTGGCAAGTTCGTAGCAGTAGGGACAACCAAGTATCAGGAGATGCTTGTAGACTACCGAGACAACATGATCGAAAGCCAAGACCTGGAGCCCGGAGACTTCGCCTGGGAGTTCCGCCACGAGTTGATCGAAGAAATCATCCAAACAATTCGCGAGTGAGCAGATGGTTTGAAACTGGGAGGGGCGCTGCCCTTCCCCTTCCCCTTCTCCTTCTTTTTTTTGGCTTGAGCCAAAGTTAGTCAGGCCTTGGCGCTGGTGGCAACTATGGTCAAGGAACCAAAAATCCGTGGAACTCCCAAGGCATGCCACGAAAATCAATGCCGCTGCCAAAGCCACAGCTGTCAATTTTGCTTTTAACAAAGGGCCTGCCTTGTGTGCCTCTGGTTATTATTTCCTTGACTTGGTCGTTGACGACCAGGGCTGTAGCTTCCCATTGGCGGTGACCGTTGACGTAATAGACGCGGATTCTTCTTGCTGTGACTTGATTGCTTTTCTTACTCTCAGTGGTTTCTGGTGTATCGGCGACAGAAGTTCTAGGTACACACATTAGGCTTGGGACGGCTTGGCATGGAGTCAAGCTGAACAAAGCGACTAAAGAAGTAGTTAAGAACACAGAAAATTTTGACATTTTGAGACCGGGCATACACAAAGTGTATGCCCCCAACTGCATTGGCGGTCGCTAATAAATTTGCTATTTCCCTTGGGTGTTTGAGCTAGCACTTGGAAGA
>LNEX01000592.1 GCA_001464165.1 bacterium Ga0077546
GATCCCAGCCTTGAATGGGAAATGGGTGGCGGCTTTCAAGATACACCCCCTCTGACAATTACCAGGGGATTTAGTGAAACTGGCACGGACCTAGCCGAAACCACGGTAGAACGAGCTGGGCCCATGCCGGGCTGGACTGTGACTGCTTACAGAGAGGCAAGGGAACCGGCCGAGCTGGCAAAAATCTATCAACACCGCCGCGGTGAGAAACTACCACCATTCAACTTTCGGGTTATGCCAGGTGAATCTAACAGCGTCGATCTGGCCATCGACTCACCGCAATTCGAAGGTACAAATCGAGAAGACGACCGACTGACAGCCTTGCTAATACTCGATATTGTTTTGGGAGAGAGAAATCTCACAACATGGGTCAACAAATTTACAACAACACACTCAGAAGGCCCGGCGGCTAACAAATTTGACAGCGTGAAAACAGCACGAAATTTTGCTAGTAGCTTCAATCAGGAAAAAGCGAAGATTGTTTCCAAGCTTCCGAAAGTGGCTTTTCGCCTCAGCCCACAACTAGAAAGCGAGGCACTAGTACGAGTCAAAGAAAGCGACGTGCCAACACTTCTAAAGCTAGAACGCTGCAGACTGACCTACGTCACCACCCGGCCCGAACTAGCTTCAAACTTCAACACCGACACTCCATTTTTTTCAGAACGATACACCAATACAGGCGAGAAATTTGCCTACCTGCAATTACTCGACCAGAAAGATTACAGTGTCGAATATAGAGAGAAACTTGAAGCTGATCTTAATCAGGCCTTGCTTAAGAGTGGCACAGGCAGCCTGATCGGCAGCGGCAGGGGCAATCCGGCAAGCTATTACTTCGATTTATGCTTAAGCGATCCTGACAAAGCAATTCCAGTATTGAAGCAATTCAGCATTGCTCAGAAATTGCCCTCACAGTGCTGGCTGAGATTCTACGACTACAAATGGCGCCATGAATGGGTGCGCATGTTACCTGATACACCAGATCTGAAACACCCGGAAATTGAAGGCTAATCGTTAAACTCTCGCATCACATTCTCTTTCAAATTCTGAATGTCATGCAAGTGCGAATACGACGTATAGTGAGCAGCAAAAACGATTCGCTCGTCAGCACCGAGAGTTGATTTGCAGAATTCAGCCTTGGCGCTTTGCAAAAGATTACTGCTTTCATGAACATCCAATAGCTCGATTCCAGCTGAAGTCTCGCACAGAACGGCTAGCAGTCCAGGTAAAGCCAGAATGAACTTAAAGTCAGTGAATGGCCCAATAAACTCGTAGTTGCCAATGAGAAAAAGCGATGGCTCATCCGATATAAGGTCGGCGAGATTCTTCCATTGCTGCTCAACTGCAGTGGTATGTGGATTATCTAGTAGCATCATGATTTAGTAACTTTCGCTTGAATCGAACCTCTGACCACGGTCATTCTGGCCCAGTTCGATTAAGGTAGGGTTAACGTCAGTCGCCAAGACTAATTAAGTAAACACTCTTGGCTAGAGGGCCTCACGCTTGAGTTCGAGCATCGGAGAGCAGGCTATTCAGTTAGATTCAACCGTTTTCAAAGACGCTTTTAGATTTTAAAAGCTTGCGCAATGCCGGGTTGCTCTTCGGCGGATTATCTAGTTCGTGGCAAATAGTGCGCCACTGGCCTTCAGAAACAGACATGACATGCTGATGGCGAATGACCTCCTGAGCAGCCTCATAGGCGTTATTCAGGATAAAACTGCTAACTTTCGTCTGCTTGATTTGAGCAGCCTGCTCAAAAGCTGACTTTTGCTCTTCAGTCACCCGCAGGTTGAGAGTCTTTGCTTTGGTTGTCCTAGTTTTGGGTTTGGGTTGCGGCGCGGCCATGGTTCTTTCCCCAAAGGATGACAATACCAGCATGCCAAATTGTGTATTCATTGTCTACACAAACGTCAATTCGACAGTTTCAAAATCTGCAGGGGTCTAAAAAACGCAAAAAGGCTGAGTGGTTGCAGAGACAGACAATCGAAAGTAGTACTTTCGTTTATCATGATAAAATAAAGTACTACTTTCGATTATCCTGATAGGCCATCGATATGTTGACCCGAAAACTCTTACTTCCAGCTCAACCCAAAGAGAGTTTTTTCCTTTGGGGGCCACGCCAAAGCGGCAAGAGCATGCTGCTTAAGTCGCGCTACCCTGAAGCAAAATGGTTCGACCTGCTACAAACAGATCAATATCTCGAATTGCGAGACAAGCCAAGCTTGTTGCGTGAGCAATTGTTATACGAAAGCCAGCGAGCAAAATCAAAATTTGTTGTTATTGATGAAATCCAGAAAGTGCCAATGCTTCTTGATGAAGTTCATTGGCTCATTGAAAATACTAACTTCGTTTTTGGGTTATGCGGCTCAAGCGCCCGCAAGGTCAGAGCTGGTCATGCCAATCTTCTCGGCGGTCGTGCTATCCGCCACGAACTCTTTGGTTTGGTATCAGCCGAGATTGGAGCAGACTTTGATCTCAAGCGCATGCTCAATCAAGGCTACTTGCCACGGCACTATTTGAGCGACACGCACACAGATTTAGTGCGCTCATATATCAATGACTATCTGAAAGAAGAAATAGCAGCAGAGGCTCTTGTACGCAACCTTCCGGCATTTTCTCACTTCTTAAAGGCTGCATCACTGTCAGATACTGAACTAGTAAACTACGCCTCCATAGCCCGAGAATGCGGAGTTTCAGCGCCAGCGGTGAAAGAATACTTCCAAATCTTGATTGATACCATGCTGGCAAAATTTTTAGATGCCTATCAAAAGAAACCCAAACGACGGGTGATTGGAGCTTCAAAGTTCTATTTCTCAGATGTCGGAGTAGTCAACCATTTGGCGAAACGAGGCAACCTAGAACCAGGAGCTGATCTGTTCGGCAAAGCATTCGAAAACTGGATCTTCCATGAACTTAGCGCGCACAGTGCTTACAGCAATTTGCATTACGACTTAGCCTACTGGCGCCTCGCCAGCGGCCTAGAAGTGGACTTCATCATCAATGACATGGAACTAGCGATAGAAGCAAAATCGAGTGCCAAAATTACGTCGGACCACCTGCGTGGACTGCGAGCCCTAGCGGAGGATCACCCCAAAGTCAAAAGACGCATCTTGGTTTCACTAGAAAAGCAATCAAGGCGAACGGAGGATGGTATCGAACTAATGTCGTACAAAGAGTTTGTGAAATTGCTTTGGTCAAATGAGCTGATCAAGTAGCATCCGCGTTATACCTTTGAACTATGCACCCATTGACGCTACCTCAACTAAAGAGACAAGCACCGAGTGCTATTACATCAACTAGTAGCGCAAAAGAAAAGTTTAAGTCATCGGAACATCCGCAATGGAACTAAGTCCCATTGCGGATGCTGTCCGAAAAACAACTAGTAATCGGTGTTGTGCGTGTAACCGTCGCCGAAGATCTGGAAGGGGAATTTCTTCCGAAGACCGCTTGCGCTGTCCTCTCCATCAGGCTGAATGTAGAAGGTCGCTTGCCGACGGCGAGAGCCCTTGAACTCCACATTAGCGAAGGCATAGTTCGGCGCGGCCGACTTGTCGATGGGCGCGATCACGACCTCAACGTAGACGGCCTTGTCGAACATCTCGGACGGAAAAGCCGACAGCTCGCTCGCCTCGAAGAAGACAGCCTTGCGATTGGTCTCGGCCATCCATTCCATGGTGTCATCGTCATGCATGAAGCTCGACGTCATCTTGATGGAATGCATCGCCTTGATTTGCATGCTGCAAGGCGTGCCGAAAGAGCGCTCGGCAATTTGCTTGTACTCGCGCACCATTGCGCTGAACTGTGCGAAAGAAATCGACAGCAACAAATTGCTGATGCTGAAACGTGTCATGGTGTTATCTCCCTATTGGAGCAAATTTAGAAAATAGAAACGGCGCTAAGCCTGCGACACTCTTTGTGAAGTGCCGCAGGCTGTAGCTAAGGTCGCCGTCTGACCTTCGTCACGCAAAAGTTCTGCGCGAAAGTTTTACGCGAAGATCGCCTTGAGCGTCTCCAGGTACTTCGCAGCGCCGCCTTCCGTCAAGGAAGTCGCAGCGTAGATGTTGGTCGGCGCCGTTGTCTGCTTCATGTGCACCTTACCCCAATCGTCCTGTTCGCTTGCCAGGAAAGGCACAGCAGTGATTTCCACAGGCACGACGTTGTAGATGGCCTTGCGCAGTTCCTCCGAGAGGCTGAGCGCGGCGACCACGTCGTGAATGAAAATCATTTCGTTCGGGTCCTTGGCCTGGCGAGGACGCACAGCAGCGTCGTACCAGAGCGCGTAGAGGTGATAGAGAGCACGCGTGCCGGCATTCTCAGGGAACGCCTCACGGAGCTTCTGAGCCGTCTCAAAACCGATTTCCTTAACGCGAGTCACTTCGGTGGGCATCAGGTAAATCGGGCAGGTCAGACCCTTGAGCACCGCGTGGGCACCCTGCGGGTCGCAGGCGACGTTGAACTGCACAGCACCACGCGGCTTGTCGTCGAACTGCATGAGCGAGACGTTGCCCCAGGTGGCGAACATGGCATGCAGTTCTTTGAACTTGGCGGCAACGGCCGGGCAGCGCACGAGAATCTGGTAGAGGCCGGTCATGGGGCCGCCGACAGTGACAGGCACAGAGCCGTCGGGAAGCGCCAGAAGAATCTTGATCAGCTCTTCTTGAGCTTCCAGCTCGCTATGGCGAATGGCCTGCAGGGGATCGACGTCGAAAAACTTGTAGTACTCGGCGAAGTGAATCCAGTGAGGCACGAGGGTGCGAGGGGCAACGCCACCGTCGAAGACGCGGGTGACATTGACGCCGAAGTGACGCAGGAAGTTCTTGATGCGCATGGCGGAGGCTTCTTGAGCCATGCGTGAGCTCTCACCATCCCATTCCCAAAGAGCATGCTCCTTGGTAGCGCCGAAGCGCACGGGGCGGCCAGTGAGAACGACATGAACTTCGGCAGCAGGGTTGAGCTTGTGCAGCGCAATCAGTTGCACGAAGTTGTCGGGATCCGGCGCGTCGATGAACGCGAGGATGTGTTGTTTTTCTTGAGTGATCATATGAGTATCCGCTTATTCTTGAGGGAAGTACCTGCTGATATAAGAACCGGTGAGAAAGGTTCAGAGCAGCGAAGGCATTGATTAGCGTGGCGTCAGAGCGTTCTTGCTTGTTCTGTTTTCTGAGGCGTTAGGGTTAGGTGGAAAGGGATACCTTGTGTCTAGCAGAGTGTATACGCGCGGATCAACAAAAGAAATGTAACTACAAATATGGCTAAATTATCGCTCATCGATTCAGGCTAGCGGCGTTCAGCTAGCACTAACTAAAGGGATCTCCCCCCTTCTCGTTACATCACCTAGTAGATCTGTGCCAAAAGCTAGACAGCAGAAAGCGCCACCAATTACGGTGACATCTTCCCCTGTCTAGCTCTAAAGCATAAGCTAAGAACACTTCGGGGTGTCCCTAGCCCTGAACTGAGTTCTTCTTTGTCCGCTGGTAGTATGTGTTGGCAGCCTTGCTCACGTATCCGACGCTGGTGAAGTAGAGCAGATTACCACCGCCAGGGGTTCAGCCTACCCCAGAAGCGCAGGGGAATGACAAACATGGCGTAGGCCCAACCGAGCGAGAACGGCATGCCGCAGAGCTCCCAGCTGTCCAAAGTCAGTCCACGCTGAAGAGCCAAACCGATCGTCGCTGCGGCAAGCCAGCCAAGGGCCACAACTGCAAGCAAGTAACCTCGTGTCCTGTGCACACCAGCATCATCACGCTCGCACAAAAGCTCGCTCTCATTGCAGACCAGCCGGTAGGCGAAGAACGGCCAGGTGACAGCGATGTAACCAGCAGCGATGCCGGTGAACAGCAGAGCGGTCTTCACGACCAAAGAAAAGAGGTCCATTGCATTGTCCTTTTTGCTTGTGCCACCACCATTGATGACACTTAAAACCCAAACAGCTTTGCACTGTCAGGGCAAAACGTAAGATTCTTCACTGCACCGAGATGCAGATACAGAGCTGATCTAGCTCAGTAGGCTGCGTATAAGCGTCTTCGGCAACATAGGTGTACTCGTGCTGCAGCGACGGCGCTAAGCCAGCCAGAAGCAGCTCTGCAAAGACCCACGCAGCTGCCCCGCGCAGATTGCCGGGATCGGCCTGAGGCTTGGCAGCACGAGCAAAGGGATCGTGATAGACAGCCCCCTCATACTCGCCAGACTGCACATACATCACGAGGCACCGCACCGGCAATTCTGCCGCCAGAGCCACCGCTCTGGTAATGCGCTGAGGCAGAGCACTCAGCACATCTCGCACGCGAGCTTCACGCTGCGTTGATAGCATTTGCGCTTCAGCCTCCTTCTCCGCGCGACGGGGCTGATCGATGGAACGACGAAGCTCGTGTCCATCGGCAATTGCCAGCCGACACTCAAGGCGAAGCTTCTCAAAGCCATACTCAGTCATTTCGATCTCCATCGATAGGGTTGAAACCAGGTGGAGGCACGCATTTAACGGCAGCAGCGTGAGCCCATGCCCACGCTGCTGCTAGGCGCGACTAATCAGAACTGACTGCTACCGAAGAGCTGAGCCCTTACTGGTAGGGCTTGAACTCGCGCGGCAGCACCTTGGTGGCGCCCTGAGGCAGGTCGCCGGCGTTGGTGAAGCGGTAGTTGAACTTGGCCATGGCCGCGTTGTACTCGGCGGCGAGATTGTTGAAATTGGCCTTCAGACCCGAGACCTCGTTCTGCCAAAGGTTGTACTGCTCAAGGTCGGCGCGGGCCCACTGGGTGCGCGGGGTGCCGGCGTAGGTGTCGTGCAGCGACTTGATGCGCGCCTGGGCGGCGTCGATGTTGGCGACCTTGGCGTCGAGCTGGGCGCTGGCGTCCTTGAACCATTCGTACTTCTTGAGGAGGGCCCGGGGACCGAACTCCTCCCTGACCACCTGACCAGCTTCGCCGAACCAGCCCACGCTGTAGCTGAGCACGCCGCCGAAGCAGGCGAGGGCGAAGACGACGAGAATCCACTTCATGCCGAAGCCGATCGGGCCCTTGCTGTTGGCCGGGTCCATGTTGTTCCAGTTGCTCATGATCTGTTCCTAACGGTTGTGTTGCGGTTGGGTTTGGGCTGTGTTTGTGTTGCGGGTAGCTGGGCGCTGGCAGAAGAAACGCTTGAAGCGCTTACTTCTTCTCGCTGGCGGCGGGGGCGACAGGAGTGAGGGCCGGGCTGACAGGAACGACGACACCAGGCGCCACCGTCAGCTCCATGTTGATGACCACGCTCTTGACGGCGATGGTCTGGTCGGAGATGTGGATGATCTGGCCGCCGGTGAAATAGTGCTGGTGGTAGCGGCCCTGGGCGTCGAACCAGTAGATGTACTCGGCCGAGTCACCATAGGTGCCGTCGTCCTGCAGCACCTCGCTGGTGTAGTGGGTCTCGTTGCCGAACAGCACGCTGAAGCCCCGGGTGGAGCTGTTCACCGTCTTCGGGCTGAGGCGCTTGCCGGAGCTGGTGACCTTACCCTGCACCGTCGAGTAGATGATCACCTGGCCCGATTCGGGGGCGATGATGTAGAGGTGCTTGATCGAGCCCGGGGTGTTGTCCATCTTCAGGCGGCCGGCGATGTTGTCCTGTTCGACGGTGCGGCCGGTGTTGGGGTTGACGGCGACCTTGACGGTGGCCTTCTGCACGCCGGAGCTCGACTGCGGCCGGTCTTCGTTGCAGCCAGCGAGGGAGACTGCGACGAGGGCAATGGCCACGAGGGAGAGGGTGGAGCGAGAGCGCTTCATGATCGGATCCTGTTCTGTTGTGTGGGGTGGGAGCGTCGGAGAATTGGAGGGTAAAGCTGTTCGCTACTTGCGAGCAGGAGAGATGTCGGCGTTGATGATCACGCGCTTGCCGACAAGAGGCTGGTCGAGAACGGCGATCACTTGCCCTTCGGTGAAGAAGTGCTGGTGGTAACGACCGTTGCTGTCGAACCAGTAGAAGTACGGCACGGAACTGCCGAAAGTGCCGTCGTCTTGCATCATCTCGGTGGTGATTTGCACTTCGCCGCCGATCAGCACTCGCATACCTTCGTAGTGAGTGCAATCCTTGCCGCAGTCGTACTTCTCGATGGAAGAGCGCGGAGTGAGGCGTTTGCCACCGGAGGTGACTTTGCCTTCCACCGTCGAATAGAGAATCACTGCCCCGCTTCTGGGTGAGAGCACGTAGAAGTGCTTGACCGAGCCCGGCTTATTGTCCTGGTTGTAGCGTCCGGCGATGTTCTCTTGTTCGGTGGTGCGGCCAGTGGCGGGGTTATGACGATACGACACCCTGAGCAAACGCCGCACCGACCATGAGAGCGACACCAATCGCCACGACCGTAGAGACTGTTTGCAATCTGATCATTGTTTACTCCTTCACTTGTTGTGGAACTGATACATCGCCAGTCCTAGCAGCGGTGGCAGCCGCGACCGCCGTGGTAGCGCTGCTGCTCATACTGCCGCTGCTGCTGCAGGCGCCGCCAATACATCTGCTCCTCATAGGCGCGCTGCTGCTGCTGCTGCTCGAAAGCACGCTGACGCGCCAGGCGCTCGTAGTAGGCGCGGTCGCTGTAGCCACGATCGTTATAGGAGGGCTGGCCCTGATAACCACGATGGCCACGATGACCGCGATCGTAGTGGCCACTGTTGTCGATCATGTTGCCGAGCAGAGCGCCCCCGACACCACCGATGACAGCACCAGCGAGAGGGTTGTCGCGGCTCAGAGCTGCGCCAGCGACGCCACCGACCAGAGCACCAGCATTGGTGCCGGGCATGCCAGCACAGCCGGTGACGAGGAGAAGGCCCAGCAGGCCGCAGATCGCGAAGATGCGCTTCATGGTTGTAATCCTTCTTTGGGGTTGCAGCGAACTTTGGAGTTGGAGCGAAGCAGGCACGTCAGCACTCGAACCGCAGCATTCGAACCTCAGCATTCAAGCCGCTATAGAGGTACGAACAACTGGGCATCTGATCAAAGGCGAAGCTCTCTCGCTGCCGCTCAGGGAAAGAAGCGAGAGAAGAGGAAGCCAGCAGCAATAGCGACGAGGAAAACGAACGGCATAATGGTTCTAATCCTTATCTTTGGGGTTGGAGCAAGGCAAGACAACAGGAAAGAGGATGCGGCTGCGGCAGCTCAGTCGATCAGCTCGTGCTTCTCGATGGAGTAGGAGACCAGCTCGAAGCCACTCTGCGGGCCGCGAAAGCGAGCGAGCGCAGAGCAGTAGGTGCGGTTGGACTCCCAGACGATGTCGGTGGCATTGGCGGCAGCGAGGACAGCCGTGATATAGGCCTCAGCGCCAGCGGAGCTGCGAGAGACCTTGCGCACATCGCGGTGACCATACGCATCGTGGAACTGCACAACGTACGTGATCATGGTTTTTCTCTCTTCTTCTGGGGTTGAGATAAAAACGGTGAACACGACAACACATAAGTGTCGGCGAATTCATCGGTGTAGAGGCACGGGTTGAGGTTGTTCGGGGTAGCTCTGGGGTTGAGGAAAGAAAGGTAACGAGTCAAAACTAGGCCAAACGAACTGCACGGCGCAAGTCTTTTTCTTGACAATTAATTCGGCATCACGAAATCAAGCACGATTTAACGCTTGAGCCGCTTTGCAAGCCAGCGTAGCAAGCGCGAGCGGCGCTAATTATGACACCGTATATGGTGGCATCACAAACGGCAATAGACCGAATGGATTCACTCCAATCTCGGCCCAATATAATTACTTGATTTTAAAATCGAGTCTACGTGCCAGTTGTTACTAGTTTGTGACTAGCACTTTGGCAATAGCGTTTCGTCACTTGCGCTATTGCCAAAGTGCTAGTTCTTCACTAGATAGCCACAACTGCTAATTCACAAACACAGTTCGAAGTTTTAAAACGACCAGTAGCCAATCCCAGTATTTGAATACAAAGGTGATCTATTGAACAAGAACAGGCGTCTTCTGAAATTATTCAAACTGACCTAAACCGGCGAGAGGAAGCACTGACAATTGGGAATAACAAGGCATTGTAGGTTATGGAGCTAGCTAGAATGCTATAAGCAAGGCACTGATACAGGACAAGACAAGTATGTAAAGGAGCATGGACGAGATGACGGGATCGGCCCAGGAGCTTCTATTGGGCCGGCTCAAATGCAGATCAGGAACATACATCGTTTGATACAAGACTTCCCTGCCCAGTTAGGTAGATATGCTAGCGACCCCCTACGATCAGCGCAGCGGGTAGATGTAGCACCTTATTTTGTAGCAGGCTATTTCACGGATGTCATTCAACATTTAGCCAAGAACACAAAACCTGACTACGTCGGCGGAATTGATTGGGCCAAAATCAAAAGGAATTGGTCAGAAGGAGACTTGAACGCCGCTCTGATTCACTCTTACAATCCGGATCCCGGACAGATAGGTTATGTAAACACTCATTTGAAAATCATTCACGACAGGCATCAACACTAGCTTTTGTTAGTTTTGTTAGCCCGCCACTTCTCAAAAGCTAGTCCAGAAAAAACGCCAATCAAGAAACCTTCGCCAGGTCCAAGGGTTAGCCACACAAGCACCTCTAGCAATCCTATTTGCTGTTGATGAGACTCCTTGACCGTGATGAAATACCACCAGTCCGAGAAATTGAACAGAATCTGCCAACCACCTAGAACGAAGAACCCAATTAGACCGCCAATGAACCAGCTCCAGCCTCTGAGTTTTGTCTTTGAACGCTCTTGTGGTCCCATATGCCTCCACTGCTGGCAGAAAAATCGCACCAATTGACAGCCGATTGAATTGCATACAGCATACCAGAACGAATTAGCGTGATTTGGCATCAGCAGTGACAACAATTTGCTTCGTGTCAGTTGCCCAATCACCAAATACTAGTGTATCGATATGCACATCATTAGCGCCGGCAGCAAAGTGAGCAAAACCAAACTAGGCACCACGAAAAAAAAGAAATATACGAGCATAAAATTCTCTCGATTCATAATTCTGACCAACCACAAACCAGCCAGTAGCCATGCAACTAGTTCAAATAAAATGAGAGAGCTTGCCGAGTCTCTAAAAAGCAGAGCCTGATAACTAGGCGTGAGAAAGTAACCGCCCATCAAAGGGGAAATTGCAACCAAGAAAGACACTATACAAATCAACGCAGGATTCCGACTAGCCTCATTCTTTGAAATCGAACAGAATATTGGCAGCACAAACTCACCCTCAGTTTTTAATATCAACTGCACAATCGTCAGTACAAGTAAATAAATCAACGGAGCAAGCCAAATTCGAGCCAAGAAATAGACAATCGACCAATTTCCGAAGACCCCATCGAAAAACATTACAGTAGGCACCATTACCAATCCAGTCACAAGAACAGACAAAAGGCCTAACTTTCGAGCACGGCTCAGCACGCCGCTTAAGCCAGCTGTCCTCTCTTGACGGCCGAACTTCGTGCTGGCCAGGCATACAAGCGCAGGTGCAAATGTTGAAATTAGCAAGAGCCAAACCAAATAGAATGCGGGCGACAGGCTACGCAGAACCGGCTCAGCAGTTCGCAGGCTAAGCGACAGCCAAAAATCCCATGGAAAGAGAAACTTAAGAAGATTCGGGTTATTCATTAAAAAGGAAAAGAATAGCCCGATGACACAAGTCACGTTCGAAACTAGGCAGATACAAGTGGCATTGGCGGCTGCCAAAGCAAATCTATCGGGCAAATTCGAAGTACCAATAGAAGCCACAAGCAACCAATCGCCAAGTAAGCCACACCTATTACTATCTCACAGCTCTGCGTCTACCATTCCAATTTAAATTACTCAAGTGTTCAGCCTTGCTATAATTTCCACAGATGAAATACATTCTGACACTAGCTTGCACAACCTTTGCTCTCTTCTGCCTCAGCACCGAGGTAGCCGCTCTTCCCAAGCAAAACAAAAAGCCAACAACATCCGTCGACATCTGGGTCTTGCAGCAAAATCACTCCGACGTGGGTCAACAAGAGATTTTCATTGCTCCAGATGCAATAAAAGTGATCAATCGTCGAGGCGGTTATGATCTTGTGTGCAAAGCGCCCAGCTGGAAAGTGCATTGCTTTCGTCGGTCTGAAAAACTAGAATGGGCGGGCCCTCTTTCAGAATTTGACGGCCTGCTCCTAATCAATCCCCACGCCTATCCAAGGATGAATAGAGCAGTCTTATTTCCCAGAGCAAAGGGCAAAAAACTGGGCCTCAATTACACACGTTTCGCACGACGAACTAGCGTCTCATCCTTTGTTGATGGAACCGCAGACATAGCCGCCTCTCCAAGCGCACTAGAATTTATTTGCAGAATGTATAGATGTGCAAACACTCAAACTGTGCCCCTGCAAATAACCTCCTACCACGGCAATAGAGCACTGCCAAAAATCGAAATGGGAACTATCGGCTTAGATGTGGGCAACGATCTTCGCAGCGGTCGCCTTGACGAAATGACGACACAATCATGGAAAAGATCCCCCTATAAAGCCGACATTTTCGCACTTCCACTGGGGTTCAAACGCGTAACGAGCTTGCCGCAGGTTTCCTACTCTGCTGACATGAAAAATCAATTTGACGAAATGTTCCGCAACGGCAGCGGCTTTCGCCGCGACTTGCACTAATGTAGACTTTAAATTACTCCAGCATCCGCTCCAAATACAGCTGCACAAGCGCGTCCGACGGCGCAGGACAGACAATGCCCAACGGTTCCAGAATACTCTTGGCGTTCCTATCATCAAAGACAACATCAGTGGCTTGAAACAAATCCATCGTGCGGAAGAATTCAAAATCGCTGCCCGTGAGTCGACAGAGCGCCATGCAAGCAGCTGATTCTGCCCCACCGAGAATAGACACACGACTGAGCAACTGCTTCTGAAACTGACTAGGCGCGACAATCTCAAAGGCCTGTTCAGCACTTTTCCCAGTACTTTTCCCAGCAACTTCCCCAACACCTTGCTCACCACTTTTACTGACTGCCTGCATTCCTGCCAGCAATCTTTTCAAAGTCAAACTCTTAGAATTAGCGATGTGATAAGTATCAAACTTACCACTAGCCATGGCGGCCAGAGATAGCTTGATCACAGCCTTCGCAGCGTAGTCTCCGGGGGTAATATCGACGCTTATCTCATCGCCCACTTCTGGGGCGCAACCTAACGAAGCCAGCCCGTTCACAAACAAATTTAGGAAATCATGATCAGCACTCTTGCCGGTCACACTATCGCCAGTGATTAGACCCAAGCGATGATAAGTAATTGGTCCCGCCTTGCCCGCAAGATTGCGCAGAAAGACCTCTGCGGCCCATTTGGTTTGAGCGTAGCCGCCATAAACAATACCAGTTTCATCTAGGTGATCCGACTCAAGCAGCACACCTTGGTTCTTATCAGTGGCTACAAACACAGACAGCGTGCTGATGTAGTGCAGGCACTTGCTGCGGCCAGCACAGAGCAAGCGCACAATTTCTTGAGTACCGACCACATTCGATTGGCGCAGTTCGGCATAGGAAGCCAGGTTGTTTACTTGAGCGGCACAGTGATAGACCGTATCAACTCGTTCTGCCAGCTCATTCCAAATCGGATCAGTCAAACCGAATTGCGTAATTTCTATCGAGCCACAGATTACTCGCAAGCGCGAACGGTCGGAACCAAACGAAGCGCCAGAATTGGCTCCAGAACTAGCTCCTGACCCATCACCGAAACCCAATCCATGCTTGCCTAACGCCTTCTCGATTCGCTCTAATCCGGCTTCTTCGCAATCAGCACGAACGAGACAATGAATCTGAGCGTTGGTAGCCTGTAGCAGTTCAGACAAGAGCCGAGCACCAAGAAAACCAGTCGCGCCAGTCAAGAAAATATTGGCGGGCTTTTTCTCAATCACTTGCTTGCGTGCTGCAGCATGATCCAAAAGCAGCTCTAACTCAGCAGTCAAGGCAATATCGCGGCGAATACTAGAACAGAGCATTCCACCAGAGGCAGTCAGCAACTGCTCACTAGACTCTTTGCCAGACTGCTGACGAGATAAATTGTTCAGCTCCAAAGCTAGTTCCGAAACAACAGGATGTGCAATCAATAGAGTTGGCGGAAGAGCCAAGCCAAGGGCCGAAGCCACCACGCAAGCTTCAACTACAGCAAATGAATCACCACCAAGATCGAAGAAGTGATCGTCATTGCCGACGCTATCCACGCCGAGCACTTGCTTGTAGACCTGCGTCAAAAGCCGCTCTACGGCAGACACAGATCCAATTAAAGCAGATCCTGTCGAATCAACTCTAATCGAGTCTAATCCAGTCGAACTCGATCCAGTTGAATCATCCTCAGCTAATGAATTCTGCTCCAACGATCGCAGACGCAGAGCGCTAAGATCTACTTTGCCTGTGACTGTCAAAGGCATCGGATTAAGCACCTCAATGCGCTGGGGCAACATCCACTTAGGCAACACTTGAGCAAGATGCTCGCGCAAATCTGCAAGATCTAACTTACGGCTGATATCAATATCTAAACTCAAATCTAGTTCCAGATCAGCGTCCATATCAGAATTGGAATAGCGACCTGACTCAAGACCAGAATCGTTGTTTGGCTCAACAAAGGCCACTAAGATCTCGCGAGCAACGCCAGCTCTAACCGGGCGCTTAAGCACAGCAGCACGTTTCACTCCAGCAAACTGCAGCAACCTAGCTTCAATTTCCTCTGGCTCCACTAACATTCCGCGCAGCTTCACTTGTCTATCGGTACGACCAAGAAACTGATACTGACCGTCTTCAGTCCGCATCACCAGATCGCCTGTGCGATAGAGGCGCTCATCAGTTAGGGGATGCTCGATGAACTTTGCCTCAGTCAAATCAGGCCGATTGAGATAACCGCGAGCTAAACCAAGACCACCAATATGTAACTGCCCAGGCTCACTTCCATCGATCTCATTGAGGTTTTCATCCAACAAATGATAAGTAATTCCCGGCAAAGGCAATCCAATTAGAGGCCGACTCCAATCCACTCCACACTGGCCAAGACTGGTACAAACAGTTGATTCGGTCGGGCCATAAACATTGACTAGTTTTACTCTTGCCGCAAAAGAACGAACTACATCAAGAGCGCAAGCTTCACCACCAATGACAATTGTTTTGAGCGAAGGCGGCAGGGCCGCCGGGTCTAGCAGTCTCAAAATCGAGGGTGGAATATCAACATAAGTGATGGCACGGTCGGCCAGAATCTGCTCTAAACCATTACCAGGCTGCAACTGCTCCGTCGGCTCAATACATATGGCCGCCCCACTGAGAAAAGCAGTGCCAAGATCTGAAACGGAAGCATCAAAGCTTGTAGAAAGATACCAGAGAGAGCGGCTTTCGCTATCTAAATCAAAGGCGGCGATTTGAGCTGCTAAAAAATTGACGATGCCACGGTGAGTGACTAAAACACCCTTGGGGCGACCTGTCGAACCCGATGTAAAAATCAAATAGGCCAGATCACCTAGACCGACAGACGTATAGCCCAAAGCGACTGGCTTTGAAGTATCATCCCCAGTTGCAATATCCGTCAAATTGAGAGCCGTCACTGCGGTCACGCCAGCGAATGAAGCGGCGCTGAAAGCCGCTCCCGAATCATTCACCAATACAATCTTGACGCTGGCCTCATCAGCCATATAGTGCAAACGCTCAAGGGGCAATGCGGGGTCCATCGGTACAAAAGCTGCACCGGCGTACCAAATAGCAAGCATGGCACAAATGTAGTCGGCTGATTTCACAATTGAAATACCGACAATATCACCGGGCTGCACGTCTTCAGATTGCAGCTTCAAAGCAATAGAGCGAGCACGGGCAGCCAATTGTGCATAGGTATAAGCGACCTCGCCAGCTACAATGACAGCAGCATTGTCTGGATACTTTGCCACAATAGACTCGAAGGCTGGTATAAACAAAACATGATTGAACAAGGCTTGAGTTACTGAGGAAGAATTAGATTTACTCAAAGCTTATATCTCTCATGCAGAGCGGCTGCCGACATTGCCGTCATCAGCACCGGATCTACAGCACTGCGATCTTCCGGCTTCATTTCTGGCAAGCTATCAAGCAATGCTATTACTTTTTTCTGATCGAAATATGGCACAGACTGAAAGTTCTTGCTGCGCAGAACGTCTTGCAAAACAGTATCAGCCTCACTATTAGAGAAGCGACTGAGAGGCGGAGCCACAAATGGATGTTTCTGTCTTTCATAAATGGTCTTACTAATTACTGGCTTCACTGCTTCTCGCAAGACATACTTTTCGGTTGTGCCCTTGATTTTAAGTGAGAGTGGCAGTTTGCGCACAAACTCAAAGAGATGATGATCAAGAAACGGCAGACGACCTTCCACCGAGTTAGCCATTTCCATGCCATCACCCAAGGTGCGCAAAATATAGTTAACTAGAGCAGTTTTTGACCACAAATAGAGCGACTGATCAACTCTGTTGCGACCGGCTAGCTGCCCATCTATATCGAAACAATCGATTAGATCACGGTAGGAATCTCGGCCAGCGAATTGACTCTTAAATTGGTCAGTCAAAACACCACACAGTTTGAACCCAAGTGTGCCTTTTGCTTCTAAAAATCCTGGCACATAACCAAGCTTCGCTTCCACAGCAGCCAGCGAAAGTGACTGGCCATGCTGCAGCATGATTCCAGCTGAGGCATTATTAGTGGCGTGCAAATTAGCAAGCAAGTTCTGACGGCCATCAGACTTGAACAAATCGCTGCGCAAATGTGGGTATCCAGCCACTACCTCGTCGGCACCTTCACCAGTGAGAGCGACTTTGTAGCCGCCTTTGCGAATAGTCTGGTTCAAAATATACTTGGCAGGAAGGTGGCCATTCACAGCGAAGCCTTCACTGTAGTAAACAGCATCGGGCAGACATTCTACCAATTGTTTTTGACTGACAAAAATTGGCTCAAAGTCAGCTCCAGCAAACTCGGCCATTTCTTTAGCGATGGTCAGCTCATCGTAGCTCTCTTCTTCAAAACTAATTGAGTAACACTTTAATGGCTTA
>LNEX01000593.1 GCA_001464165.1 bacterium Ga0077546
ATAAGCCGGGCTGGTGGGCAAAGTTCTCTAGCTGGTTCTTTAAAGGCCAGTAGTTTTTTAAAGCAAAAAAATCTATACTTGTTTGACTGTAACAGGCACTATATGTGGTGCTTGGCGCAAAAGACATCTAGGTGATATCTAAGTACAAATAGAGAGCGGTTTTTTAACCAGCCCTACTAACGAACGAAGCCCTGACCGAGGTCAAGGCTATCCGAAAGACATTTGAATCAGGTTTTGGTTTGGCGACTGATTTCCTGAAGACAAATGAATAATAACGGATAGCTCGATGACGGTCAAGCTTGCTTTGCAAAAAAATGCAAGGAGCAGAAGACGACCGGAGCATTAGCGGTCCGAGAAAGCCAAACAGGGCTTGAGGATCTAAGACTATCTAAGAAAAATATTTATTGCCTGCCGGTATCGCATGCGGTGGCTCTGGATATATGCGTCCTGTTTCCAGAGCGGCAGCCGTCGATTTGCAAGAACCTAAATCAGAAGCGCTGGAGGCCGTGGAACCAAGCTCTGTCTGATTCCCAGATACTTGGGGTGATGTCTAACGAAGGCCGGGGGCTTTACCGGGGCTGTCATTTTGGCAGAGAAACCAGGCACGGCGTTATTGATATTGACATCAATAGCAAGTGTAACTTGGCGCAATAAATTGCCGGTTTTCTGGCGAGATCTTTGGCAATGTTGGCGAAATATTTGGCGAACTTTGCCTCCCGAATAACGCCTGTCAGTAACTCTAAAATATGGTGAGACGCTCTAGAGTACTCGCTTTGTGAATGTAACGGTCTCTTCTGTGACGCCTGAACTATTCTGGCGCGACGTGAACTAGTGTGGGCCGTTTCTTGTGTTTTTCGTTTTGGAAAACGGGTAAAACCCTATCCCAATAAGGAGTTCGAGCATTGCCAAACAATGCGCCAAATTTTGCCAAATAATGTGCCAAGAAATCGGCAAAATAAATGGCCAATTCACACCATCTTTTTCTGGGGAGGAAAAATAAAATACTACATAGGGTAGTTGCCGTGGTAAAAAAATGAACGCTCCTGAAAAGTAGATGGCCCGCCGTTCTATGCGATTTGGTAATCGCTGAACGGCGGGGCCATGTTGTTGTAATCTTGGCTGGCTGCTGCTTAGGCTGCCAGTTTGCGGTCGCGGTAGAGGATGTCGCCCCAGGTTGCCCAGTCGAACATGCCGCGCACGAGAGCGAACTCCCGGCGCAGTGCCGAGCGAGCGAAGTCGAAGCGGTCGTTGGCCGGAGCCGTCCAACCTGGCCGTTCACGGGCAATCAGGTCGGCGATGGCCTGTTCGTGCAAGGCGTGCCCGGCGCGGATGACGGCGAGTGAGGGGCCGTGATCCGGCTGCTCGTGAGGAATGCAGCTGTGGCTCCAGCTTTGTTCGTTGTATTCGCCGCAGGCGCAGAACCAGCCGGCGTTGTGAGCGAAGACGTTGGCCTTGGCCTTGCAGTGACTGCACGATTCGGCAGTGAAGCCGTTGTACGTGCCGCCGCTGGAGCACATCGACGCGATTTGCGCGGCGCTGTATGCCACCGGACCTTCCTTGAAGCTGCCGCTGCGAGAGCCGCGGGTAGAGAGTTTGTTCATGTATTTCCTCTGTTGAAGCGTCTTGCGACTTGAGAAATAAGCAGCATCGTGGAATCGCCAGGCTTCTATGTCCTGGGCCATTCCCTTCTGCTGTGGTGTGCATCCGCTCTGCTCGGCTCCTACTGCTCGGCCGGGTTGGGCAGGCGACCGTCCTTGATCGCTTCCAGCAGAACGCGCTTGGAGTGCACGTAGGCTTCCTCATACATCTGCAGGCAGCGCTTCTTGCTGAGCGCGAAGGAGAGACCGCAAACGTCGTCGGCCTGCTGCTTGATGAGCAGGTTGCGAACTTCGTCGATTGCCGTTTCCTGCTTGACGATGGGGAAGTAGACCTCGCGGTAGTGGAAGTAGAGCGAGATCGGGTCGAGGTACTCCTTGGGCCACTTGGTGGCGAAACCAAGCGAGGAGACCACCGCCGGGTCGGTGCAGAACTGGTCGGGGTTGCGGTGGAAGCAAGCACCGTCCTCGAGCAGCATGCCCTGGTGACGCACCGGCAGAAAGACACCGGGGAAGGCGCCGGAAGCGGCCAGTGCGGTGCCGAGGTTGTAGTCGAGGCCCTCGAAGAGCACCGGATTCTTGGTGGCACCATCGCAGGCGACGATGCGCAGACGCTCGTTGGGCTTGATGTCGAGCTTCTTCACCGATTCCTGCCAGGGGCCTTCCAGGGAGAGGAACGACATGCCGTGCATGAAGCTCGGCAGGTCAGGCACCACGATGGCGCTGGCCATGAGCAGCGGGTTCTTCGAAGAGTCGTGAGACGCCAGGAAGAGTTCCAGCACGCGGGTGGACGACCAGCCGTTGGAAGCGAGAGCAGCGACGATGCCGCCGACGCTGACACCGGTGAACTTGGAGATGTTGAAGCCGAGCTCTTCGAGCGCGCGCAGCAGCCCGATGTGCAGGTAGCCCTTGACACCGCCGGCGCCAAAGACGACTTCAATCGCCTTGCTGCCCTTGGTCTTGGTGAGAGTGTTCATGATGAAATCCTTTTCCAGATTGCGGCGAACCACGGGAGTGTGGCAAGCCGATGATTTTCAGGTAGAAGTGCTTTCGCATTAAGTCTCCGTTTTTCGCGGTTTTTGGTTGTCGTTTCTTGGGGCTAGTGTTGACTAGGCCCGTTCGTAGACGAGAAGCAGCTTGCCGCCCTCGTTTTCGCCCGTGCCGTCAGCGCCCTCGTCGTCTTCTTCCGGCGTGAGCCAGTACTCGCGGTAGACACCGTGTCCGCTGGTGAGGGGAACTTCCAGGTCGGAGAACAGCATCGAGTCTTCCAGCGGCTCCACCTCGAAGCTGTCCATGTTGTGGTACTGGCGATAGCCCTCGCTCTTTTCTCGGAGGTAGTCGCGCACCATGATGCGGGCCATCTTGTCACTGCTGGCGATGACAATGGTGTAGCCACTGCCTTTGCCACCTTGGCCCCAATGGCTGAGAACGAAGATTTGAGACATGATGCTCCTTGTTCAGATGGAGTTGTTCTGCACGTGCACGCCGTCGACCAGGTCGATGGTGAGCCGCTTCGACTTGCTGTCGATGGCGCTGACCAGAGCCAGGGTCTTGCCATTGCAGGTGATGGCGGAGCCGACCACAGTCGGTTCCACCTGCTGCGCGTCCTGCGGCTGTTCTGCATCGTCGACGCGGGAAGCGAACTTGACCAGCACGAAGGTGGTGGCCTTGAGGGAGTGGAACTTGTTGTTGGCGACCTTGACGGTGACACCATCGGCAACGAGAACCACCGACTGGCCTTGCTCGAGCGTGATGCTCTGCTTGGGGCTGGCCAGCTTCAGCGCTTGCAGTTCGTCGGGAAGACGCGCGAACTGCACTGGAGGCGGTTGCTCCAGGTCTTCCAGTGTTGTCATAGATTGACCTCCTTAGAGGGAGTTTCAGATGGATTCAGGTGAGGTTGACGGTCCAGCGAATACCGATGTAGAAGAAGTAGTCACGGAAGTCGCTGTTGATGTGCTTGGCATATGCCGGTGCATTGCTGCAGTCAGCTTCTGTCACCAGCCCGCACTCTTGGTAGAGGGCGCGCTGGACGAAGGGTTCGTAGCCTGCTTTGCGGCAGTATTCGAAGACCTCCCATGGTGCTTCCAGAAACTGATTGACGTCGGGTACACGATCTTCTGACCAGCAGTCGAAGATGTTATCGAAGAAACCGGGCTTCTCTCTTGAGTCAGTCCAGTTCAGTCGCATCATCAGCGCGCTGACCGTGTATTGCTGCAAGCCCTGGGCCACTGCCTGGTCGACGGTGGCAGCCGAGACTTGTTGAACGAAAGCGGGAATGTCACTGATGATCTTCTGTGCGCGAGCCTTGTCGATGGCCACGAGACGTTCTATCTCAGCGGTGATTGTGGAGTCATGCTCCGGTACTAGGTTTGGCATTGTGTGCCTCCTGTATGGAGGAAAGAACCAACCACTTGTGGTGGCTGGCTCTTTCGATTACCGCTGAACTGGGCCGAGGCGCTGTTCAGCTCAGGGCTGCGACGTACTTCTCGAAGGCGTTCAGGTCGGCTTCGAGCTGGTTGCGATTGCTCGCCGCCTGCTCGGAGTAGTTGACCTTGGTTTCGAGCAGCTCGAGGACGGCCTTGACGGTTTCCTCGTGGTAGCAGAAGTGGAAGCCGGTCTCCGCGCTGGAGAGGTTCTCCTTGGCGGTGGCCATGGCCGCGTTGTGGGACGCGCGCTGGCTGTCGAGCGCTTCCTTGCTGGTGGCGACGACCTTGGCCAGCTCGTCGTGTTCGTCACCGGCGGCGGTGGCCTTCAGCTGCTTGACCAGACGGGCGTAGGTGAGGGTCGCCTTGGCCAGTTCGGCCTTGTCGACGTTCATCTGCGCCATGACCTTTCGAGCGGTGAACAGCTCCAGGCCGATGTCGTAGTCGTTGCTGTTGACCTGCTTGAGGTCCCCTTCGGCCTTGTCCGCGATTTCCTGCAGCGCCTTGGTGGTGGCCATGGTGCTGCCGAGCTGCGTGAACATGGCCCGGGCCGTCTCGTCGCTCTCGATGCGCTTCTGGGCGAAGGCGAACTTGAGGTCGCCGAGGCCGACGGTCTTGCTCGGGGTGGCCCAGGCCGTCACGCGAGCGAAGACGTCGTTGCCGGGGGCGCGGACGATCTTCACCTGGATGGCGGGCTTGACCGGCTCGGCCTTGCTGGCAACGACCTGGTTCGTGCTGGAGTCGGTGGCGACGACCGTCTTGGCGGCGCTGACGAGCTCGATGCACTTGACGAAGTGGACGGTGCCCTTCGGGTTCTCGCCGGCGACTTCGACCATCCAGGTCTCGCCGAGCTGGGGCTGCGGGCCGTTGCGGCTGGGGAAGGCGCGGCGGCCGTGGACACGCTGCTCGGTCTGCAGGCCGTTGTTGGCGGCGATGAACGTGGCCTTGAAAGCGGGGGCCGTGGTGTTGGTCTGGTTGGACTTGTTCGACATGGTGCTCTCCTTCACGATGGGGTGATAGATGGAAATGACGGTATCGTTGGTGGTGCCAGAAGAATGCTGCTCGACGCTCTTCTCGATGCGCAGTTCGACGCCGAGCTTGTCGCTCACCTTCGTGGCCGTGGCCAGGATGGCTTCGAAAGATTCGACCCAGAATTCCCAACCGGTGGTGCCGACCCACTGGCACTGGTTGAAGATGCTGCCGCTGACACCGGTTGCCTTGACTTCGTCCCAGGCGTCGCGGATGGTGCGGTCGGCATCCCAGCGTTCCGAGTCGGGCAATCTGGAAAAGCAGGGCTCGTAGGGAACGTACTTTTCGTCACCCTTGAGCTCGTTGACGTAGAGTATGTAACCCTTGCCTGGGGTCTTGGTGAGAACCAGTTTCATAGTTTTCTCCTGTTGCGAAAAAGGTGAAATGCTTACTTCACTGGCCGAACCTCGCCCAGTCGATCTCCTCCCAGAAGCCAACTCGCTTCAGCACTGCCACCACATCGGGATAGCTGCGCATCTTGTCGGATTCGTTGTTGACGATGGCCCTGGCGCCGTCGATCTGTCCACGTTCGAGCTCGCTGCACACACCACGAACGCAGCTGATGCCGCGCCCGTCGTTGTGCTGAGCCTGAAGGCGGAACAGTTCGAGCGACAGCGCTTTGGCGTCGATGGTGCTGCTGTTGTTGGCGGCGACTGACATGGCGTTCAGCGCCGACGGCAGAGAGCAGCGATGACGAAGCAGGCGATGGCGAACAGCAGGTTTCCCTTGAGCAGGCCGAACAGTCCGATCACCACGAGGATGCCGGGGAGGCCGAGGAAGGGCAGTGCGATGAAGCCCACCACCAAGAGGACGACCACCAACAAAATGGTATCGATGCCGTGCATGATTTTCCTTTCTGATTTAGATGTTGTCCTACGAATCAGACCAGCGGGATGGCACGCATGGTGCCGCCTTCGTCGATGATCACCTTGATGGCCGGCCGCGCCTTCTTGGCGACGACGGTGGTCACCATCGTGACCGGCGCGACGAAGTGCTGGGCGTGGCCCTGGTTGTTGTTGCTGTCGTTGTTCCGGCGGCGGTCGTTGCGGCGCTTGCTCTGGTTGCGACGGGGCTCCTGGGCGGGGTAATCGCTGGAGTTCTTGTTGATGATGCCGCGCGGTCCGATCATGTCGCACTCTTCGATCGCCTGGCGAGCGTCGAGGTGGAACTGCTGGTGGCGCAAGTGCGCGCGGTGTTCGTTGTCGCGACGGCGGTAGCGCGAGTCGATGCTGCTGGTGTCGCCGCCGATGCGGTTGCCCGTGCGCTTGATGCGGCCGTTGTGCAGCTGGATGATCTTCTTCGCCATTTTGAATTCTCCGGAAAATTGTCTGAAAGATGTTCGTGTCCACGCAAAAGCAGAGGACAGCGGTATAGCTAAGAGCTAGTGACCGCTGCCCCCTGCTTCTACTACTAGCTACGAGAGCTAGCTCCTGCAGTGAGCCGAGAGCACGCGGCCGTTGGCGTCGAGCACCATGGTGACGCTGATGTCGTCGCCGTAGTAGCGCACCGCGTTGCCGGAGACCGTGGCCTCGCCGTCGAAGAGCATCTCGTTGATGCCCTGGGGCTTGTCGGCGGCGCGGTCGAGGACGTCGGCGGCGATGGCGCTGATGTCGCAGTCGTCGACCAGCTGGGCGGCGAAGCGGTTCTCGGCGCGCGTCTTGATGCGCTTCTCGATGTTGTCGTCGACGTCGGCGCGGGCGCGGTCGTTGTCGCCGCCGATGCGGTTGCCGGTGCGCTTGATGCGGCCGTTGTTCAGCTGGATGAAGGTCTTCGCCATGTTTTTTTCTCCAATTTCCATATCTGAGCGTGTCAAAGCGCCAGCTTTGAACACGCCGGTGTTGAGGTTCGAGCTAAAGCTCCTGGGACTTGCAGTCAATGTAATTTGGGGTTGGCAGCTCCTTTGCCGTTAGTTGATGTTGATAGAGGTCGCCCCAGAAAACCATCTAGGGGTAAACAACCAGCTTGCCGTTCTGCACGACCTCGAGGACAGCGTTGCCTTCGAGGGTGAAGTCGCCGCTGCTCATGGAGTAGGCCTTGGCCGCACCCTTGCCATGGAAGACCGCGCGGTGGCCGAGGAAACCATTGCTGGTATCGTTGGCGGTGACCGTGCTGTCGTCCAGTGCAGTCCAGGTGCTATCGTCGAAGGCTTCCAGCTGGCTGCGCTTGTGCATCACTGCTTCGGCTTTGCCCAGCAAGATCACCTTCGACTCGCCCATGGCAGTGCAGTGCGATTGGCCGCTGGCGCGAGCGCTGGCCTGGTCGAAGAGAATGACAGTGGCACTGCCGCTCGCTTCGATGTGGGCTGTGCCGCTGGCGATGACCAGGCCGCTGTCGACGATGTGACAGCCGCTGTTTACTTTGAGTTGTTGCATAGACCTCCCTGTTAACGTGTGGCTGTGAGAACGCGGCCGGTGCGCGCCGGGGCAGCAGTGGTGCTCGATGGGTCGACTTCCTTGACTTCAATTTTGCTCTTGAAGCCCTGGCCGACGAAGGCGTTTGTCACTTCCACCGTCAGCTCGCTGCCGATGCTCAGGCCGCAAAAGCGGTCGAGCTTGGCGTTGCTGTCGCGGCCCTTGAGGCCACTCAAAGGGATGACGGTCTCCTGGCAGTTGTCCAGTTCGAGAACCAGACCACCGGAGATGATGCGAATCACTTCCGCACCGATGACGTCACCAGTTTTCAGAATTACTTTCATTTTCTTCACTTCTCTCAGACGAGCTTGCTTTTTGTTTTTGCTAGGCTCGGTGTTTTTCAAATTGCCATTGCCACAGAAAGAGCCCCGCAAGGGGCTCTCTCTGCGCAAGGCCACGGACTGAACTGAGCTGGCGCTTAGTTCAGGTAGGTGCGGCGGCGGCGGCCGAAGAAACGGTCGTCGCGACGGCACTCGGCAGCCATGTCGACGGCGTCACCGAGGGTCCAGCCGGTCGCGCGAGCGAACTTGTCGGCGAACGACAGTTTCGCGGTGCGACTGGTGCGGCGGCGGCGGCCGAAGAAACGGTCGTCGCGACGGCACTCGGCAGCCATGTCCATGGCGTCGCCGAAGGTCCAGCCGGTCTCGAGTTCGAAGCGGGCGGCGAACTGCTCGACCGTCTCGTCCGTCTCGACCGACAGGCTCGGATCGGCTTCCAGGGCGGTGGTGCAGGCGTTGAGCCAGCTCCATCCAGTGGCAGCTTCGAACTCGGCGACTTGGGCTTCGTTCTTGCTGGCGAGCAGCGCCTGCAACTTCATGTTGTTGAGGGCCATGTTGTTGATGACACCGCTGAAGCAGCCGGAGTTGACGCCGTTGTTGCCGCTGGTGCTGGTCATGGTCATGTTCAGATTCGTTTTCATGGTTTGGTTTCCCTTTCTTTCGTTTAGGTTCTGTTCAATACAAGAGGCAGCGTGGTAACTACATCGGCCTGCTGCTACCTGGTGGCAGGCCAATGTTTTTTTGTCAGTGACAGAGCCGTTGTGCGGTTCTGTCACTTAACAGTGGTGCGAAAAAAGACGACCACGGCAAAAGACTGCTCTTTGCAGAACAGCCTCTTGCCTGGTCGCTTCTGCCGTTGCTTAGTGGCGAGTGCCGAAGATGCTGTCCTCGCGGCGCAGCTCGGCGGCCATGTCGACGGCGTCGCTGTAGGTCCAGCCGGTTTCGCGCTCGAAGCGGTCGTTGAACGACTCGATCGTGACGCGATTGCGGCGGCTGGCCTTGAAGTTGGCTTCGGTCTCGGCCAGGATGGCCTCGTCCACAGCGTCGCTCCACTTCCAGCCCGTGGCCGCCTCGAACTCGGCGATTTCGTCCGCGGTCTTGGTGGCGAGCAGGTTGGCGCTGCCGGCTTCCAGAGCGGTGGTGCAGGCGTCGTGCCAGCTCCAACCGGTCTCGGCTTCGAACGACAGCACGGCCGCCGCGTTCTTGCTGCCGAGCAGGATCTGCAGCGCGGCGCTGTTGATGACACCGAGGTTGGTGCCGTTGTTGTTGCCAATGTTGCCATTGGTGCGGGTCATGGTCATGTTCAGATTCGTGTTCATGGTAGTTTCCTTTTGGTTTGGTTTCTGTTCAATACAAGAGGCAGCGGGTTGGTTAAGGCCGTCGGTCTGCTGCTGCCTGGTGGCAGGCCGACGGGGTTCTCAGTAACAGACACAGCGGCCCGAGCCAAAACAAAAGACTGCTCCTTGTGGAACAGCCTCTTGCCTGGCTCTGGGTCAACTGTTAGTGGCGAGTGCCGAAGATGCTGTCCTCGCGGCGCAGCTCGGCGGCCATGTCGACGGCGTCGCCGTAGGTCCAGCCGGTCTCGCGTTCGAACCTGTCGTTGGGCGACTCGTTCTCGGCGCTCTGGCTGAGCTCACGGAGCCTGGCTTCGATGCCGGCGAGAATGCTCTCGTCGACAGCGTCGCTCCACTTCCAGCCGGTGGCCTCCTCGAACTCGGCGATTTCATCGGCGCTCTTGCTGGCGAGCAAGTTTGCCGTGTCCGTTTCGATGGAGGTTTCGCAGGCAGCCTGCCAGGTCCAGCCGGTCTCCGCTTCGAACTCCGCGCGCTGCGCTTCGTTCTTGCTGGCGATCAGCAGCTGCAAGGCGGGGCTGCCGTTGTTGTCGCTGATGAAACCAGCCGGGTGCCCGAAGAGTTCAGCGATGCGCTGGTCGTTGGTGAAGTCGCCACCGTTGATGATGACGATGATGCCGTTCTTGTCACTGCTCATGTTGGTTTTCATATGCTTTCTCCGTTGGTATGGTCTTTCGACCGGGTTAACTGATTGACACGAAACACAGACCTAGAGCAGGTCCGTTACTGACGACACTGCTTTGCCGAAGCTAAGACAATGCCGGTTTTCTCCAGCTGACCTGATTGCTCAGTGCAGCGCTCCGGAGATGTTCTGCGACCGCAGGCTCAGATACAGCGCTTCGGGAATGAAGCACCGCACTGTGTCGAAGTCGCAAAAGCGGTTGATGATGCTGGCACCGTGCGCCGAGACGCACAGCAGCTCAGCACCAAGGGCATCGGGTTTGGCGCTGACGACGATGTCACCACAGCGGCAGAGGCCGTCGTAGATGTCGTCGGGCACGTTCAGGCAGAAGATGTCCATGCCCTTGTTGGCCACCTCGATGTCGGAAGCGATGTCGAGAGCGAGTCTCTCCGCCGCTTCCAGGCTCGAGTGCACCAGGTCTCCGCGCTTGTCGTTGAGCACGGGGGCACCATCTGCGTTGATGTGTTCGACGATCCAGTTTCTTTCCTGGAAAGTCGCGACGTAAAACAACTGAGCCATCTTGGCCTCCTTGTCTTAATTAGATAAGGGCCTCAGAACACCACCTCCATGTGGGGGCAGCGCTCCTTGACCGACGGGTAGTTGTAGTGAGGGAAGTGGTCGTCCCGGCCGTAGGCCTCCTTGTGGCTGTTCAGCGGCTGCTCGCCGTTGCCGACCAGCAGTTCGTTGATGAGCTGAAAGGACATGTTGCCGTCCTCTTGCGTGCGCCAGACCACACGACCGAGGAACTCGGCGTCGCCGATCGCCTTGACCAGACGCTGATGCACCTCGGGGTTCTTCACGACCACATCTTCGATGTGTTCGTTGCTGGCCCCGGGGGTGATGGCGTGACCGCGGGTGCAGCCGAAGGCGAAGAGGCCGCTGGCCAGGTCGTCGTCGGTGATGCGGCCAGCCTTGAGGGCGTACATCAGGCCAGTGAAGGAGATGAACAGCTTGCGTTTCTGCATGATGAATCCTTTCAGCGCAGAGTTGAGTTAATCGCGACCGAGGTCACGATGGCTGACGACGACATGGCAGTTCCACTGCGGGTTCTGCTTGATCAAGCCGCTGACGATGGCCTGCGCTTTGAGGGCGAAGAATCGTGAGCGGTGCTTGCCTCCAGTGCAAGCGAAGACGAGCTTCACCTCTTCCGGGTGATAGCTCTTGGCGGCGAGGTGGCCAGGCAGCAAGGCCTTGAGCACCGCAGGAAGCGCAGACAGCATGAGCTGCACGCTTTCTTCGTTCTCAAGAAATTGCTGCACTGGCTCGTCTGCTCCGGTCAGGTGCTTTAGGTGCGGCTCGTAGAACGGGTTCTTGAAGCTACGGCAATCGAGAACGAAAGCCGCATCAGCAGGAGGTACCCCGTGCTTGTAGCCGCACGACATGATGCGAATGGTTTTCTTCATGGCACCTCCCTTACTGCCGGGCGAAGTTGACGTGGAAGTTGGGGTCCATCACCGGCATGAAGCGACGCACCAGAGCTTTGGTGTATTGCGCCAGAAAGGTGAAGGTGCCGTCGGCGTTGCGCTCGAACCAGTCGTGTTCAAGCTTGACGGCGTAGCCCCCCTTGCTGGCGAAGGAGAAGTCGACCAGAATCTTGCGACCCTCGGCCTCGTTGATGAGGTAAAAGTCGATTCCCTGCCGGTCTTCCTTGCCGCCCACCTCGGTTTCTTGACCGCTCCAGCCAGTGTTGGCCTGCTTCAAGAAGGCGATGATGAACAGGCTGGCTCTGCGCGAGTCATGGGCTTGCGGCCGACCTCGCTTTTGTCACCGATTTGGCGACTGCTGTAGCCGATTGGCCTGATGGTTGCTGTGTTGTCGCGTGGCGACGTTTGCATTGCTGTGCTCATGGTTTCCTCGTTTTGGTTGTTTGCGGAAATAAATTTCCAGGTGATACTTCTGCGGCAGCGGAATGCTGACGCAGTGCCGATTTCTTACCGTCGGCTTAAGAGACTTCTCAGTCTCACGCGGCCGCAGACCAGATTTCTCTGCTGCGTTTTGGAGTCCTAGCTAGGCGCTAGAACTCCAGGCAGGAGCAATTGCTTGCTTCTGCTCTTGCTTCAGGCCTTCAAGTGACGACCGAGGTTGCGAGCAGCCTCATTTTCGGCAGTCGAACGGTGCGGGTCGTACTGCGTCGGGTCGGGCTCGACCTTGTGAATCGGGCCACCGGGGGTGGTGACGAACATGCGCAGCTGCTTGGTGGTCAACCACGACTGGCCGTCACGGTTGCGCACCATGTGGTTGCCGCTGTCGAAGATGCGCAGCCGGCCATCGAAGCCTTCGCCTTCGAGCAGACGCAGCGCTTCGGCCAGCATCTCCTGATGGTCGTTCGCGGTGAACGGCGCTTTTTCGCGACGCATACCTTCCACAACCATCAGGGTGTGATAGCCGCCCTCGATCTCGTTGATGTAGAGTTCCAGTGACTTGGCCATGGTGTTCTCCTAGTTACTAGTTTCCGAAACGAAAACCCAGACTCTCCTTGCGAAGAGCCTGGGCTGGATTACCGGCAGTCAACTTGTTAGGCCGCCACGGCTTCTGCTTGCACTTGCTCGCAGACTTCGTTGACGACAGTGTCGACCTCCGCTGCGCCGCTGCCCTTGAGAGCCGCACGGAACTTCCGCGAATGCTCGTTCGGGCTGACCGCACCGATGATGTCGGCCATTTCCTTGATGAACTGACGCGCGACTCGGAGGTGAGCAAGGCGCTCGTCCATGTCGGTTGTCGTGTTCATGAAGCCCGACCAGACGCTGGCCAGGATGCGAGTCTCGTAGTCACCAGACTCAGCGTAGAACCACTGGGTGATGCTGACGTCGATGTTCCATCGTGCCTTCGGGTCGCGCGTTGGCGGGCGGCCGCAGAGCCTGTCGACAATCGAGTGCTTGCTGATTTGCCAGAACGAACGCCATTCTCTGGTGAGACCAGTGGCGCCTTCGTAATAGCCGCTCGGCATAACTGCAGCCATGGTCTGGGTGGCAGCGCGTACCGGCTTGATGAACTCGTACGGTTGGTCGACCCGTTTGCGGTCACCTTGAGGGGTGAACAGCTCGAGCAGACCAACCTTGGCGAGTATCTGGCGCACGATGCTGCGGTGGTCGAGATAGTCGTGACCGACCACCGCAATGCCGAAGGCCTTGTTGCTGGGGTTGATGGCCCCGGCAAACGATGACCCCATCGCACTCATCATGCCGTGCCCGCCGAAGTCGCCGTCCAAGCTGACGCCGCTGTCGACAGAGATACCGTCGTGATCGGCGCAGAACGAGTGCGCAACGCACAGTGCGTCGGCAGTTGCTCCGCCGCTGTGACCGTGCTCATAACCGAAGCCAATGTCGACTCCAGCCATGTGACCGGTGATGGCGTCGTTGCCATGACCGTCGAAGCCACCAACTCCGTGACCGTCGTGTGATCCGTGATCCATAATAAATCTCCTTCTTGTTTGTGAGGGCACCACAGCTGGTGTTGGCCAGTAGTTGGTGCCCTCGGGTTGTTGTTAATGTTGATTTACTAGTTACAAGGCTCAGGCGGCGTGGACAGAGCGGACTCCGTGCGACGCATGGGCGTGAACCAACGCTGCGGGTGCAGTGTTGGTGTCGTTGGCTGCCACTTCAGGAGTGTTGACCTGAACCAGCTTGGCAGCGATTGCGGCCGTCGACTCGTCAGCGAGCGCATTATGTGCGTCCTGCTCAGCCTGCCACTTGAGGCCGGCCGGGCAAGACTTTGCGAACTGACAGGTCTTGCAGCGGTTGCCAGTCTCAGCGCGGAACTCGCCGGTGGTCCAAGCCTTCTCCATCTTCTGGATGGTGACCTGGGTACCGTAGAGGGCCTGATCCTGGCTCTCGTTCAACCGACGTCCAAGCCAGTACGGCTTTTCTTCCGGCGTGTTGAGGATGTTGCCGAAGCGGTCGCGCAGGTAACGGACGGCGTAGCGGATGGGGCCTTCGTGACCGAAAGCCTTCGACATCTTGGCCACGTATGCCTGGAAGAACACCGAGGTGAGCTGCATGGCAGAACGATAGCGGCCGGCCTTCTGGTCAATGACGTTGAGGTATGCGCCCCGGTCATTGCTCTTCAGGTCGGTCGAATCGAGCTTGGCGTACCACCAGGTCTGGGTGTAGTCGTCGAAATAAACCAGAGTTTCCTCCTTCTTCGACACCTTGGCGCCCTTGCTGTCTGCCTTCTGAGCAGCGGTGGAGACCTCGATCAGCTTCTTCACTTCAGCGACAACCCGCTCGCGCTCGACCTTGTCGGTGACAGTGGTGATGCGGCTGGCCAAGTCGTTGATGCGTTGTCCTTCCGGCTTCGCCGTTTCTTCGTGGACGATGTCGCCGACCTGCTCGGTGATAGACTGCTCGCCGGTGGCGTCGCCTTCTTTCCACTGCAGATAGAGCGCTTCGCACTCGAGGAATTTCTTGATGTCGGAGGCGCACACCGTGCGGTCCCAGTTGTTGATGGGAGCGATGGTGTAGTTGTTGTTCAGGATGCGCTGACGGAAAGTGCGCAGGCGGCCGAATTGCTTTACTTGGTTCGTTTTCATGATGATTTCCTTTGTTTAAGTTCCACGTGATTGGGAATGTTTCCCCAGCCGTGCCCCTTTCCAGGCACGACCAGCACGAGACCACAAGCGGCTTTAGAAGCTACTTGCGACCTCGCCCCACCGCAGGATGGTGCGGATTCGGGATTGTTAGGAGTTAGAGACTACTCAGTGATTAACCAGCTTGTAGTCCGAGGAGCGAGTGTTAGCGGCCCTTGGGCGCAGCTACCAACATGCTCTGAGGAAGACTGATTAATGACTGACCATTCGTGAACTCGATGCGGGAATCGTCGATGTGTTGACGTTCGACGCCGGTGAGTTCGAGGACGTGTTGCAGTGCTGCCAGAGGTGAGCCTTCGTGAGCGAGCAGTTCGATGAAGCGGCGGTTGCCTGCGAGAACTGTGCGAACGACGAAGTCACCAGGAAGCATGCTGTCGAGGTCGATGGTGAGTTTGACGCCCTGGGTCGGGAGGCAATCATCGATTTTCTCGACTTGGACGATGTTCTTGCTGGAGGCAAAAACACTGCTCTGAAGCTTGCCTTCTTGGAGAACGACGGAGACGACTTTCTTAGTTGAAGCCTTCATGTTTGTCACCTTTCGGAATGCTGCGCATTCCAGTTTTGAGAATTAAAAGCCCGTACTTCTGAACCAACAAATTCGACTTGAAGCCTGAAGCAACCTGAGACTAATACCCGATGCTGACCTAGTGGTGAGACGTGTCCTTTCTACGTGCTGTGCACGTGGTTGGTGGAAGGGGGGATAAATACTGGGCTTGGTCTTGGGTTGGTTTGGCTCTTTGGTTGAATGAATTGGTTAGGTACGTGAGTTGATACTAATGAGAAAGTTTGATGTCAAGCAAGGATCTTCTTCTATTAATTACTTAGGTGGAATTCCGGGCAAAATCGTCCCTTCGCCATCTGTGTGACGGCTTCCAGTGCAGCCTGTACTGGCTTTTGGGGTATGCGATTTGATATTATTGGGGTAGTAAAGATATTTTTCTGAGAAGATTTCGATTGGCTTCTTATGCGGTTTCTACGTGTCTGCAGGCCGATCTACTATTGGCACGGGTGGCGCAAGCTTGTGGATTTCTCATTTTGCCCTGGGCAAATTGCATATGATTGATGGCGATGGCATGGGGCTTAAGCAAAGTAATTGCTTGTGATAACTGCGCCAGTTAGATCAGACTGCTTTGTAATTTCCGAAAAAGTCCTTTGCGAAAAGCTCGCGCAAGCTAAGCGAGAGTTAATGATAAATGCTTCACAAAGGCTGCCGGAAGTGTAAGAACCTTCAAATCGAAAATTCAATTTTGTCTCTCAGATTGCAAATTTTTGATTTTTCGCTGGCAATATAAGCGGCAATTTAAATCGACTATTTATGGGGTAGCTAGCGCAGCTCTCAGTAGTACCTGAAAGTGCCTAAAAATCATAGATGCGCGATGGCTCTTTACCAGTGTAAACACATGTAACGATGTTAGCTAGGAGTATCCCTTTTCTCCCAGTTACCTAGAGCTAATAAGCAACTTCCAAAGCAAGCTCCTCTTACATCTCCGATCTTTTAGTTGATCTTCTGATCAATTAGGAGTGGCAGGGCTGTCGGTTGGCGCTAGTTTCTAGGGTGGTTCAAGGGCTTCTTTCACTTTTGCAAGGAATCAATGGTCATATACAGCGAAAAACCGCTTCTCTACAGTCTTTTATCTCACAGGAGTCAAACATGTCTATCTCTTCAAAGACCCCCTGGAGTCAGTTGACCGGTCGTGACCTCTATCTGGCCATCGTCTGTTCTCCGGCTCTTCGCCTCGAGCGCAAGCAAGCCTATGCCAGAGAGCGTGCTCTCGTCAGCGGTCAGCTCAAGGTTCATACACCACGCAAGATCCTGCCCCGTCGCTCCAGAGAAATCTGGCACATCAGCCCCTTGCTCGACTCTCCGCTGAGCAATTCGCTCGATGACGGCTCTGTCAGCTACTGCCTGCATCCTCACACTGGTCAACCCCTCGTGGTCATCGGCAGTTGCCTTGTCTACGACGGCGAGAGCAGCCACTTTCGTATGGTGCAGTTCAACAACGGCAAGGGCTCTGATTGGTCGAAGCAACCCAACATCATCGACGGCGAGGCTCATTTGGCTTGCGATGGCGGCACACTCGTGGCTATTTACCGCAAGGGCAAGTGCGTCTCTAGCAGTTTTGTCTCGACGGTGACCACCCACAGCTCTGGCTTGATGGCCATGATTTTCGCTCAGCCTGGTGCGCCGGACATTGTTCGTAGCAGCCATCATAGTGATTTGCGTCGCAAGTCAGGCAAGTCGCCATCCTGAATCTGAGCCTCAACCGGAAGCTAAGCCTGAATCAGAGAAGGAGCAAGTTTTCTCAGGAAAATTCGAATCAACATCACCCACGGGTGAAAAGGGGGTCTCATGAGCAATCACGAACAACCTGACCAAACCCGAGTCAGGTCACGAGCAAGACTGCTGCAACAGCTGCAGTCTGTGGTCGTGGACCAACAGGGTCATGAGCGACCTTACCTCGAACAGTACTTCGAGTGTGAACTACCCGATCATGCTCGGGCCTATGTCTACGAGCTGGTCGAGGTCGAGCAAGACGCGGCAGTGCCTGGTCAAAAGGCGTACCAAGTGGTGCGTTTGGCTGGCACTGTGATTTTTCGTCGCGGCACCGTGCATTAACGGCGTCGCTAACCCTTTAGGAGAATGGATGCTCTACATCGTTGAATTTTGCATCGTCGTCTGTGTGCTGATTGGACTTGCGCTTTACGGCGTCTTTCTGATCAGCCCCGCGGTCAGTGTGGTGGCAGCTCTGCTGCTGGCATACTGGCTTTTCAAAAACGAGGCCCGTGGTGGCCTTGCCATCCTCGGTGCCAGCTATGGTCTGCCGGCGCTGATAACCATTGGTGTGCAACTGGCACACTGAGTGAAAGGACCCAATGTCAGGAAATGACAAACCAAGACCCACTGAAACTGCCGAGGTTGTCTGCGAAGACGGTCTTTGCAGTGTAGCTCGACCTCTGGTTGGTGCGAAGTCGACACGTCCGCTGAGGATGCTCGGCATCGCTGCTGTTGACCAAGGGCGTGTGCCAGAGAGCGCATCCAGCAATACTGGTGGTTCGTCGGCGCCCTCAAAGCGCCCCTTCTTGGTTGACTTGCTGCATGGCAATGTCGACCTGGAACGCTTCTTCAAAGACGAGTAGAAGCAACGGCAGGTAAAGTCACAAACTTTGCTGCTAGCTGATACTCAATCGGGCAAACCCTAGCTCGGTTGTTTATCCAAGAGTCTGAAGCGTTGCCGATGCGGAGCTGACGCGCGCTTCAGAGAGAACAAAATTTACTTAAACTGGAATACATCATGGACATGATCATCGCCGAACTGCACGAAGAGTCGAAAGCCCTGCGCACCCGCGCCCGTATCGCCCTGCTCGCCGCCAAGCGGTTGGAGGGTGACGAGACCGCGCTTTCGGTCAAGGACGAAGCCGCCGTCACGGCTCTTTTCAGTGCCAAAGGTCTGGCCAACGAACTGAGTGCGCTGCGCTTGCTTGCCGTCAAGCTGAAGATGGACGTGCGCGCCAATCAGATGTCGTACCCGACGGAGGCTGCTCTGCACCGTCGGCTCAGCCGTGCCTGCGAACTCTCTTCGATGGCCATCGAAGCAGAAGCGCGCATCTTGCGAATCGCCGAAGGCGAGAGCAAGATGTTCATTGCTCTCGAGGCCGAGTCGAGAGCCTTCAAGCTCGAGGCCGAAGCCCACCTGGAGAGCGCCAGCGCCTCCGAACGCTCCCTGCTGAACAGCAGCAAGGGCGCCGGTAAGGGCAAGTAAGCAGGCCAGATAACGTCAGCAAGAAAGTGCAAGTCGGTCGGCTTTTCGCTGATTGGCTTGTGAAGGTTCTAAAGGCTATGGAACCAGCATTTGGTCAGTGCATTCTTTGGGATGCACTGTTCCTTCCAAAACTCAACTGCAACACAAACAAGAAAAGAGGCGTAAATGCGTCTGTTCAATGGCACATCGCTCGGTGTGCAAATCGTCGACAACGGCTTTCTGCTGTGCGGCGACCAGAAGGTCGAATTCGAACCTTCGCTCTACACCACTCGTGGTGCAACCTTCGGCAACAGCCTGATGTTCGCCCAGCTCGTTCGTGGGCTCGATGGCATTTATCGGCTGCGTGGTTGCCCGGTTGATTCCCATCAGATCAGCGCCATGGAAGCGCTGATTCTGCTCAACATCAAGGTCGCGCCCGATGGCAAGGTCACCTACCCTGCCGACAGCTTCGGCGCCAAGGTGGCTCTGGCTCAGCGTATCCCCCGCAAGCCGCGCAGTCTCGAAGCACCTGAGTTTCATGCTCTGGTGGTGCTCAAGCCAGGTCATGAGATCGAACTGACCGATACCTACATGGTCTCGGATCCCCGCCAGCTGACTGCGGTCGCCAAGACTGCCAAGCGAGCAGGTTCCGGCAGAAAGGTCGTCCAGCCGGCTCTTCACACCTCGCCCTTCGCACAGGTCGAGCGCATCTGCAAGACCCGCATTGTCTTCGACGGCAAGGCGGTGACTATCTCTTCGACCAACTAGCTGCCTGCAGCTCTGGTCTGGTTTCTGATTAACAACGTCAACAAACAGTCTTCGGAAGGAGAACTAAAATGAAAATTTTTCACGGTACCACATACGGCGTGGAAATGGCTGATGAATCCACTCTCTGGGTTGGCCACCGCAAATATCCTGTCGACTCCTCGGCCTTGAGTGGCCTGGTCGACGGTCGGCTCTGCCGGGCTGCTGTCAGCCAGGTTGGCGACGACTTCGTGTTCAGCGCTGAAGGCGCGAAGAGCAACAAGTCGTTCGCTCACAGCGATCAGGCTGCGGTCGTCTTCTTCGACTGTCCCTTGGTCAACTCCGAGCCCTTCTCGATTCGCCCTGTGCGCGGCGACTGCCGTGCTCTGCTGGCTGAGACCGAGACCTACATGATCTCGTCTGGCGGCGTCTCGCCAGGCGCTGCCATCCTCACTCGCTGCCAGGGCCTGCTGCTGATGGAGCCTGGCTCCTGCATCGAGGTCAAGGAGAGCTATCGCCGTTTCCCCGTGCTCGACTGGATCGACCATTGGCGCGGCGTGCACTCGGGTACCACCCGCTTCGTCTTGCGTGTTCACGTCTCTTACGACGGCAATTCGGTGAAAGTCGAAAAGCAGCCGGTGGAGCGCGTGATCAGCTAGCTAGGAGTCTCAATGACCATTGAATCAACGAAGCCAGCAAAGGCTTCGATATTCTGGCTCTGCGCAGCGGCCCTGCTCAGCCTTGTGCTGATGCAGGAGCCTTCTCTGCGCTATCTGTTGGTGCCTCTCGAGCTGCTCGACACGACGCTGCACGAGATGGGGCATGCTATCTTCTGCATCGCTACTGGTGGCACAGTGCATGGTCTCACCATTGTCAGCGATGGTGAAGGGCATGCTGGGCTGACCATGACCACAGGGGGAATGCCGTTTGTCTTCAATCAAACTGGCTATCTCGGCACCACTCTCTTTGGTTGTCTCATGATTGCCCTTGGTCGCAGTAGAGCTGCTGCTCGGGCCACTTTGATCGGTCTGGGCATTTTGATTGCTGTGGCTTGTTTCGTCTGGATTACCCAGACCTTCGGGTTGGCTGGTCGTGTTGGTCAGGCTGCTGGCAGCTTCTTCGTTGGCCTGGCTTTGGCGTCGGCATTGATATTTGCTGGTGCAAAGTTTAGCGATCGCTGGGCGCAAATTGTGCTGCTCTTTCTTGGTGTGCACATCGGCATCAATGCTCTGACAGACATCATTTGGCTGAGCAAACTTTCGCTTGGTCTAGTCGGTGCGCACTCGTTCACAGATGCCACCAACATGGCACAGTTGACTGGCTTCCCTGCGGCGTTCTGGAGCTTGCTCTGGGGGCTTCTGTCGGTGGTCATGCTCTTTGCCACAGTGAAGCTGGCCTACACGAATAGCGACGATTAACGTCTAGGCTAGGTCATACATCAGGCAGAAATATTTGACCTAGCCTCTTTCTTTACCCTCAAACCTTAGCTTTGGAGGCCACAATGAACATTGGCAATCAAATGCGAGAACTCCGTGACTTCATCCTCTACCGCATTCCGGCCACCCTCGCGGCACCGGTGCTGGTGGCGATTATGGAGGGTGATCTCGGTCGCCTGGAGGCCATCAACAAGATCATCATCAATCTGAAGGGCGACGCTCTTCAGGAGGCCGTCAACGAACTGAATCAGGCTATGCGTGACCTCGGTCTGCGTCGCTCTGATTTCTTCACTGCCGACCGGCGCGACGACATGTGGTTCAGCTTCGCTGCTCTGCCGCATGGGAGCTACCGTCACGGCCAGGGTACGCTGCACGTTCACGCGCTCAACGGTGAGGGCGAACTCATTGTTCTCTCTCCCGGTGCTCGTCGCTTCGGCGCTGAGCTGGCCACCGAGGCTGTTATGCTGAAATCGACTGACCGCGGCGTCACGGTGGAGTCTGTCGGCGGTGCCGAGGCTCTAGCGCGGATTCGCTCTCTGCTCGCTGTTGCCATCGCCGAGCGTGCTGCCGCTGAAGGAGCCATGCACTAGCATCGGTTACTGCGCTTCAATAAAAACAATTAGGAATTGCCATTGCCTTATCTTGTCTCTTGAAAGCAGGCGAGCAAATGCTCGTCTGCTTTTTTTCCTTTATATTATTTTGTTCTGGATTATGCTTTCATATAGTAGAAATCTTCTGCGCTTTAATGTGTTGTGATCAACTATGCGACAGGGTAGGTTGGCTTTTCCCTTTTCTTGGCTAGTAAAGCGGTATGGCCGCCAAACCAAAATCAAATCAGGTATTATTGTGCGCTAATTAGATTTATTCTCAGGCGAGCGCAGCGGAGACCGATAGCTTAATGCAAATCTTTCAATTTCTTAGTGCCAAGGGAGAGCCTTTAGAGCGACGACTCTTCTGGTCTAGTGTGCTGCTGTTGTTCGGAGAAATTCTGGCAATACGCTGGCTCGGGATTGAAGTTCCAACAATTCAAGCTTTTGCCAATCTTGTCTTGCTGGTAGTTTTGGTAGCAGCTTCTTCCGGTATGGGCGCCCCAGATCGCTACAGAACTCCTGTTGCTTACTTGATAGGCGCTTTAGCCGTGCTGTTTGGCACGGTTATATTTTCCGTTCAGCTCAATATCCCTAAGTTGTCAGTCAACATGGATGTCAATCCGCCGCATATCGTAGCGATTTCTATTGGTTTGTTGGTGCTCATTGTTGTCTGTTTATTGGTCGTCTTTGTTAACATAGGCGGGGTAATGGGTCGCTGCTTTGCTGGACTGCCGCCCCTTCGCGCTTACTCAATCAATCTGCTTGGCAGTATTTTCGGTGTCTTAATACTGGCTGCCATGTCTTTCTTTTCACTGCCTCCGCCGGTGTGGATTTTGATAGCAGGTCTTCTTTGCTGGACCATTGTGCAGAATAAATTAGTTCCTATTCTGACCGTGCTTTTGGTTTGTGCGGCCAGTACGACGACTTTGGCCAGTAAATGGTCGCCCTATAGCAAGCTCGATGTCATTCCTATGGAGGTGCCAGCAGACAGCTTATTAGGTCAGGGCAACTATTGCTTGAACTCAAATAACAAGTACTTCCATTTTGCCTTGCGCATGCTCGGTCATAAAACATTACTATGATTTCTTGCGCATTCCGCTTCAGTGCGCTCCCAAGCACGATAGAGTTTTGGTGCTGGGAGGAGGTTCTGGAAACGATGTCGCTTACGCTCTTGAGCATGGTGCAAAACATGTTGATGTAGTTGAGATAGATCCGATTATCTGCAATTTAGGTAAGACAGTTCATCCGCAGAAGCCATATTTGGACCCGCGAGTGACTGTTCATAACGAAGATGCCAGAACTTTCCTTCGCTATTCAAAAGACAAGTATGACCTCATTCAGTTTGCATACCTAGATCCTTGCTCAACTCTAGGAACCGCATCCTTTGTTCGTGTAGATAATTTCGTCTATACAAAGCAATCAATAGAGTCAGCTCTGAAGCGTTTAGACGAGGGTGGCCTGTTGACAATTAGCTTTGCCACCGGTGGGCAGAGTCCTGTCACTCGAAGGCTCTACCAAACTATCGCCGCTGCTCAGGGTTCACCACCTCACACTTACGTTGATGATGAATGGGATAGTGTTTTGTTCTTAGTTGGTCCTGAAGCTGGCAAGGTCAAAATCAGTGCTAGTGACTTGAAAATTGTACATCCCTGGCCCGGTCCGAACGACCTTACTGAAAGTCAGCCTTCTACCGATGACTGGCCGTTTCTATACTTGATTTATAATCCTCTTGGGGCTCTTACTTATATCGGTACTCTTCTGGTATCGGTGGTAGTGCCAGCATTTATTCTTTCTCGCTCAACCAAAGGCGCTATCAGCTCTGGCCAGTGGGGCAACATGTTCTTTCTTGGTCAGGCCTTTATGTTGGTAGAAACCAAATCAATAACTCAGCTTTCGTTGTTCTTTGGAGCCACTTGGATTGTTAGTTCTGTGGTTATTGCCTGTGTGTTGATTTTGGCGTACTTGGCGAACTGGTGCGCCGGTAAATTGCAGCCAGAAATCTTGCCACGCATATATGTCATGCTTGGCGCGTCCCTACTGTTAGATTACTTCTTCCAGGTGCCAGCTACCACCGATATTAGTCCGATGCTACTGGCCATAATTTCTGTAGTTGTAGGTTGCTTGCCGATCTTCTTTGGCGGTATGATTTTCTCGCTCTGCTTCAGGCAGGCAGCCGCCCCAGCTCTCTTTCTGGCAGCTAATCTGCTTGGTGTTGCCATTGGGGGCTTGGCCGAGAATCTCTGCCTAGTCACTGGAATCAAGAGCCTGGTCGTGATTGCCATGCTCATGTACGGCATGTCCTATGTTTCACTGCTGATAAAGGCTAAGCCAAGTCAAGGCTAAGCTTAATCGAGACTAAGCCTTTAGTAGCCAGTACTATTAGCTGCGGCCGCACTGCGCTAAAATACTGGGGTTGAATTAGTATGAGAGATAAAAATCATGTCGCATAGCGCAGGAAGCATTTTTCATTTGGGCGAAGACACCACTGAATACAAGTTCTTGGGAAAAGAACACGTTTCAGTTGAAATGTGGAATGGCCGCGAAATGTTAGTGGTCAAACCTGAAGCTCTAACGATGCTTGCCAAGGCCGCTTTCAAAGATGTTTCGCACCTGCTGCGCGAGAGCCATTTAAAGATGCTGCGCTCGATTTTGGATGACGAAGAGGCCACTGCCAATGACAAGTTTGTCGCACTTGAGTTGCTGAAAAATGCCAGTATTTCTGCTGGTGGAACACTACCCATGTGCCAGGATACAGGCACTGCCATAGTGGTTGCCCATAAAGGTGATCATGTCTGGACCGACGCTGATGACGCTGCCGCTTTGGCTGAAGGCATCAAGAAAACCTATAACGAGTGTAATTTGCGCTATAGCCAAATGGCTCCTCTTAGCATGTACCAGGAGACAAACACTGGTTCTAACCTACCAGCGCAAATTGAAATATATGCCGAGCCTGGCTCTACTTACGAGTTCATGTTTATTGCTAAAGGTGGTGGCTCAGCCAATAAAACCTATCTTTTGCAAGAAACTAAATCTACTCTCAATCCCTCATCCCTCGCTCGCTTGCTCACTGAAAAGATTGGTGGGCTGGGCACTTCAGCTTGTCCGCCCTATCACTTAGCCGTGGTAATTGGTGGGCTGTCAGCTGAGATGACATTGAAGACTGTGAAACTGGCCAGTACCCATTACCTTGATACTTTGCCTACTGAGGGCGATAAGACTGGCCGTGCTTTCCGCGATCTAGCTCTTGAGAAAGAAGTGCTGGCCATTACTCGCAAGTTGGGTATCGGTGCTCAGTTTGGTGGAAAATATTTCTGTCATGATGTGCGCGTTGTGCGCTTGCCAAGACACGGTGCCAGCCTGCCTATGGGTATTGGTGTCTCTTGTAGTGCCGATCGCCAAATTCTCGCTAAAATCAACAAAGATGGTATCTGGCTTGAGCAGCTAGAGACTGATCCTGCCCGCTTTTTGCCTGAAGTTGAGCCAACCGAGCTTGGTGCCGAGTCTATCAAGGTTGATCTTAGTCGACCGATGTCTGAAATTCGAGCCAGTATGGCTGGAAAGCCTCCTGGTACTCGCGTTATGTTGACTGGAACATTGGTCGTTGCTCGCGATATTGTGCACGCTAAGTGGAAGGAATTGGTAGAGAAGGGCGAAGAGCTGCCAGAGTACACGCGCAATCACCCTATTTATTACGCTGGTCCGGCTAAGACACCAGCTGGCTATGCTTCTGGTTCGTTTGGCCCGACTACTGCTGGGCGCATGGATTCTTATGCTGATACTTTAATGAGCCGAGGGGCCAGTTTGGTCACTCTTGCCAAAGGCAATCGGGCCAAGAATGTTAGTGCTGCTTGTGGTCAGTACGGCGGTTTTTATCTTGGTACCATTGGTGGTGCGGCGGCGCGCTTGGCACAAGATTCAATTCGCAAAGTAGAAGTGATTGATTATCCTGAACTGGGCATGGAAGCTGTGCACAAGATTGAAGTAGAAGATTTTCCTGCTTTCATCATCATCAACGATAACGGTGAAGACTTCTTCTCGGCTGTGATGGAAAACGTGGCTGTTTTGGCTAAGGGATAGCTAAGGGATAGCCAAGGACTAATTTTTTACAAGTTGCTTAGATTTTGCCTTGTTGTAGCTTCGCTAGGCCATGGTGATTCTACGTGTCTGCCAATTCCGTCAACTAATAAGTAATAGTAACGGCCGTCATTAACTTATGCTCTCTTTAGTAAATGTTGCTATCAGAGGGCTTTTCTTGTTAGCACTAGTAGTTCCCTTACTTTTTTCCTCCAACAACCAATAAAACTACCTAAGCACTAAACACACTCACGCGTCGCTCTCTTCAACAGCCTAAACAGCTGTTTCGTCATTTGTCACCTTGTTCTCGTCATAGGTCTCCTATGAGAGTTCGTGACTTAGCAACCAGTTTTTCTAATCGATGAAGCCTGAGTTAACAACCCTAATTCTTTCCAAATGCAGGCTAGCTAGCTGCTTTGGGCGCTTCGTCATTCTCTAACCGGAATGCTCCAACAGGAATGTTCCATAAAGGAAATGTCTATGACAACTCAGAACCCCAAAATCGCAGCCGCTGCTTACTGCAACGACTCGATCAGCCTGATCGGCTGGATTTTTGCTGATGCTGCCAAAATCGATGGCTGCCTCGGCATGGCTCTCACTCGCATCGACCAGAACGGCAAGCGCGAAGTGATCACCACCAAGCTGCCCTTCGAAGGCGAAGACAATGCCGATTGGAAGAGCCAGCCGAGCACGGTTTGGCCGATTCAGCGCATGTTCCACATGGACTTCACGGCCAAGGTGGGTAACACCTACACCTACGAAGTCCAGGCCATGGGCGGCACTCCGGGCAACCTCGTCGCCATCCCTGGCATGTTGGCTGTGACCAATGCGGTCAACGTCAGCACCAAGGTCGACGACACCTTCGAGGTGGCCTTCACCCGCGGCACGCTTTCCACCCAGTGGATGTCGCGTATGATCGGCACCACGCCCGACGGTCTGCCCGACTTCCAGAAAATCATCGATGCTCTGGAAGACTATGCCAACCCCAACAACGTCATTCGCAAGACGCTGGTGGGCAACGTGCCGGCTCTGCTGATGGCTCCTGTGAACGAATGTGCGACGGACGGAGGACACGTCTATTCTGCGCTCTACGAACTCAGTGCCAACCAGCTGGTCGACCACATCAAGGCTAACCTGCAGCACATCACCCTCATCCTCGGCAACACCGGCGCCGACGATTTCATCAACGCTCCGGCTCGTGCGGCTCTGCACGCGGCTGGCGCCAAGATGTACGATCGCATGATCGGTAACTGGGGTATCGCTCACAACAAGAGCCAGGTGAAAGTGAACAAGGACGGCGTGCCGACCGATGTCACCACTGGCAGTACCAACTGGACCAACACTGGTCTGGGCTGTCAGTCCAACATGGCCTGCCGCATCCACAACCCGGCGGTGGCAGCCAACTTCATGGACTACTGGAACCGCATGCTGGCGGACAACTCGGAGCAGGCGCTGACTTTCCGTCGGCGCAATGCTCAGGGCTACGCCCCGATCACGCTAACCGACGGTACGGTGATCGAGACCTACTTCCAGCCTTCCATGGACGACAAGGTCAAGCCCAAGGGGCCTTCTGAGACGGTGCCGTTGTCGCCGTTCTTGGCTCGGGTCAAGGGTCTGATCGACGATGCTGCCGCCGATGGCGACAGCGTCATCTGCGGTGAAGTGTTCTACCCGGGTACACCGTCGGCCATCAACTGGTTCGCCGATGCCTGGAACAAGAACCCGCAGCTGTGCATGTTCATGACGGTCAGCTCTTCGCAGGCCCTCATGGGGGTGAAGACCATCCGTCGCGCCGGTCGGCCGCCGCTGTTCACGATCGCCACCGGTCGTGAGAAGGAGTTTGGTGACTTCATCACCGAGCTGCTCAAGCTGCCGGAATCGCATGCCATCACCCACGGCAAGATTGTGGTGATCATCAACAAGCGCACCAAGAAGTACACCGTGGTGTTCGGCTCGGACAACCTCGGCGCCAAGGCCAGCTACGGTAACGACGAAAACGGCGTGATCGTTCTCGGCAACGAGAAGCTGGCCTGGAACGTGTTCGTCAACATGTTCGACATCAACCAGCACTACCTGTCGCGTGCGGCAGCTCGTGCAGCGCAGTACTTCCAGAAGGCCACCGGCTATACCGGCCGTCTGTCGACCAGCGATGGTTGGCAGGCTGCTTGGTTGGTGGGCTACAAGGCGAAGCTGTCCAGCCTGATCGCCACCGGCGTTTGGGATGGTAAGGGTTTGGTGGACAAGCCCGGTGCAACGCCTGTGCTTGTGGTGCCCTATCCGAAGCGCAAGCCCAAGGCTCCGGCTGCTGGTACTGCTGAGGCTGGAACTGGCGGAACCGAAGGAGTGGTGCCTGCTGACGGGGCTGGCGATGCGGGGACGGTTGCTGCCGGTGTGGACGCTCCTGTTCCAGCTGCTGCTGCTCCTGCTACGGTTCCGGCTTCTGCGGCCGAACCAACCAAGGCGTAGTCCATAACGCCGTCGGCTGCAGCAGCTGCTGTGGCTGTAACTTGTGGCTTCGGGGCTCTAATCGGGCCCCGAAGCCTTTCTTTTTCACTCCTGATTTTTCTCATCCCACTTTTAACTTCAGACAAGAATCTGAGAGGAGTTTCTATTGTGGAAAACAAGATAAGAGTTTTCGTTGGTTTCGGTAACCCCGGCCCTCAGTTTCTTTGGACCAGGCATAATGCCGGTTTCGACGTCATTGACCATATGGCTCAACGGATGAACGCAGAGTTCGTCGAAGACCCAGATCTGGCGTGCCTGATTGCCCGACCCAACTCGAGTATCGCTCTCGTCAAGCCGCAAACCGGCATGAATGACAGCGGTCTCACAGTCAAGGCCCTGCTCGAAAAGCTCGACACCAATATGGACAATGTGATGATCGTCTATGACGACATCTCCATGCCGTTGGGACGTCTTCGATTTGCCGAGAGGGGCTCAGCCGGTGGTCACCATGGTATCGAATCGACGCTTCGTGAGCTTTCGGGAAACTGCTGTTTCCCGAGGCTGAAAGTGGCGGTTGGTCCCGATGTCAAAAGTGGAGACCTGCGCGCGGCATTCTTGCTCTCGCCGATAGAGGCTGACCTGCGTCAACTCTATCTGCGCTCGGTATCCGTCGCGGCAGAGGCATGCCAGCTTTGGCTCACCAAGCCTATCGACGTTTGTATGGGGCGATACAATGGTCTGGACTTGACGCGTAGATCTGCGTCGTAGACAGATTTCTACAACAGCAAGTATGAACGGCCTTCATGCATCAATGCGACGCTAGAGTGAGAGGCGCTAACCATGTGCCTCTTTCTCTGGCAGCCATTTTGCTGCAACTGCCTGAACAGAATTTACATTTTTTCTTTCCCGTTTTCATGTCAACCAAGAAACCTAAGGAGACACCATGTGTCCATTCCCCGCTTCAGAGGAGCGCTCATCAGTGCTGTAATCCTCGCCATAACTACTTCAACTTCCTTGGCGGCTGCATTGGCTTTGCCCGTGCTTGCCAGCCTTCCCATCAGCGCTCGGCATCTGCCTGTGCGTTCGCCGGGGCAACTGCCTGTCCCCGTGGCTCCTCAAGGCCATGACTCTCAGGGAAAGCCAACGGCTCAAGGGCAAAAACAGGCTGACCAGGCCTTTATCAATGAACCACTGCTGGGCAAGACCATTCTCGTTGACCCCGGCCATGGTGGCAGTGATCCTGGTGCTATTTCTGGTGGCGTTGAGGAAAAGACGGTGACACTAAATGTCTCTCTCTTGCTTCGCAGCAAGCTGGAGGCTCTTGGTGCAACTGTCGAGATGACTCGCGACAGCGATCAAACCCTCACTCTGCAAGAGCGGCTCGATGCCAGCAATCGCATCTGCCCTGACGTCTTCATCGCCGTGCACGGCAATTCGGTGGCAAAGTCTCACATTCGCGGGATAGAGACCTACTACTTCGACAGCCGCGATCAAGAGTTAGCGGAATTGGTTCTCGATACCGTTTCGCTCAAGCTCAAAGAGCAAGCCAAATGGAGTCACGCTCGAAACCTCTTTGTGTTGGATGGCAACGATGTTCCAGCAACCTTGGTTGAGATTGGTTATTTGACCAATCCTACAACCAGGGCTTTGCTCAATACTCCTGCTTATCAAGACAAAGTGGCTTCAGCTCTGACTGATGCGCTTGTTGCTTATCTGGCTGACAGTGGCTCTGAAAGAGGTTGCTCGGTTTAGCAATCTTTTTGGCGCCATTGCTGCTTGTCACTGGCAGCTCCGGAACTAGGTTCCGGAGCCTTCGGCAGTTTCTAACTATCTGTCTAACCACAAATCGAAGGATATGAATATGAAGACTCTGAAAGGAATCGCTGCTTTGGTCTGTTTCTGCGCCATTGGTGCAGGTATGTTTCTCTTCTTGATGTTCGGCGTGCTGTGCTTGGCGCTGCGCGACGGCATCCTCGCTGCAGGCAAGGGCATCAGCCGGCGGCTGCGCGGCGAGAGCAAGCAGGGTGACCAGCCTAAGATCTTCTACGGCGGTCGCGATGGGGTGCCCAATCTGGTCATGGATGCCGACGGTTTCGTCGAGCCGCCGGCGGCGCTGTCTCAGTCTTCGCCCTCCGGGCGTCGAGGGATGCAGGTCGGCCATCTCATTCCGGCCGGAAGTCCCTTGCTGAGCTACAGCTCGGGACAACCCTGGCGCAATGGTGTGGCGGCGGTTGGTGTGGTGCAAGCTGACGGCGGCGTGAAGGTCTTGGAGTTTCCCAGCGACCCTGCTGAGCGCAAGCGCCTGATCGACTCTCGCCCGCGGCGCGTCGACCATGCCACTCTGGATGGTGACACTGTCGTCTTCATTCACGGCCGGGCCGGCAAGAAGAGCTAGCCTGCTCGAAATATAGGAACCCGGGGTGCCGGAGAATTGTGCTTTGTCACAGTTCTTCGGCACCACCGTGGTTTTTGTATTTTTTCTTTTGTTTATTTCTACTAGCTTATATAATTAGAAACGATTCTGGCTGACAAAAATAGTTTGGGCCTGGCAGCGTAAATGCTTTTTTGGCCAGCAATTTTCGCCCTTAAAATGCCAACAAAGGCTTTTACAATTCTTCTATCAGTCGAGCAATCATTTGATTCTTTAGATCTCTGATGTTTGCACTTCCACTATCTCATTCTGCGCTACTAGGCCGATTTAGCCTTGTAGCGCTTCTTTGCGTTTGCGCCACCGCAGGTGGTGGCGCTGTGCTAGCTGTATTCGCTGCCGGTTAGATGTAACTTTTGCAGAGTTATCCTGGAGGCATGTTGCTTTTAATTTCTCAGTGGAGCCGGTCAGTCGTCCCAGTGCCGCATCGACGCGATGCACTAACTGCGCCAGCGAGGCTCAACCATTTCTCTGCCTGTAACTAGTGAAATTACTCATGATTGATCTTATTACAGGGCTTTAATTAGGGTCTTTCTATCCCCCTATTTCTCTTCCAAAGATTTTTCCGCAAGACCTGTAAACACAAAAACAGTGCCATCGCTAGCTTCTTATTCAGACAGAATTCTGTTTGGTAATAGGCCGGCTGTTAATTGAACCCTTCGTAATTGCAAAAGGACTTGAATTGACTGCTTCCGCTGCTTTTCTCGTCATCTTCCATCTGCTGCTATGTTTCTTCTTCTTCAGAGCCGTTTACCAAACGAGAGCACTGTGTCAGAAGCCGAACACCCGTGACCTCATGGCTGCGTTCGTTTTCTTCGTTCTTGCTGCGGGGTACATGTGGCTGGCAGTTCACCAATCCTCATGGCTGTTTTTTCTGTTTGTGGTGGAGCTGATGCTCTCCATGTTGGACCTCGCAGAACTGCATATTCTTTGACCCGACGTCCGCCTCTCCGCGCCCTCTCACTCTCGTCCACAACGGGCGCACAAGCGCCTACATCACCAAGGAAACACATGCGTCGCTTTTTTCAAGCCATCTTCTGGCTGATTTTCCTGGCTGGCATCGCCGCCGCTTACTTCGTCGCTCCCGCTGCCGGCCTCATGGTCTTCGTGGCCGCTGTTCCCTTCGTCTTCTCGTGGCCGTCGCCATCCGATGAAGGCTTGCGAGCGTTCGCCATGTTGCTGACGGCGATGTGCTTCGTCGGCACGCAGATGACTGCCGTCTGGTACCCCTGGGCTGGCGTGGTCTTGTTCGGCCTGCTCGCTCTCACTGCTGTGCCGCCGCGGGTGCGTTTGCCGCGCGTCCCTGACGACGAGTAGGGCGAACAGCAGTTCGGTTTTGAACTGATCTGACTTGCGGCCAATTAGCCTGCCCGTCAGTCTTTAACCTATTTGAGAGGATCTATCATGGAAGCAATTCTGGCTATTCAAGCCGACGTTTCTTTGCGTCAAATCTCCTGGCTTAGCGACCTGCCCTCAATGCTAGCCATCGAGAAGGCTAGCTTTGCTCATCCCTGGGGTGCTCTCGACTTCCTGCGCTTCGCCGTCAAGCGTGGCAACTCCGGTCGTGCGCGCGTTCTCGATGGCAAGGTGGTGGGTTACATCCTTTACGTCAAGCAACCGGATCGACTGCACGTGGCTCACGTGGCCGTGAAGCCGGAGTGTCGCAGTCTGGGCCTCGGCCGCGAGATGATTCTGTCGCTGGCGGACAGAGCGCGCTGCTATGTGACGTTGCATGTGCGCAAGAGCAATGTCGGCGCGCAGAAGCTCTACCACCGCCTGGGTTTCGAGGTGGTGCGCGAACTGCCCCATCACTACGGCGATTGCGAAGACGCCTTCTTGATGGGTTATCGCGGCCGCTAGTAGGGGGTCGATCTTTCTTTGAGCTTTACCTGAGTCGGAGTAGTTCACCGTCTCAGTGTTCCATCGTTCCGTTATTTACTTCTCGTGGAGAAATCATGAAAGCCAAACTCGAACTCGCCATTTCCTTTCTGTCGGGCATGATCAATCAGGCCAGCGTCGTTCTCGAAACGGTCTTGGCCAACCATCTCAAGAGCGTCGGCGAGTGCGCCGACCCGGTTGCCCGTGCTGAACGATTGCTCGATGGTCTGCGCAAGTACGCTAGTCCCGTGGCGCAAGCACCGCTGGTTCAGCGCCTCGGCGTTCTGGCAGTGCTCAAGGAGCTGCTGGAGCAGGTCGAAAGTGACCCGGACAAGGAACTCTCCTACGAGTTCTCTGTCGGCCGCCATGGCGACGACTATGTCGAAGGCCGCGACGTCTCGGTGCCCATCGTCGAGGCCGAACTCACCGGTCGCACCATGGAACTGCTGGGCATTCTGCGCCTGGTGGAGGCTCAAATCGAATGGCCGGAGCGCAGCAACGGTTTCAAGGCTCGTTTCGTCATCAAGGACCGCTGAAATACTGCGGTGATAAGGAGACATCATGCATAAGATTTTCAACGGTGAACTTTATCAGGTGGCAGATACCGAGATGCATCGGCAAGTCCGCCTCTGCTCGGTTTACCAACCATGCACCAGCACCTATCTTGGTGCTGCACTGAACGCTCTGGCCTGCAAGACCCAGGCAAAGGTGAGCGTCGATGAAGACAAGGTGCTCACTACTTTTTTCACCGCCGAAGCTGCGGCCTACCTGCGCGCCATGCCCAATCTCTACTGGCTCTGGAAGGCAGTGACGTTCGCCCTCGTCTGCAGTGCCGAAGATGACACGCATCAGGCAGGGCAAGCAATTGGCCTGAGCAGCGTCAAGCAGGCAGAGCAAAGCATGCGGGCCGAAGTGAGCTACAAGTTCGACCTCAACAAGACCGTCGAGCAACTGACCGCCGCCCAGCTCTGCTCACGTGCCGCTCACGGCTTGATTCTGGTCAAGGCTGGCCCCGGTGACAACGACGAGATCGTCGTCAACCCCATCTTCGCCCCGCAGTAAACCCTCGGCTCGATAAACAGGAAGGCAGCCTCGTTCAGTCGAGGATGTCTTCCTGCTCTTGTCGATAGGCATCACAATACTTTTAGGACCTTTCTAAAAAAAAGGTGTTTTAATAACTATACACGACAGTAGCATTGATGGTTTTTTTTACGAGCTGTGTCGCCGCAGTTTTGGTTCGCTGGAAGCGAATATTCGCTTCCAGCAATTCGCTTATGGCCATTGGTTCCTTAGACGGATACTTCCTACTGGCACACGCAGTTCGGTGCGTGCCAGCTTGTGGTCAAATCTATCCAAGTTAACGATTGATGTATGCCGAGCTGTCGAACTCAAGCTCGGCAAGAACCTTGCCGGGGTCGCAGGAGCGATAGTTGCTTTCGGTGTATCCAGTCAGCTCACCGAGCCATTTCCAGGCGCCAAGGCAATTGCTGATAGCCTTGAGGCCAGTGAGAGTGGTGTGATTGCCGACAGCCGAAGCGGCCGCTTCGATGGCTTTCTTCAATTCAGCCACAACACGCACCAGCTCACAGTGTGCAGTTTCATAGAGGGTAGCTGCAATGAACAGCGCCGCTTCGGCATTGCTCTTCTCTCTGGCGATGGCGGCAATCTTTGCGTCTTCTCCAGCAGCATGCGCTTGCTCCATCCGCTGCGTGAACTGCGGCAGATTGTTCTTGCTTCGTGCGTCAGTGAAGTTGAATCTCAGTCTTTCACACTTCTCTCGGATCAGCATAGCCGCGTCCACTGCGACTTTGAGCTCCATTTGCACCGCATTCGGCTCGGCGAACTGCAGCGGGGAGGAGGTGAAGTTGGGCTTACAAAAGACTCCCGAGCCTGCCTTCTTGCTGCTGAAGATGGCGAGTACAGCTTCGCGGATGCGATCGCCACTGACGCCACTAACTTTGTCGAACTCAGACAAAATCTCGTCGGGTGCCGAGTAGTCGTTGGTGCGAGCCAGCTTGAGCATGGCAACTAGTGCCACGATGTTGTTGGCTTTCCCTTGCGATGCAATCTCACTCACCTTGGTCTCGACCTGGTTGGTCAGAGATTGCAGCCGACGGCGTACTTCGCTGGTGCGCAGAACTGCATTGGCAAACCAGTTGCGATAAGCAAACTGCTCTGTCAGTACATCGTTGCGCTTGTCTGCCGACATGGGCTCGCTCAAACGTTTGCTGTATTGGCGCTCGTTGACGCCGGCTTTGCTAGAGTAGATATCTTTGAGCGCGTTAGCCTCTTCTTCTTGTGCTTCGAGAATTTGGCGAGCGAGATGTTTCAGTTCAGCCTTTTCCTCGATGGCAAGCGTTGAAGCTTCGATGGTAAGCATTGAAGCTTCGATGGCCGAAAGGTTCGGTTTCATTTTGTTGTTTCCAATCTGCCTGAGAGGGTTAAAGAACACGCGTGTTTACTCAGGCGCTTCGCGTGCTCTGCTTAAGGCTTTCTGGCTCATATTTACTCGTTAGACGGGCGAGCGAATATGCCGGGTGAAAGCCTAGTTCTTCATTTCTTTTGGTTGGACGCACCAGTGATTTGGAGCGTCTGTCTCTATCGGAGATCAACGAGTATTGGCAACGCTGCTCTCCAATCGTGATTAGTAAATCCGCATGGCCGGCATAGGCTGGCCAGCGAAATGATAGGAGCCAACCCATGCGCTGTTCATACGCCAACCGGCATGACCGATTGTTCTGACCTGAGTCAGCACCACATCGGGCAAGTTGCCGGTGATATCGTTGGCTGCTGGCGTGCCGCAGAGATTGAGCCAGTGCAGGCTGCCAGTGTTCGCCTCGGGGCTGATTCGAAACTCCGGCCAGTCGCTATGCAACTGAGCTAGCTGCGATGAGCAGCGAGCGTCGAACTGTTGCAGACCGCTGGGGAGTTTTGGCAATGCGGTCAAGGCCGTGCCCACGACGTACAGCTCCTTTAGCGATGTCGGCAAAGATTCTGGCAGCTGAGCAAGAGCCTCGCAGCCCCAGAAATCGAGCACCTCAATGGAATCGGGAAGAGCCGTAATGCCTTTGAGATTGCGACAATTCCTTGCCGAGAGCGTCTTCAAGCCCGACGGCAGCAGAGCAGGAAGGCTGGCAATATCAGTACCGCTGACGTCCAGTTCCTCGAGTTCGGTCGGCAGGTTGGCCAGAACCCGTTGAACGTTTGGTCCACCTGTGAGCCAGTCGAACAGGCCCTTTTTGCGCCAATATGGATCAAGGCAGATATAGCGGCGCGTGTTTCGGCGTCGCTTTTTCATCCATGCGGGCATTTTGGTGAGATCCAGGATACGCATGGTCAGGATCATTGTCGCGATCGACAGAAGCGCGAGAACGAAGACGTACACTGGAGTTATGATTCCGTTCATTGTTTTGACTTTCTATTGCCAGTTGGATTGGACGCACCATGAGTGGTGCGTCGGTTTTGCTAGCGGAGATGTGCCGGTGCTTCCTTCTTCAAGGGTGCCGTGCTCGCAGTCAGTAGCGAGAACGCTCATGAGCGCGGTCGATGTATTCGATGGCGAAGATGCAGAGATCGTAAATCAGGTGCACGGCGATGGCTGCCACCAGTCCGTAGGTGAACAGCAGGTAGAACATATACATGCCGATGAACCATGAATTGACGAGTCCCAACAGGCCCTGATATTTGTGGCCATCTCTGAACTGCGAGTTCGCCATCAGCAGAGCCGCAGCAATAAACCAGGTGTCACTGCCGCTCAGTTGCCCATGCAAAAGACCGAAGGTGAAGAAGTCGGCGATGGGCGAGAGGATGAAACTGTAGAGCAGCCAGACAAGTCCGTGATCGAAGAGGAATCCGCCGAGAATGTAGTCTCCCAGTTTGGCCATGGCTATGCACCACATGAAGACAAGCCAGCGAAATACAATTTCTTCCAGGATGCCCGCCCGCAGACTGATCCAGATTCCTGCTGCCTGGTGTCGTTCTGCGGCTGCCATCAGGAAAGTCATGCCAACGGCCCAAACGAGAATAGGCCAGGAAGCGAACAGCCAGTCACCGACTGAGCCGGTGGTGTGCCACAGCTCCCAGAAGCTGAAAGGTATGGCGTGAGGAAAGATTAGTTTTACCAGAGCTACCAACATCGAGAGGTATAGAGCTTGCTTGAGCCATGCAGCCCAGTCGGCCTCGACTTTGACTTGCTTTGAGCGGGCAGTGAGAAGCAGTGAGAGATGTTTGTTCATTGAATTTCTCGAGCTCATTGAGTACCAGAACCAACCATTTGGCGCTGGCCGATTTCCCGAGCGACTGATCGCACGAGCAAATTTTCGAGTGGTCTTCTTTTCGATGACAGTGATAGCGATATAGCGCTGACCGAGAGCTAGACCAGCGCTCTAGTAGATCGTGAGGTTCATGGTATACAGATCGGCCTGAGCTGCGTTGCCGTCGTCGTCACCGTCTTGTTCGCGCTGTTGCTTCCAGATCACCATCTGGATGCCGTTTTCAAAGCAAAACTTTTGCACAGCCAGGCTGGCGTGGCTGCAGGGCATGAACCAGCCAAGTTCACCTCCGCTGAACTTTACTTCCGAACTTTCGAGGGTCATGACCGGAGTCCAGAGAGCGCCCTTGAGAGTCGGCATCAATTCCTGGATTTTTGCGATGGTCTCTGACACTCTCTGGATTTCGGCTGCCGAGGCAGTCGAAGTCGAGGCGATGGTCGGATTGTTCGTGACAGACATTGTGGTCTCCTTGATTAAGATGTGGTTATGGCTGTCTAGTTGACTAGTGCAGCTCGTACAGCTAGTTCATTGGACGTTGCGGTAGACATGTGACTGAGCACATGAGTAAGGCTTTTGTTAGGTTTTCTTTTGCTGACTGGTGAGTGCTTTCCTTTCTTTTTTTTGAATAATGTGTGACGTCTTAAAGCTTTCATTTCCCGCCTTATGTAGTCAAGAGGACGGGCTGCTTCTTCAATATTTTTTAGTAATGAAAAAGTTAGCAAAGCTCGCACTAGGAGCCGCTTTGAGCGCGTTAAAACGCGACAAGCAGTGATACCGATTGTGGTATCACTGTCTTTTTGTTCGGCGATGAAGATTCGTTAGTTTTACGCTGCTCTAATATTGGTTTGCGTAGCTAGCGAATTGTTGTCTTTTGACCCTACTGTGCTTTGAGCGAGTCAGAGCCAAGCTTTTCGCGGGGGTAAAAGCTCAACGGCGAGATTACTAGAAAGTTGGGACCAATCTGTGACCATGAAAAATTATTGAAGCTAACGCACCACATCAATGCAATAACCTAAGCCCTTAATGGTGCGAATGCATGATACTTCACGATCACCATCAATTTTTTTGCGCAGACGGGTGATGCGCTGACGAACAGCTTCTTCTGAGGCATCTTCGTTTGCTTTGAAGATTCTTTCCATCAATTCGTTATAGCTAAAGACTTTGCCACGATTACGCAGAAACAGCTCTAACAGCGCATATTCATTAGCTGCTAAGGCCGTCGGCTTGTCATCAATGGTGACGACACGAGTACGCAAATCAAGTTTGACGTTTTTTACAGTCAAGACAGTCTCAGCCATTTGACTAGGACGCCGCAGAAGGGCGTTGACCCGAGCGAGCAACTCTTTGAAAGAAAATGGTTTGGATAAGTAATCGTCAGCGCCCATGTCGAGGGCCTCCAATCTACTGTCGATATCTTTTTTTCCGGTGAGAAAAATTATTAGAGCTTGGCCCCCTTTTTGCCGATACTCTTGACAGATTTGCAGGCCAGATAAAACAGGCAAGCCCCAGTCTAATATGACCAAGTCGTACTCGTTAGTTAAGAGCCTCTCTAGGCCGACGCTTCCTGTTGTCACGCATTCAACCGCGTGGTTGAAGCTTGAGAACCCGTCTGCAAGGATTTCTAACAGTTGCTCGTCATCTTCAACAATTAGTATTCGTGACATAAAATCACCAACTTTGAAAAATCAGAAAAATAGTAATCATATTAAGGTATGCCCCGAATGGGAAAAGTTAATAGTGGAACTTCTTCGCTCATTTCTGGTCGTCTCTGGTAAATTGATTGCCGGGTTTGCAACCCTGTTATATTCAGTATTGGCTGATTCAGGAAACCTTTTTTTATGTCGCCTCAAGTAAATGCGAAAGATTTGACAGGACCGTGGTACGGGCTGGCCAACTTATGGCGCCAAAAAAGCAGACTGATAGCTGTCTTTTCTCTGTTGGCAATTTTGTTGCATTTAGTTTTGAAATTTGCATCGCAGGCTGATGAGAAGGCTTTTGATCTACCTTTGCTCTGCTTGTTTGTGGTAGGAGGCTTGCCGCTACTATACGATCTTACGCTCAAGCTATTGAAGAAAGAGTTTGGTGCCGATTTATTAGGCGGTATCTCAATAGTTACCTCGATTGTCCTGCACGAGTATTTAGCTGGTTCAATTATTGTCTTGATGCTATCTGGTGGTGAGGCCTTAGAGAGTTACGCTCTCAAGAGCGCTTCATCAGTGCTTGCCGCCTTAGCCAAACGTATGCCTTCTGTGGCACACCGCAAACGTGAAAGTGAAATATTAGACGTACCGCTGCAAGACGTTGCTATCGGCGACACTTTGGTGCTTTATCCTCATGACATTTGTCCGGCTGACGGTGTGGTTATCGATGGCCGTGGCGGCATGGATGAGTCTTATTTGACTGGCGAGCCTTTTCAGGTGACGAAAACTAGCGGTTCAACAGTTATCTCAGGAGCTGTTAACGGAGAAGCTGTGCTCACTATACGCACCACTAAGTTAGTGGCTGATTCTCGCTACGCTAAGATTATGGAAGTGATGCGCGAGTCAGAAGCGAAGCAACCACAGTTGCAACGCTTAGGTGATAAGCTCGGCGCCATTTATACTCCGGTAGCGCTGGTAGTGGCAGTTCTCGCCTGGGCTCTAAGCGGAGAGGCCGTTCGCTTTCTTGCTGTATTGGTGATAGCTACTCCGTGCCCACTGAT
>LNEX01000594.1 GCA_001464165.1 bacterium Ga0077546
CACGTACAACACGCTTGGGGCCTTGGCCACGTACAATTCGTGGACCTATTCTTATAACACGGAGCAGATGCTCACTGCTGCCACTAAGACTGGCACTAGTGCATCTTTCGTGTATGACCCCAAGCTGCGGCAGATTCAGAAGACGGTCGGCAGCACCAAGACCAAGTACATCTACTCTGGCTCGCACATGATGGAGGAACGCAACGGCGCAACCAACGCCCTCACCCGCCGCTATGTCTTTGCTGGTGGTGAAGAGCCCGTCTTGCAGATGACCTCTGCTGGCGTGGTTACTTATATTCACCACGACCACCACGGCTCAGTGATTGCGCAGTCAAATGCCACCACTGGTGCTGTCGGCAACAAGTACAAGTACGGCCCCTTCGGCGAAAGTGCAGCAACGCTTCCTGGAACCACGATTGGCTACACGGGCCAACGTTATGACACTGAGCTTGGGCTCTACTACTACAAGGCCAGATACTTCCACCAAGGGTTAGGCCGTTTCTTGCAGCCAGACCCGATTGGTTACAAGGCTGGCATGAACCTGTACGCGTATTGCAGCAATGATGGGCTGAACCGGACTGATCCAGATGGATTGAAGGACGTTGATTTGGATTATCTCAAAGGTTACATTAGCAAGTCAGCTCCTGTCCCGGATGGTTACTTTGTTGTTCGAGGGCACGGCAGCGATAACAAAAGTCTTGGAAGGCACGTAGCTGACTCTCTTGCCCTTGATGCGAAGCATTACTCACAAGGTCAAGTAGCAAGAGACAGTAAGAATAGCGAGGGTTTTAAGGACGCGAAGGCTACTGTGTTAATGGTATGCGACGGTGGGAGAAACTCAAATGAAAAGCGTGTATTTGATGGCAAGCTTCTGCTCGGAGATGCTTCGCTGGGCGAAACTGTCGCAAAATACACAGGTAAAAACACATATGCATACAGTGGAAAAGTGACCACTGATGGACATGTGTATGTGGATGGAAACTTTAACAACCAATTCGATCCAGGCATCGATAGAAAAGGAAGACAATTTTTGTTCGAGGGAGGAACAGGTAAAAAACTTGAGGACAGGCCGGTAGACAGAATAACGCTACCTGATTCGAACTGATAATTGTTACATAAAACAAATTGCGGCAAATTAGGAGGGGATCTCAAAGTCCCCTCCTCGTATAAATTGAGGTCTAGCTTTTCAAACTATAAATTCCTAGTAGTTTAAAGCACTCTAGGAAAAGATGTACTATGGTCTTATGGCACAATTTTATAAATGAGGAACTTTACTTGTACGTAGCATTAGTTTGCGCTCTAAGCGTCATATTGTTATGGTCTAATTGCACTCCGGCAATTGGAAAGCAGCTGTCAGTTGCTAAAGAGAGATCGGTCTTAGTGACAGCTACCAAAATTCGAAAGGGTGAAAAGATACAGAAAGGAATGATTGTTGAAGTATCACTTCTAGCGTCTAAAATCCCTCAAGACGCAGTGGAAATCAGGCAGTTAGTGATGGGTAAACGTCCTAGTCACGATATCCCCCGTAATAAGATCATTCAGGAGTGTGACTTTTTGGACCTTGCAGGAATTAATATCCCATTCGTGTGTACCGCGAAGGAGATATCAGCAGGCACATTGATTGAGAAGGCAGATCTAAAATTAGTGTCAAATATGTACTACTCTAATGAGCCACTGCTGCCACCTAGACCACACACAATTTCTGCGGTAGTCGGAAAAAAAGCTAAATCAAACATTGCTAAGGATCACAAGATCATTGACTCCGACATAATTCCCTAAATGCTATGTATGTATACCGGATACAAGCTTACATTTAGACAATTACTTACAGTAGCTCTTCTCATGGTTGAGAGGAGCTACTGACTTTTTCCAATGCCACTCTCACCGGTGGCATTTTTTTCTTGCTCTTGCTAATTTTCTACTATCTGGTGTAAGATTACCGAAAATGAACGAGATAGGCTATAACGCTGAAAATTGCCACGCAACCACGCGGGTTTGAAGGGCATTGAAATTGGGTGGCCGATAAATATTTTAGGCCATCTTACTAAGTAGGCTCTTGCGTTTACCGCTTCTTGAGAAGCTTCCTCCCGTCAGGCCGTAGCGCCCCAGTCGGGCTGACATATCGATAGAGCGTCTGGCGGCTTATGCTCAGCTCCTGGCACAGATCATTGACTACAGTACCGGGTTTGCCCATTGCCGCTTTGGCGATGTGTACTTTCGCCAGCGTCATTGTGTGGCGACGGCCGCCGACTCGTCCACGTGCTCTGGCTGCGGCTAGCCCGGCCAGCGTTCGCTCAGAGATGAGGGCGGCTTCATATTCGGCTAGGGCAGAGAAGATTCCGAAAATCAGTTTACCGGAAGCTGTGCTGGTATCAATACTGGCGCCCTGGCCAGTTAACACCTTGAGCTTGACTCCGCGCCCTGACAGATCTTGAATGAGATTGACCAAGTGAGTTAGATTGCGGCCAAGGCGATCAAGCTTCCAGACAATTAGCGTATCGCCTTCGCGCAGCGCTTTAAGGCAGGCGTCGAGACCAGGGCGGTCGTCTTTTTTGCCTGAGGCTTGGTCCTCATACATTCGCTTCTTCGTTACTCCAGCGGCCGCGAGAGCGTCCTTCTGTAGGTCGACGGTTTGGGAGCCGTCAGCTTTTGATACCCGCATATAGCCTATTAGCAATTTTTTTTGCCTCTCTCTTTTTTGCTGTCACTTATACGGCCGTTTGCGGGACATTCTATTTTCAAGCAAAATCAGTCAATTTCGTGTCATTTATTCAGTCATTTTATCAATGTTCTATAAACCTCTTATTCTATTTGCGTGACAAGAAATTTAGTTATTGGCTTGGCTGGCGGTTTCTTTGTTTCTAGTTAGTAGCTCTAAGCCTAATTTCAATTTCCAAACCATGGGGGGCGCGGTTGCGAATTGCCATGGTGCCTTGGCAGGCGGTGACGCAAGATTTGACTATGGCTAAGCCCAAACCAGCTCCACCAAAGCTGCGGCTGCGAGACGCTTCAGGTCTGAAGAATGGCTCGCCAAGGTGCTTCAGTGATTCGGCTGGCACCCCAGGGCCCTGGTCAGAAATGGTTATCACCACTTCATCGCCTTGACGCAGGGCTGTCAGTGAAATCTGTTCTCCACCGCCATAGCGCACGCTGTTTCTCAGCATGTTGCCTACGGCCCGCTCAAGCAGCATATGATCCGCTAATGGTGCCAGGTTGTCTGCCACCTGCAGGGCCACTATTTCACTCAGGCTCAAGCGCGTTATCAGATTTTCGAACAGGGGCTTGAGCGGCACAGCCACTAGGTTCTGCATTGGCCCTTTCAGTTCGGCTTTAGAAAATGCCAGTAGTTCGTTGACTAGATTATTCATCTCAACTACTTCTTCTCGAATATCTTTGAGTAGGCTTTGTTGTTCTGGTGTTGAGCTGCTTTCGAGAAGCTCAAGGGCCATTTGCAGCCGGGCAATGGGCGAACAAAGCTCATGGGATATATCACCCATCAAGCGTTTCTGACCGGTGAGAAAAGTGTTAATGCGATCGGCCATAGAATTGACAGCTTCGGCCAATCTGCCAATTTCATCGTGGCGACTGCTGTTGATTTTGGTGTCGAAGTGTCCTTCGGCAATGCTCTCTGTTGCTCGTGTTAGCTCGGTCAGAGCTGCTGTTATTTGATAGATAAATGGCAGCCAAAAGCACAGCGATAACAAGAGAATAACCAGAGGCACAAGTAAGGCTGCCTTTAGGTCTACGAGCAAACTGCTTTGCCAAATATTGTCTGATTCGGCCAGTAGTGTTCCTGGTATTGGGTGCCCTCGCTCTGGAGAAAAGAGCATCATTCTCGTGCCGATCCAAAATATGTCTGGATTGTTGGTATGCACCAAGAAGCGCCCATGAGCCTTTAGAAATTCATTACTTACTGGTTCTGGAGGACGGTCTCTAAAATCATGGGGAGGACCAAAGTCTGGGCTTCGATTTGAGCCAAAGTCTGGACCAAATTGCGGTCTCATTTGAAATTCTTTGTCTGGTCCAGGGGCTAATCCAGGCTCTCGCTCGTGCTGTCTATCCGGTGTACGCCAATGCGGTGGCGGATCTCTGAATGGGGCTCCTAGTGGAGGCGGTTTGTGCTTCTGAAAGGGAGGCATCATTCGTATCTTCTGGGCCAATGTAGGTGGAAGGTTGATGGGGTCTCCAGCTAACTGTTCACCATTGCCGTCGAACAAATAGTATTTGACTTGATAGATGCCACCAAAGTTTTTTAATATGCCATTCCAGCTAGCACTCGGCGACGTGCGCAGTTGTTCGTTTATGGCATCAGCTACTGAGTCCACATGGCTTCCGGCTGGGCTTTGCAGCAGCGCATCCCAGCCAATGCCGAATTTCGCATTGAAGCTTAGCAATGGAAAAACTACTAGAAGTGTTATGTAAGCAATGAGAAGATAGAGAAACTTTAGGGCCAAGCTTTGCTTTCTCGGTAGAAAATCGCCTAGCTTCATGGGCGCTCCCGGTCAGTCTGGTCAATTAGCATGTAGCCAGCGGCGCGCACTGTGCGAATGAATCTGGGATTTTTCGGATCGTCTTGTAACTTTCGGCGCAGTGCTGAAATGTGCACGTCAATGGTGCGATCGAAAATGTCGTAGTTGCGCTCACGTATTTCATTTAAAAGGTGTTCGCGAGTTTGCACACGACCCTTAGCCTGAGCCAGCACTACTAGTAAATCAAATTCAACGGGTGTAAGTGCCAAAAGTTCATCGCCAAGATTTGCTCTGCGAGCTAGCAGATCTATCACCAGTGGCCCTACTGTAATTTCGGTTTTATTATTTTGCTCTGCTGCTTTAGTGCGGCGCAAAACCGCTCTAAGTCGCGCTAATAATTCTCTGGGAGAAAAAGTTTTAGGCAGGTAGTCATCGGCTCCGATTTCGAGGCCAACGATGCGATCTGTTTCGTCACCGAGTGCAGTTAGCATTAAAACTGGAATTTGACTCTGCTCTCGCAATTTTTTCAATACGGCGTAACCGTCGAGGCCGGGGAGCATTACATCTAATATTATGGCGTCAAAGCCGTGGCCATTAGAGAGCTGCAGGCCTGACTGGCCGTCATGAACAGCGGTGACCTCATAGCCGTAGCGGCTCAAGTAGTCTGAAATGAGGCGGCAGTACTTCTGATCGTCGTCAACCAAGAGCAGGCGGCTGCCTTGTGCCGATTGGCTGTCATTGCTGCTAATTTCTTGGTTGGTCAAGGCTTGTTACTTCTATCTACTGAATTACTGTATCTACTTATTTACTGTATTCCAATGTTAGCCTATTGCTATTAAGGCGCCTTTACAAATCCTTTAAAGTCGACGTTTTGTCAACATAAATCCTTTACTGCCATGTTCTTAAATGAAAGGGTGGCGATAGAGCTTGATGTTTTCTGCTCTTATTTCTTTAGTCGCCTGATTCTTTGGTTGGAGGAGTTTAAATGAAAGCGATTCACGCTTCTTATAAGGTAGCCATTGTTTGCTGTGCATTGGGAGGTTTGATGGCGATACCTGCATCAGCTCAAGCTGACGGATCTAGCGAAGGTTTTTTGATCAAGACGCAGATGAATTCCGCACCGCCGGCGATGCAATATCTGAGCGATAGTTCGTCAGCCAATAAAGTTAATGGGAATATTTCGAGCGAAGT